>NZ_JAPPTE010000009.1:0-193506 GCF_026719375.1 Citrobacter sp. W9 | reverse complement strand
ATCGAAGCATGGGCTCAATCATCCTGTTGTTTCAGTCGGAGGAAAGTCTATCAGTAAAGAGAATGAGAGATCAAAGTGGTCATTTTAATTGAGCTGGATAACGGACATTTCAATTGAGCCTTGACAAGTGACACGGAGAGCCATTTTTACGGTTCCGGCCTGGTCAATCAACCACATCACACAACGAACGGCTTACAGCGCGTTTCACGCAGCATGGCAAATTCACGTATCGATAAACCGGATTACGTGAAATTTTACGTAATCCGTGGTGGCCACCACCGCCGGAACTGGCGAACGTCACCCGCAGCCGCCGCATCTACATCACAACGCCTTTAATACTCGTGCGCGGATCATTACGTATAACGTCTGTTTTTCGATTCGTCAGACGTCGACGAAAACAGCCAGCCAATTCTGGCTGGTTAAGAGGTTTTTATGGTGTCCGGTCATCCACTCAAACCGCGCCGATACGTAATAATTTTTACGTACTGACCCCGTTCACAGATCTGCGACCCCGACGACCTGGAGACCATATTAGGATATCGCAATACCTCTCGCCCTTAGGCTACGCCTGCTTGAATTGATTGCCTCAAGAAGGCGGAGGCGGCTTTCGCAGAGATGAACGGCGAGTAATTCTGCTGCCTTATCAGTATCCCGCGACCGAAGCGCAGCAATTATTTCTCGATGATCATCCCACGCGGGATTTGACGGCGCTTTGTCGAGCCATCGTGCCCGTGAAAGTCGGCGCAGGGCATCGCTTACCCCTTCGAAAATAAACGCATTCTGACAAAGACGGGCCAACTGTAGATGGAATCGTGTCCCGGCATCGTCCATCACCTCTTCTGGCGCATCAGCAATATTCGTTTTAAGCAGGTTTTCCAGACCGTTGAGTTGTTCTTCCGTCATTTGACTGGCGGATAGTTTTAATGCCGCCACTTCCAGTACTTCCCGGTAAATACACAGCTGTTCAACTTCAGCGACATCAATCGGTGCCACCATCCAGCGTAACCCGTCACGACATACTAGCCCTTCCGACTCCAGCTTTTGTAATGCTGCACGCACAGGTGTCCGGGACGCGTTAAACGTCGCTTCAGCCCAGCGCTCCGTTAACCGCTCTCCCGGCCCCAGCTCCATGTTGAGTATCAGTTTTCTTAATTGGTTTTCAACCTCAGATGCCTGGCTCATGACGGCAATGATCTCCCAAAAATTGACAGTGAAATGCATTATCTTTATGGTATACCAATGTGGTATACCAAGAAAGAGTATTTCTATGACCCAATTGTATAACAGCTTCTGGCAACGAAACCTGCTCGTTTGCTTCATTGGCTCGTTCTCAACCGTCTTCGCAATGACCCTTATGCTGCCGTTCCTGCCTTTGTATGTCGAAGAACTGGGTGTTAGCGGGCATGCCGCGGTCGTTCAATGGTCTGGCGTAGCATTTAGCGCAACGTTTATCACTGCCGGGTTGATCGCCCCTGTCTGGGGAAAACTCGGTGACAGATATGGACGCAAGTCGATGCTCGTGAGAGCCAGCCTTGGCATGGCAGCTACTGTTTCGCTTATGGGGCTGGTGACAAATATATGGCAACTTGTCGGATTAAGGTTGTTAGTTGGCCTGGCAGGAGGCTACTCATCCGGCGCGACAATTCTTATCGCAGTTCAGGCTCCCAGAGACCGTGCAGCCTGGGCGCTGGGGATTGTTTCATCCGGTGTAATGGCTGGCAATCTTGTCGGTCCACTTACCGGAGGATGGCTTCCTGGTCTGATCGGTATTCGAACCACGTTTTTCTGTGCAGGTGCGCTGATATTTCTGTCCTTTATCATGACCCTCACACTCATTCGCGAAGAGGTGCAAAAGCCTGAGGATACAGTGGCAAAAACGGGAGTGAGCTGGTCGCAGTTGCCTGCCCGTACTGTAATTATCTGCATGCTTTGCACCGGTCTGCTGCTGATGCTGGCCAATATGTCGATAGAACCCATTATCACAGTCTATGTGCGCACTCTCGTCAGTGAGGCTTCTCAGATAACGAAAGTAGCGGGATATGTGATGGCTGCAACGGCTCTGGGCAGTATTATTTCCGCGTCATGGCTAGGAAAAGTGGCAGACAGGATAGGACATTTACGCATTATCACGCTGGCACTGACTGCGGCCGGTTTACTGCTGATCCCTCAGGCATTTGTCACCTCCGGGTGGCAACTGATTGCCCTGCGTTTCCTTATGGGACTGGCACTCGGAGGCTTATTGCCTTGTATTGCAGCAGTGATACGCCACCGCGTACCAGAAGGTATGGTGGGCAGCATTCTTGGCTATTCCGTCGCAGCACAGTTCGCTGGCCAGTTCATCGGACCGCTGATTGGCGGCTTTGTCGGCGGGCATATCGGTATGCGAGCCGTCTTCCTGGCAACCAGCTGCATCCTGCTATCCGGAGCGGTCTGGAACTTTAAAATCCATCGCCAGTCAGCAACACGCTAACTGACTTCATTACACGTCATCTGCAAACTTCGGAAATTTAATGTCAAATCAACTTAGTAACATCAGTAAAAACAGCGCACTGCTGGTTATGGATTTTCAGACGATCATCCTTAACAATTTCCTCCCGCAAGAAAGCGCTGGAAACGTTATCCGCAATACCGCATCACTGATAGCCGCTGCACGCACGGCAGGCGTACCGGTCATTTATGTCAGTGTCGGATTCCGCAAGGGGTATCCAGAGGTCAGCAAAAACAACACGATCTTTTCTGCGATTAAAGAGAATGGAATTTTTATGGCTGACAACGAGAGCACGGCTATTCATCCTGATGTCGCTCCGGCAGAGAATGAGGTTGTCATCGTTAAACGCAGAGTCGGAGCTTTCTCGTTTACCGAACTTGAGATGGTTCTCCGTGCTCAAGGCATCGAAGAGCTGATTCTTACCGGTGTGACGACCAGTGGCGTTGTGCTTTCTACAGTGGGGCAAGCGTTTGACCTGGATTACCGCCTTATCGTTGTGAGTGATTGCTGCGCAGATCCAGATCATGAAACCAATGTGTTTTTACTTGAAAAAATTCTACCTCAACATGCTTTTGTTACCAGCTCATCTGAAATAGCAAAAGACTGGGCATAAAAATATGAATTGCTGACATCAAAATAACCGTAATGTACTGGGGGAAGATGACCGGATATGCCCGTTCATATGAACGTCCCCCCTGATTAAAGATGGCGTTGCATCGACTCATTGAACTCACAGCACTAAGCAGACTTTTCAACATTTGGACATTTCTAACGAGCCAGTGATTAGACAATTCTGGTGGGCTTTGACAAGTAGATAATCGTTATATACTGCTCCATGAGACATCGCTTACTTTCCGAAAAACGGTAATCAAATTGCCCCCCTCCGATACAGGATGTGTTGTGCTAACCGGTGATCAGAGGGCAACGCGGGATGCACGAACTCTTCAGTTTTATTCATGCCCAACCGTATCATCAGACGCTCTGACGGTTTATTCAGCACCGACGTAAATGAAACCACCTCACTTAACGCCAGGTCCTCGAAAGCAAACGTCAGGCACGCCTCGGCGGCCTCCAATGCCAGCCCCTGGTGCCAGAAGGATTTAGCAAGACGCCAGCCTATTTCGGTACAGGGTGAAAAGTGAAATTTATCAGGTTGTGGATGTAAACCTACACACCCCACAAACTGCTGTGTTTCTTTAAGTTCAACGGCCCAGAATCCCCAGCCGCGCTCTGTAATGCCTTCCTGGAATCTGGCAGCCAGGTTGTCGCTTTCCGTTCGTTGCAGCGGAGCCGGAAAAAAACGCATCACGTCCGGATCGGCATTTAACGCGGCAAACGGGGCTTTGTCTTTGGCTTCCCACGGGCGTAAAATCAGCCTCGATGTTTCCAGCATATTTCTGCCCTTCTCCTGTATTTTCATATAATCTTCTAAAAGAAATGGCTCATCGGCAAGGACTTATGTGCCCCTTTCCGCCTTCTTCTCTCATACTGGAGATTCATTCATGGCCGACTGGAATCCTGCGCTTTATCTGCAATATGAAACTGAACGATCAAGACCCGCTGCGGAATTACTCAGCAGAGTGGCGTTAGAGAATGTCCATTCAGTGGTCGATCTTGGCTGTGGTCCGGGAAACAGTACGGCATTACTGCATCAGCGCTGGCCCTCGGCTGTAATTACCGGGGTAGATACCTCACCCGCCATGCTTAATGAGGCGCGCAATGCATTACCGACATGCCGTTTTATTGAAGCGGACATTCGTTCATTCCAGACAGAGCAGCCTCTGGACCTGCTGTATGCCAATGCCTCATTGCAGTGGGTTCCCGATCACTATGAATTGTTCCCGCATCTGGTATCGCTACTGGCTCGCAATGGCGTGCTGGCGGTACAAATGCCGGATAACTGGCTAGAGCCAACGCATGTTTTGATGCGTGAAGTGGCTTATGAACAAGGCTACCCTGACCGGGGCCGCTCGCCGCTTCCTGGCGTTCACGCCTACTATGATATTTTGACTGAAGCGGGCTGTGAGGTGGATATCTGGCGCACAACGTATTATCACGTTATGGATTCACATCAATCGATTATCGACTGGGTAAGCTCAACGGGCCTGCGGCCCTGGTTGCGTGATTTGAGCGAAAATGAGCAACATCTTTACCTCGCGCGTTATCATGAGCTACTTCAGGAACAATATCCTCTGCAGGAAAACGGTAAAATTTTGCTGGCCTTTCCGCGGTTATTTATCGTAGCCAGACGTAATGATTAAGCGTTTATTATAAGTGCATCACAGGAGCTGACTATCTGCCATGCGCGCCCTCGCCTTTTTATCATGAGGATCTAGTGGCAAAGCCTGTCATCTGCTAGTGTCTGGCAACGTGTTTCTGACAGGAGTTGTCATGTCTAAAGTCTACATTGGTGGCTGTCTGTGTGGTTCGATTCGCTTCGCGGCCAGCAGTCCTAATAATTCCCATACCTGCTCCTGCGATATATGTCGGAAACATACGGGCGCACCAACCGTCGTCTGGATTGAGTTTAATGCAGAAAATGTAACGTGGACGGGTAAAGCCGGAAAACCGACAACCTGGCGCTCTTCTGAGACGTCAAGTCGGGCTTTTTGCCCTCAGTGTGGCAGTTCCGTAGGCGCCATTGATGACGCCCCGGTTATTGCGCTGTTAGCTGGCGCTTTTGACGATCCTGACGATGAAGACCTGGCGCCGGAATTTCATTCTTTTTCAGATATGCAGCCTACATGGTGGCAAAAGAATGTAACTAAGTGAGTTGGTAATGCTTATCCGGAATGTGTTTTGCTGGCACGTTTGTTTCATCATTCATCTGTAACAAATCGATTTCAATGGCATTGCAAATCGCATCCAACGGGAGGTCGTTGTTCTCTGTACCAAACGGATCTTCCAGCTCTTCTGCAAGCGTATCGAGCGAAATAAAAGTATAGGAAATCAGCACTGAGATAAACGGCGTCATGTAATGTAAATCTACCACCAACGCGAATGGCAACATGATGCAAAACAGATAGACCGTGCGATGAAGGATTAAGGTATAAGCAAACGGGACGGGGGTATTCGCGATCCGTTCACATCCTGCCAGCACCGCAGACATATCATTTAACCTATTGTTTAAACTATGGAATAATATGTCTGACAGTTGACCATTGCGCCGACGTACAGCTAACCATTCCCCCATCAGCAACAGAATGCGATTTGCCGGTGATTGTGAGGCAAATACTATTCGCAGATCCTCCTCACTAAGGTATTTCGCCAATGGTTCAGCCTGTGGCTGACGGCGTAAAGTCATGCGTAAACAGTGGGCAAAGGCGATTTGCAGACGAACAAACTGTCCCAGTTCGCTGTCGTCCGGCAAGGTAGTTTTTACTTCACGTAGCAGCGACCGGGAAGCAATCATCAACTGCCCCCACAGGTGTCGAGCCTCAACATAACGTGAATAACAGGCGTTATTACGAAAACCTAAAAAGATAGCAATCGCCACGCCGAGAATGCTGAACGGCGCCAGGGTAAATTTGATGCCCAGCATCGTATACCACGGCAGCATGATAATAACGGCGATGGAGAGCAGGAAGTTCAGCAGCAGACGTGAAAAAATTTTAGATAATACCGACCCATGCCAGACGAATATCAGGCGTAGCCAGTGTTGTTGGGGGCGAACGATCATGGTTATCTTCGGAAAAATGTGAAATCCGTCACATTAGACGCGAACATGATCAATGTTGCAAGCTAATCGCAACACTATCTAAACATCTTTCCTCCTGCTGAACGGACAATGCGCTGAAGTGGCAGACTGTCACCATAAAAGTAGAAAACTATAGTATGTTGTAACTAAGTAAAATCTGTAAAAAACCCGGCCTGAGCCGGGTCTGCGTATTAGCACAGTGGTTTAACGGCTTCGCGCATGCCTCTTAGCAGAATGCTATCCAGATCGGCAGTAACCTGTTCTACCAGTCCGGAAACTTCCGTCAGATCCTGTTCCCAGTGTTCTGTAACGGCCAGCACAGCTTTAACCAGCTCTTCGGTGCTTATCTGGCGGTCATGATGCTGGGACCATAGCTGTTGAAAACGCGTCATCCAGTGCGCATCATCCTGAACCGGGTAAGACTCACCGTTACGCTCACCACGGTAGAACGCAATCAACGCGGCAAGCGCAAATGTCAGACGCGCAGGCAGTTTACCGCTGGCCTGTTGCCCCGCCAGCAGTTGCGGCAAGATGCGAGTGCGGAATTTAGTCATGCCGTTCAGGGCAATCGACAACAACTGATGTTTGATATACGGGTTGCAGAATCGACCTGTCACCGCGCTGGCAAAAGACGCCAGCTCATCGCGTGGTAAATCCAGCACTGGAATAATTTCTTCATAGATCGCTTTTTCCACGAAGGCGCGAATCTCCGCGTCATTCATGGCCTCCCCCACGGTATCCAACCCAGCCTGCCAGGCAACGGGAACCAATGCGGTATGTGCGCCGTTGAGAATGGCCACTTTCCGTTCTTTATACGGTTTGATGTCATCAACAATCAGGACATTCAGCGGATATTTATCCAGACGCAACTCAGCGGCTAATGACTTCGGCCCCTGGATAACAAACAGATAGAAGTGTTCTGCGGTGTCCAGAAACGCATCGTGATAACCCAGTTCCGCTTCAAGCTTCGCGACTTCATCACGTGGATAGCCGGTGACAATACGGTCCACCAGCGTGGAGCAAAAGGCGTTGGCCTGATCCAGCCATTGGATAAATGCTTCCGGCAATGCCCACTCCTGGGCATAGCGCAGAACCAGTTCACGCAGCGCATCACCATTGTAATCAATCAGTTCACAAGGAATGATTATCCAGCCTTTATCCGACGCGCCATTAAAATGGCTGAAGCGCTCGAACAGCAGTCGGGTCAGTTTGGCCGGATAACTCACCGCTGGCTCATCCTCAAACTTATCACCAGCATGATAGCTGATGCCGGCTTCGGTGGTATTGGAGAAAACAAAACGCATATCAGGGTTATGCGCCAGCTTCAGGAACTCATCGTACTCACTATAGACGCTGATCTCGCGGTTAACCGAACGAATTAAACGGGCGTCGCTCACGGCCTCGCCCTTCTCATTCAAACCACGAATGATGGTGGTATAAAGGCCGTCCTGTGTACTCAGTGATGGAGGGAAAGTACTTTCGATAGGTCGGACAATGACCACACCAGAGTTAAGATCGGTATGCTCATTCAGCAGATCGACTTGCCAGTCAACGAAGGCGCGCAGGAAGTTTCCTTCACCAAACTGAATAATGCGTTCAGGATACTGAGCACCGGGGAAATCGCGACGATTTAAAGTTTGCACAATGGGTTCCCTTTTTAATTAGTCATACAACCTGATTGAATTGGTCCAATAGGTTAGCAAACTTTAATACATTGAAACCCTGTTTTGATCAATCCCCAGCGACAAATTAGAGAGTTTTATAAAAAAGTGTGGTCCCGGTCAGCGTCCCGTCAGGCATTTTGGCATAGTCAGGTATCACTCCTGCTTTTTGCCACCCACACTTGTGGTAGAACAACTCCGCGCCACTGCCCGTCGCCGTATCGAGCACCAGCAACGTTTTGCCCCTTTGACGCGCACAACTTTCCAGCTCGTTCATCAGTTTCCGGGCAATCCCGCTCCGCCGCGCAGAAGTATGAACCAGCAGCTTAGCGACATCGGCGCGATGAGGTTGGTTTTCAGGTTGATCGATAATGAGCTGGACGGTACCGACAAGCGTTCCCTGGGCATTCTGGGCGCCAAGAACGAGTCTTTCCCCACGGGCAACGCTTTGCGCGACGTTCATCCAGAAAGGCCGTGATTTCTCACGATTAAAAGGCAGCATAAAGCTGACGGAGGCGCCATCATTGACGCACTGTTCAAGGACATCGCTGAGCTCGTCGATTCTCGACAGAATCTGGGCCGCATTCAGCACGAAGCAGGGTTTGCAGGAAGCCATTTTTTCTCCTTAGATTGACCCCCTCAGCATGCTTTTAACAATTACATAACACAAGGGGTTGTATCATAGGATAATGTTATCTATGGCTTGTTCATTTGAATCACTAACCAGTGATATATAACCGTGACAACGTAACGTTGCTGTTGTTCGTTTAGTGCCACACCCTGAGGAATGTCATGCCATTTTGCCAGGCACCCCCGACAGCAGGTCGCCGTCGCGTGCTGCGCGATGAATACCGGGTGACCACGCATTGGCGTCTGTTTCCCATCATTAGCGGGAAAAGCGGGAGCCAGCCGTTTGGCAATAAAATCGGCTGCATGTTGTTCAATAACCGGCGCGCCTTTATCCAGACAATACTGCCTTTCTTTCTGGCCGAGGCGAAACCGCGAGCGAAACGTCGATTTCGCCAGCCGGGCAAAAAGAGGATCGAGCGTATTCATCAGTAAACCGAACGCCCCATTTGTTGCGTTAGTTGCTCCAGCGCGGCGATACCCGCCAGTGAATTTCCCGCTGGGTCCAGTTCCGGACTCCAGACAGCAATCGCCATCTCGTGCGGAACGATGGCCACGATACCGCCACCCACACCAGATTTTGCCGGCAACCCAACCCGCCAGGCAAATTCCCCTGCGTTCTGATACATCCCACTGGTCGCCATCAGCGCGTTGATTTGTCGGGCCTGCATCGGCGTCACTACGGGCTCCTCAAGATGGAAGGCATGGCCCTGATTCGCCAAAAATACGAAGGTTCGCGCCAGTTCCACACAGCTCATTTTCAATGCGCAGTAGTGAAAATAGTTTTGCAACACAGTGGTCACGTCATGGTTAAAATTGCCGAACGATTTCATCAACCAGGCAATAGCCGCGTTACGTGCGGAATGCTCAAACTCTGATCGCGCCACCGTCGCATCGTAGGCGATATCCGGGACGCCGCTTAATGCCCGAACCACTTCCAGCATCCGTTGACGTGGTGCGCTCAGACGCCCTTGCAGCATGTCGCAAACCACCAGCGCCCCGGCGTTAATAAAGGGATTACGCGGGATACCCTGCTCCAGTTCCAACTGCACCAGGGAATTAAAAGGATGACCGGACGGATCTTTGCCAACGCGTTGCCAGATCTCCTCTTCCTGATAGTGACGCATCGCCACGACCAGACTTAATACCTTCGAAATCGACTGAATAGAAAAGCGTTCTTGTGCATCCCCTGCCTGATAGTGCTGCCCATCGACGGTACAGATGGCGATGCCCAGTTTTGATCCGTCGACAGAGGCTAACGCAGGAATATAATCAGCGACTTTACCCTGACCAATCAGCGGACGAACCTGCTGTACAATGGTCTCTAAAATTGAATTGTCCATGGCCCTGGCCACAACATGCTCCTTGCTCGCAGGTATGAAAGGCCTGCGAGTATAACAGAGCTCAATACGCTGCGTCAGACCATTAGGTGTCAGCGGACGAAGAGTCAATGACAAAAATATGCCGAGACCAGACAGGTGCCCCCGACGGAGGCACCCTCACCTTCAGAGGCGGTTTTTCCAGACGGTCTGCACATTACAAAACTCATGCAGGCCAAAATGCGAAAGCTCGCGACCAAAACCACTTTTCTTCACGCCGCCAAACGCTACACGGGCATCGCTGGCGCTGTAACCATTGATGAATACGCCTCCACACTCCAGACGAGAGGCCATCTTCTGGGCCAGCGCGTCATCCGCAGTGAACACCGTGGCGGATAATCCAAAATCACTGTCATTCGCCAGCGCCAGAGCATGTTCCGCATTCCTGGCAACGGTGATCGCCGCAACCGGACCAAACAGCTCCTGGCGGAAAGCCGTCATTTCTGGCGTTACGCCGCCCAGTACCGTCACGGCATAGTAATTGCCCTGACCTGCTATTTTTTCACCGCCAAGAAGTAACTTCGCCCCTTCGGCCAGGGATGCTTCAACCTGCTGATGTAACTCATCACGCAGATCAAATCGCGCCATCGGTCCAAGATCATTTTCTTCGTTTAACGGATCGCCCATTTTGAGCGCGCTCGCGGCCGCCACAAAACGCGCAGTAAATTCTTCTGCAATCCCTTCTTCGATAATAAAGCGTTTTGCTGCCGCACAAACCTGCCCGGTATTCTGATAACGTCCGGCGACTGCCGCTTTAACGGCCAGATCGAGATCGGCATCATTCAGGACAATAAACGGATCGGAACCACCCAGTTCAAGTACGCATTTTTTCAGCGCCGCCCCCGCCTGAGCACCAATCGCCGCACCGGCGCGTACGCTCCCCGTTACCGTGACCGCCGCGATGCGCGGGTCGTTAATCATCTGACTGACGCCGGCGTTATCGGCATTGACCCAACCGTAAACACCGGCTGGTACGCCTGCATCAGCAAAAACCTGTGCGATAATCGCAGCACAGCCGGTTACGTTAGGCGCATGCTTTAACAAATAGCCATTACCGGCCAGCAGAATCGGAATGGCGCCACGCAGTACCTGCCACAGCGGGAAATTCCACGGCATGATCGCCAGAATAGTTCCAAGCGGGCGATACTCAATCACCGCCTGGTTATTTTCCACCAGCGTGGGTTCCGGGTTCAGCATCGCGGGTCCATGTTCGGCGTACCAGTCACACAACGCGGCTGACTTGGCGACTTCACCCCGGGCCTGTTTGATGGGTTTACCCATTTCACGTGAAATACACTGCGCCATCTCTTCCGCGCGATTACGCAGGGCCTGGCCGATATGACGCAGCGTATGCGCGCGGTGCGCGACGGTAGTCTGTTTCCATTCACTGTAGCCACTTGCTGCAAGACTCAGTGCCTGAGCAATCTCTTCAGTGCTGGCCCACGGCATCGCCGTCAGTCTTTCACCGCTGGTAGGATCAACCGAAATAGCATGTGTTGCTGCTGTGATAGTCATAGATGCCTCTCTTTATCGCAGGGTATGGTTATATCATGAGCATATTTACTCTTTCTGAAAAATGAATAATATTAACCACACCATTCACGATTAGAGAATATTATGGATCTGACGCAACTGGAAATGTTCAATGCCGTCGCGGAGACCGGCAGCATTACGCAGGCCGCAGCGAAGGTGCACCGCGTGCCGTCCAATCTCACTACCCGTATACGCCAACTTGAGGCCGATCTTGGCGTCGATCTGTTTATTCGTGAAAACCAGCGCCTGCGGCTTTCCCCCTCCGGGCACAACTTTTTACGCTACAGTCAGCGGATCCTGGCGCTGGTTGAGGAAGCGAGAATGGTGGTCGCCGGGGATGAACCGCAGGGCTTGTTTTCGCTCGGATCGCTGGAAAGCACCGCCGCGGTGCGTATTCCTGCAACGCTGGCTGAATATAACCAACGGTACCCGAAAATTCAGTTTGCACTGGCGACAGGTCCCTCTGGCACCATGCTGGACGGCGTGCTCGACGGCACGCTGAACGCTGCCTTTGCCGATGGCCCTATTACCCACCCCGGACTTGAGGGTATTCCGGTCTATCGTGAAGAGATGATGATTGTCACCCCACACGGTCACCCTCCCATCCAGCGGGCCAGCGACGTCAACGGCTGCAGTATTTACGCGTTTCGCGCCAACTGTTCCTACCGCCGACATTTTGAAAGCTGGTTTCATGCCGATCGCGCCATGCCGGGTACCATTCATGAAATGGAGTCATACCATGGGATGCTGGCCTGCGTTATTGCCGGTGCGGGTATCGCGCTGATTCCACGTTCGATGCTGGAGAGTATGCCCGGACACCATCAGGTCAACGCCTGGCCATTGAGCGAAAACTGGCGCTGGCTGAATACGTGGCTGGTCTGGCGAAGGGGGGCGATGACGAGGCAACTGGAAGCCTTTATTGAGGTATTGAACCCGCAGCTGTAAAAATGAGATCCGCATCACGAAATGATTGTATTTTCACCAGCAATCGTTTTAAGATCGCGATCTTACCTTTTCGCAGCTAATCCACTGATTCACTATGACAACAGACACTGTTTCCCGCAAAGTGGCGTGGCTACGTGTAGTTACGCTCGCCATTGCCGGTTTTATTTTCAATACCACAGAGTTTGTCCCTGTCGGTTTGCTGTCCGACATTGCACAAAGTTTTAATATGCAGACCGCTCAGGTCGGGATCATGCTGACGATCTACGCCTGGGTTGTTGCCTTAATGTCGCTTCCCTTCATGCTGCTCACCAGCCAGGTGGAACGACGCAAGCTCCTGATCTGTCTGTTTGTCGTGTTCATCGCCAGCCATGTACTCTCTTTCCTGGCCTGGAATTTCACCGTGCTGGTGATTAGCCGCATTGGTATCGCCTTTGCGCACGCTATTTTCTGGTCCATTACCGCATCGCTGGCGATTCGTCTGGCCCCGGCAGGAAAACGCGCGCAGGCGCTTAGCCTGATTGCTACCGGCACCGCGCTGGCAATGGTGCTGGGTCTGCCTATCGGGCGTATCGTCGGTCAGTATTTTGGCTGGCGCACCACATTCTTTGCCATCGGCATGGGGGCGTTAGTCACCCTGCTCTGCCTGATTAAGTTACTGCCTGAATTGCCCAGCGAACACTCCGGTTCACTTAAAAGTTTGCCGGTGTTATTCCACCGTCCGGCATTGATGAGTCTGTATGTGCTGACGGTGATTGTGGTCACCGCCCACTACACGGCTTATAGCTACATTGAACCGTTTGTACAGACCGTCGCCGGACTGAGTGCCAACTTTGCTACCGTGCTGCTACTGATTCTGGGCGGCGCGGGTATTATTGGTAGTGTGATATTTGGCAAACTGGGTAACCTTCATGCGTCCATGCTTATCAGTAGCGCCATTGCCCTGCTGACGCTGTGTCTGGTGCTGCTGCTACCAGCCGCTGACAGCGAAATGCACCTCGCCATCCTGAGTATTTTCTGGGGCATCGCGATTATGTTGATCGGCCTTGGCATGCAGGTAAAAGTGCTGGCGCTGGCCCCGGATGCCACCGATGTCGCAATGGCGCTGTTCTCCGGTATCTTTAATATCGGCATTGGCGCTGGCGCGCTGGTGGGAAATCAGGTGAGTTTGCACTGGTCGATGTCAACGATTGGTTATACAGGCGCAGTGCCTGCCGTTGTCGCGTTGGTATGGTCGGTGATTATCTTTCGTAAATGGCCAGTATCGCTCGAAGAGCGGCCTCAACATTCATAAAAAACGGGCCTGGTAAAATAATACCGGGCCCGTTTTTTTAAGCGTAAGTTTTAATAATTTCCAGCACGCCGTTAATAATAAACTGCACGCCCATACACACCAGCAGGAAGCCCATCAGACGCGAAATAGCTTCTATGCCGCCTTTGCCTACCAGGCGCATAATCCCACCAGAACTGCGTAAACACCCCCACAGGATAACGCCGACAACCGCAAAAATTATCGGCGGCGCAACCATAATTACCCAATCAGGAAATTCGGAGCCATGACGGACGGTTGACGCCGAGCTGATGATCATTGCTATCGTGCCCGGACCGGCGGTGCTTGGCATTGCCAGCGGTACAAATGCAATATTGGCAGTCGGTTCATCTTCCAGCTCCTCTGACTTGCTTTTCGCCTCAGGAGACTCATGCGCCTTTTGTTGTGGAAACAACATCCGAAAACCGATAAACGCAACGATTAACCCACCCGCAATTCGTAATCCGGGGATTGAAATCCCGAAGGTATTCATCACCAGTTGTCCGGCATAGTACGCCACCATCATGATGGCAAACACATACACAGACGCCATCAGAGACTGACGGTTACGCTCCGCGCTATTCATGTTACCAGCAAGGCCAAGGAACAACGCCACGGTGGTTAACGGGTTTGCCAACGGTAACAGGACTACCAGCCCCAGTCCTATTGCTTTAAACAAGTCCATCATAATGTCATCTTTCCTGTGCGTTAATCGTCAACGGCAAGTATAAGGTGAAACCCAAGAGATAAGCCATTTTCACGGTGTAAGGATTCATTTTTCACCTGCACCTATAAGCCATAATTATCAAACTGTTAAAATTATATACGTCTGTTGAGGAGCCTGCTGATTTAGCAAAACGTGGCATTTTCCGCCCCATTTATTTGACTTATATTTGCCTAAGCAATAATATCAGCCGTGACTAACTACTTGCCAGGGCAACCATTGTGAAAAGCACCAGTGATCTGTTTAACGAAATCATCCCACTGGGGCGTTTGATCTACATGGTTAATCAGAAAAAAGATCGTTTGCTAAACGACTATCTGTCACCGCTGGATATCACGGCATCACAGTTCAAAGTGCTCTGCTCCATCCGTTGCGCGGTGTGCATCACCCCTGTCGAATTGAAAAAAGTGCTGTCTGTCGATCTTGGCGCCCTGACGCGGATGCTGGACAGACTGGCCTGTAAAGGCTGGATAGAAAGGCTTCCGAATCCACACGATAAGCGTGGCGTGCTGGTGAAACTCACCGAGCATGGCGCAGCAATTTGCGAGCAGTGTCACCAATTAGTCGGGCAAGACCTGCACCAGGAACTAACAAAAAACTTAACGGCGGATGAAGTAGCCACGCTTGAGCATTTGCTTAAGAGAATTCTGCCGTAAACAGAAAAGAGGTATGACGATGTCCAGACGCAATACTGACACAATCACTATTCATAGCATTTTGGACTGGATCGAAAATAACCTTGAATCGCCGCTCTCGCTGGAAAAAGTGTCTGAGCGTTCAGGTTACTCCAAATGGCACCTGCAACGGATGTTTAAAAAAGAAACCGGTCATTCACTGGGTCAATACATCCGCAGCCGTAAAATGACTGAAATAGCGCAAAAATTAAAAGAAAGTAACGAGCCGATTCTTTACCTGGCGGAGCGTTACGGCTTTGAGTCTCAGCAAACCCTGACCAGAACGTTCAAAAACTATTTTGATGTTCCGCCGCATAAATACCGTATGACCAATATGCACGGCGAGTCACGCTATTTGCTTCCGCTCAATCAGTGTAATTGCTAATCGCCAAACGACGTAACCGAGGAAATGATGAAAATTCTGTCTTATGCGATGCTGGCCCTGCTGTTGATAGTTTCGGGCCAGAGCATGGCGGAACAGACCGCGCAACCAGCCACCCAGAACAGCCGTGACGCGATGATTATACCCCCTGCGCACGATCAGTCCCCGTTCGATTTTAATCATATGGGTGCCGGCAGCGATAAGTCCGACGAATTGGGTGTGCCTTATTACAATACGCGCAATCTGTAATTCGTTTTTGCCCCGCCACGGCGGGGCTTTTTATTACCCTCTCACCTGCGCTATCTTGCGCAAACGAAAGCCAAACACATTAATATACAGCCCAGCCATAATCAGCAGCGCACCCAGCAGTTGCAAACCCGTGAGCGTTTCATCCAGCAGCACCACCGCACTTGCCAGACCGACAACGGGCACTAACAGCGACAGCGGCGCTACCCGCCAGGTTTCATAACGTCCGAGCAAAGACCCCCAGATGCCGTAACCCACAATGGTCGCCACAAACGCCAGATAAACCAGTGACAAAATGGTGGTCATATCTATCGCCACCAGACTCTGCACAATTTGTGTCGGACCATCAAGCAGTGCGGATGCCAAAAAGAACGGAATAATGGGAATTAAGGCGCTCCACACGACCAGGGACATCACCGCCGGACGCGCCGTATGCTGCATTATTTTTTTGTTAAAGATATTGCCGCAGGCCCAGCTTAGCGCTGCCGCCAGCGTCAGCATAAAACCGAGCATGCCGACATGCTGTCCGTTCAGACTGGCTTCAATCAGTACCAGTACGCCAAACACGGCCAGCGCAATCCCTACCAGCTGTTTCCCGTGCAAACGCTCGCCAAAAGCGAATGCCCCCAGGATGATGGTGAAAAATGCCTGAGCCTGTAATACCAGAGAAGCTAATCCGGCAGGCATACCGAATTTGATGGCGCTAAAGAGAAACGCGAACTGCCCAAAACTGATAGTCAGGCCATAACCAAGTAACAGCGAAAGCGGGATTTTCGGGCGGGCAATAAAGAATATCGCCGGAAACGCCACCAGTAAAAAACGCAATCCTGCCAGCATCAATGGCGGCATATTGTGCAGACCCACTTTAATGACGACAAAGTTCAGGCCCCAAACGACGACGACCAGCAACGCTAACAACCCGTCTTTACGTGACATACCACCGCCCTTGTAAATATTAAATTTTTGTAAACAAGTTAAGGTAACGGAAATCATTGTACCGGAACAGATCATTAATTCAGGTAGGCTGCTGAGGACATTTTCCGACAACTTATTGGGTGTACATCACACTTTTACCATGCTATTTGTTTCTGATATCTAAAAAAAACATAACAACATGCATTGTCGGGCAGGAAAATGAATATCTCTCTGAGACGGTCCACTCTCGCGTTACTTGCATCATCTTTGTTATTAACCATTGGGCGTGGCGCTACGCTGCCATTTATGACGATTTACCTCAGTCGGCAGTATAACCTGAGCGTCGATCTGATCGGTTATGCGATGACGGTCGCCCTGACTATTGGCGTCGTTTTCAGCCTTGGCTTTGGTATTCTGGCCGACAAGTTCGATAAAAAACGCTACATGCTGCTGGCTATCTGCGGTTTTGCCTCTGGTTTTATTGCGATCCCACTGGTGCATAACGTGGTGGTGGTGGTACTGCTCTTCGCCCTGATCAACTGCGCCTACTCCGTCTTCGCAACGGTGCTGAAAGCCTGGTTTGCCGATAATCTATCTGCCACCAACAAAACGAAAATTTTCTCGCTTAACTATACCGTGCTGAACATCGGCTGGACCGTTGGCCCCCCGCTGGGCACGCTACTGGTGATGCAAAGTATTAACTTACCGTTCTGGCTGGCGGCCGCCTGCTCGGCTTTACCACTGGTGTTTATCCAGACGTGGGTAAAACGTTCCAATGCAGCATCAGAAAGTTCAAACGCCGCGGTTTGGTCACCCTCGGTGCTCCTACGCGACAGAGCATTGTGTTGGTTCACGTTGTCGGCATTTCTGGCGTCATTTGTTGGCGGCGCATTTGCTTCCTGTATTTCGCAATACGTGATGGTGGTCGCCAACGGTGATTTTGCCGAAAAAGTGGTAGCGGTCGTTCTGCCCGTCAATGCCGCCATTGTGGTATCGCTGCAATATGCCCTCGGACGCAGGATCACTGCCGCTAACATTCGACCGCTGATGACAGTAGGCACAATCTTCTTTGTGCTCGGTCTGGTTGGCTTCATGTTTTCCGGCAACAGCCTGTGGTTCTGGGGTATTTCTGCTGCCCTTTTCACGATCGGCGAGGTCATTTACGCCCCAGGCGAATACATGCTGATCGATAACATCGCCCCGGCTGGAATGAAAGCCAGCTATTTTTCCGCCCAGTCGCTGGGCTGGCTTGGCGCCGCGGTAAATCCATTGGTCAGTGGCGTTATTTTGACCACATTACCGCCGTGGTCGCTGTTTGTTGCACTGATCGTGGCAATTATCCTTGCCTGGGCGTTAATGATAAAGGGTATGCGCGCCAAACCCTGGGATCAGACGGTAGTCTGCTGATTGTCATCGCGACAGAGCCAGAGTGGTTCTGTCGCGTATCTCAAATGGCCACCAGCCCTCGTACTCCCTCAGATTCCATATTCTCGCCGAAACCGCTTTGAATAATGCTTCCGCGCGACATAAGCAGGTATTTGTCAGCCAACTGCTGCGCAAAATCATAGAACTGTTCCACCAGCAAAATGGCCATATCGCCCCGGTGCGCCAGTTGAGAAATAACCTGACCAATCTCTTTAATTACTGACGGCTGGATCCCCTCGGTCGGCTCATCAAGGATCAACAACTGCGGGCGACTGGCCAGCGCCCGTCCAATAGCCAGTTGCTGCTGCTGTCCGCCGGACAAATCTCCGCCCCGTCGATACTTCATCTCCTGTAGCACTGGAAATAGCGCGTAAATATCATCCGGCACGCGCCGGGCGTCCTGTGCTGAAAAGCGGGAAAGGCCCAGCAGCAGGTTCTCTTCCACTGTCAGACGAGGAAAAATATCGCGGCCCTGCGGTACGTACGCCACACCGGCTCTGACCCGTTGATGTGGCTTCCAGTGCGTGACATTTTTTTCCTGCCAGAGCACGCTTCCACTGCGGGCAGGAATAAGTCCCATCAGGCATTTTAGTAGCGTTGTTTTTCCCACGCCGTTACGCCCCAGCAGACACGTCACCTCGCCGATACGCGCTTCAAAGCTCACGCCACGCAGAATATGGCTGCCGCCATAATATTGATTCAGTTCATTTACCTGTAGCATCAGCCCTCCTTACCGTCCAAGATAAACTTCAATAACCTGCTCATTAGCCTGCACATCGCGCAGGCTTCCTTCGGCCAGTACTCGCCCCTGATGCAGCACCGTGACATGGTCAGCAATCGTCTCGACAAATCCCATGTCATGCTCAACAACCATCAGCGAGTGCTTTCCGGCAAGCTGGCGAAACAGCTCCGCGGTGTATTCCGTCTCAGCATCGGTCATCCCTGCCGCCGGCTCATCAAGCAGTAGTAAATGCGGCTCCTGGACCAGCAGCATGCCGATCTCAAGAAACTGTTTTTGTCCATGCGAAAGCAGCCCGGCACGGCGTTCGCGATCGTTGCCCAGACGTAACAGCGCCAGCATTTCATCGATGCGATCCCGTTGTTCACCCGAAAGGCGAGCCCGTAAAGAACCCCAAACGGATTTATCATTTTTCAGTGCCAGCTCCAGATTCTCCGCCACCGTTAGCGCTTCAAATACCGTGGGCTTCTGAAATTTTCGTCCAA
Organism: Citrobacter sp. W9; assembly: GCF_026719375.1. Lineage (NCBI taxonomy): Bacteria > Pseudomonadati > Pseudomonadota > Gammaproteobacteria > Enterobacterales > Enterobacteriaceae > Citrobacter > Citrobacter sp. W9. The sequence goes on along the minus strand of NZ_JAPPTE010000009.1, from coordinate 174,280 downwards.
TCCCCTGGCGCGCAATGGCAATAGAATCAAACGTCATTAAATCAATAGACTGATCGTAAATCGCACGACCGCTTTGCGGTCTGGTTTTGCCGGTAATGACATCCATCAACGTCGTTTTTCCGGCGCCATTAGGACCAATAATGCAGCGCAGTTCACCTACGCCAATATTGAGCGTGAGATCCGTTAGCGCCTGAAACCCATCAAAGTTCACGTTGATTTTTTCCAGCTGTAACACCGGGTCGGTTTGATTGCGAAATCTGTCCCCTGGCAACTGTCGGGTAAAAAGACCTTCATCTGGCTGCATTATTTGTCTCCTTTGCGAAACAGACCAATCACGCCACGGGGTAAAAACAGCGTAACGCCAATAAAAATCAGACCAAGAAACAGTTGCCAGTATTCGGGCATGATCACCGTAAACAGACTTTTAGCGCCGTTCACCAACACAGCGCCAAAAACCGGGCCAATCAGGGTTCCGCGACCGCCGAGGGCGACCCAAATCGCCGCTTCAATCGAGTTGGTCGGTGACATTTCGCTGGGGTTAATGATGCCCACCTGCGGAACATACAGCGCACCAGCCAGCCCGCACAATACAGCGGAAAGCGTCCACACCAGCAGCTTGAAACCTTTCGGATCATAGCCACAGAACATCAGCCGATTCTCGGCATCGCGCACGGCGGTCAGGATACGACCAAACTTACTGCGCGCCAGCGCCAGTCCCAGCCACAACGCCAGCACCAGTAGCATCACCGTCGCCAGAAACAGCGCGATACGGGTTGAGGTCGCGGTCACGGGGAACCCCAGAATAGTGGTAAACCCGGTGAAACCGTTATTTCCACCAAACCCGGTTTCGTTACGGAAAAACAGCAACATGCCTGCGAAAGTCAGGGCCTGAGTCATGATAGAGAAATAGACGCCCTTGATTTTTGAGCGAAAAGCAAACCAGCCAAACACCAGCGCCAGCAGGCCGGGCACCAGCACAACCAGCAGCATAGCCCAGATAAAATGTTGCGTTCCCCACCAAAACCAGGGCAGTTCGGTCCACGACAGAAACGACATAAAAGCCGGTAGTCCTTCGCCGGAGGCCTGACGCATCAGGTACATCCCCATCGCATATCCCCCCAGTGCAAAGAAAATGCCATGGCCCAGTGAGAGCATTCCGGCATAGCCCCACACCAGATCCAGTGCCACCGCCACAATGGCATAACACAGGATTTTCCCGGCCAGCGTCAGCGTCCAGACGGAGATTGCCAGCGGATGATCCGCGGGGAGTAGCGCCAGAAATGGCAGAATAATGAGCGCCAGCAGCAAAAACAGTCCCAGGATGCGCGTCACGCGCGGCGCTTTTCGTGCCAGCGTTAATGTCATTGGCATAGTCATTAGTCAATAACCCTCCCTTTCAATGCGAAAAGTCCCTGAGGTCGTTTCTGGATAAACAGAATGATCAGCACTAGGATCATAATTTTGCCGAGAACAGCCCCCACCTGAGGCTCAAGAATTTTATTGAAGATCCCGAGACCAAACGCCGCTGCCACACTCCCGGCGAGTTGTCCAACGCCGCCAAGCACCACCACCAGAAACGAATCAATAATGTAACTTTGCCCCAGCTCCGGCCCCACGTTACCCAACTGCGACAGCGCCACGCCACCCAGCCCGGCAATCCCTGAACCCAGTCCAAAGGCCAGCATATCGACTCGCCCGGTAGGCACGCCGCAGCAGGCCGCCATATTGCGGTTTTGCGTCACCGCGCGCACACGCAGCCCCAGACGGGTTTTATTCAACAATAGCCAGGTGAAGAACAGCACCAGCATGGCAAAGCCAAGCACCACAATTCGGTTCCACGGCAAAATCAGATTGGCATAGACCTGAATTCCCCCGGAAAGCCATGTCGGATTGGCGACTTCGAGGTTCTGCGCGCCAAAGGTCATTCGCACCAACTGGATTAGCATCAGACTGATCCCCCATGTCGCCAGCAGTGTTTCAAGCGGACGGCCATATAAATGGCGGATCACGCCGCGCTCCAGCAACATTCCTACTGCCGCGGTAAGTAAAAAGGCGACCGGAAGCGCAATGACCGGATACCAGGCTAACCATTGCGGGAGAAACTGACCCATCAACTGTTGCACCATCCAGGTACAGTAAGCGCCGAGCATTAACATCTCGCCATGCGCCATATTGATGACGCCGAGTAACCCGTAAGTAATCGCCAGACCCAATGCCGCCAGTAGCAAAATCGAGCCCAGAGACAATCCCATAAAGGCTTGCCCAAGAAGATCGCCAACCTTCATGCGGTGTGCGATGGAATTCAGACTTTCGTCGGCGGCAGCGCGAACGCGGGCATCAGATTCATGCTCTGCACGGGTGAAAGGTTGTAATTTCGCCTGGGTTTCAGGGTCGTTTGACGCCCCCAACAATTCAATTGCCTGCCGCCTGACCTCTGGTGATGCACTGGTCAGTTGCAGGTTAGCCAGCGCAATAACCAGTGCAGATTTCACGTCAGCATCCGATTCCTGCGCCAGTCGTTGTTGTAAAAATGGCAGCATGCCAGGCATTGCCTCACGCTGTAATATGCGTGCGGCATCAGCCCTAACTGTGACACTGTCACTTAAAAGCTGATGCGCAGCCAGCGTTCCGGCGACCAGATTGCGCAGTCGGTTAGTCAGACGGACTTTTTTTAGCTCGCCGTCTGGCGCTGCCGCCGACCCCAGCGCTTGTGCTCGCGCACCGTCCATGACAAACGCATTTTTCGCATTATCGGTCAGCAGGTTTTCATCTCGCAGCGCCTTAAGCACGGGTAAACGCTGAAGGTCGGGATTCATCGCCCATTGTTCAAGCAAGGTGGCTTGCTGCGCACGGTTGGCAGCGGTAAAAGTATCGGCATCTGATGCCTGCGCTATCCACGGCAAAAACCACGTCAGCAACATCACACCACGAATAAAGCGCATGACTTTCATGAGCATTCTCCTAAGCGTTGCCCTCCCGCAGGAGGGCATAAGATCAGTTGCTGGCGGTTTTTACGGGTTGTTCAGATTTTTTATCATTGCCGGCGATATACGGGCTCCACGGCTGGGCGCGGACCGGCTCATCGGTTTGCCACACCACGTTAAACTGACCATTGCTTTCAATCTCGCCAATCATGACGGGTTTGTGCAGATGATGGTTGGTGGCATCCATCGTGAGGGTAAAGCCAGATGGCGCGGCGAATGATTGCCCTGCCATTGCAGCACGGACTTTATCCACATCGGTAGTTCCGGCTTTTTCTACTGCCTGTGCCCACATATGCAGACCAACCCAGGTGGCTTCCATTGGGTCGTTTGTCACAACCGAATCCGCATTCGGTAATTTGTGCGCTTTGGCATACGCCCGGTAATCCGCGACAAACTTCTTGTTAGCCGCATTATCCACGGACTCAAAGTAGTTCCAGGCGGCAAGGTTACCTACCAACGGTTTCGTATCAATACCGCGCAATTCTTCCTCACCTACGGAGAAGGCCACCACCGGAACATCGGTGGCTTTCAGCCCCTGGTTCGCTAACTCTTTATAGAATGGAACATTAGAATCACCGTTGATGGTTGAGACCACCGCCGTTTTTCCCCCTGCGGCGAATTTTTTAATGCTGGCGACAATGGTCTGATAATCACTGTGTCCAAACGGGGTATACACCTCTTCGATGTCTTTATCGGCAACACCTTTCGAATGCAAAAAGGCACGGAGAATTTTATTAGTCGTGCGCGGATAAACATAATCAGTCCCCAGCAGGAAGAAGCGTTTCGCACTGCCGCCGTCCTCACTCATCAGATACTCAACAGCCGGGATCGCCTGCTGATTAGGCGCCGCGCCGGTATAAAAGACGTTAGGCGACATTTCCTCGCCTTCATACTGCACCGGATAAAACAGCAAACCATTTAATTCCTCGAATACCGGCAACACCGATTTACGCGAAACCGATGTCCAGCACCCGAACACCGCCGCTACTTTGTCCTGACTCAGCAACTGTCGAGCTTTTTCAGCAAATAAAGGCCAGTTCGAGGCTGGATCAACCACCACCGGCTCCAGCTTTTTGCCCAACACGCCGCCCTGCGCATTGATTTCGTCAATAGTCATCAACGCCACATCTTTCAACGGCGTTTCGGAAATCGCCATCGTTCCGGATAACGAATGCATGATGCCCACTTTAATAGTGTCAGCCGCCTGGACGCTAAAACTCATGCCCATTGCCATAACGGAGGCCGATAACGCAAAAGCTTTTAAAATTGTACGACGCTGCATAGTTTCACTCCTGAAATTAGATTCGCTGAAAGCTCCGGTGCAGCCGGGCAGACAAAACGGTGCAAATTAAGGGGATTCAGAAGTGATAAGGCAAAAACGATGCCAGATATTAAAACACCATATAAAATCAAAGCATTAGAGTAGTACAGTTCAGTGACTGGATGAAAATATTTCGCCAATAAGGCGGATCGTCAGGAAAATTGAACCACCATGAGACAGCGTTGCATTATAACCGTGCAACAATTTGCATGGGGTTCGTATAACAATGACTTTGGCACTCAGCATAAAATCGTGATTAATTCCCCCAGGATAAGCGCGCCTTGTCACTATTATTTATTTTTCCCGACAAAATCGCGTCAATTTTTTACATTTCAGACGAAATAATCATACAGTTCAGCCTTTGTTTAAGTTGCAATTGCTACTATAGTCATAAGCGAGGTGAACTTAAGGTAAGAGAGGAAACTCACAGATAAAGGAGCATTTACTATGCTGGGTAATATGAATATTTTTATGGCTGTTCTGGGAATTATTTTATTTTCCGGTTTTCTGGCCGCGTATTTTAGCCACAGATGGGATGATTGATGAACGACGATAGTCCTGCACCGAACCGGCCCCTTGTAGCGTCACTGCACAAGGGGCCATTTTTTTACCTGAATCGCCTTTCCTGCACCTTTTCCCTGGCCAGCAATAAAAAAAACCGCCGGATAAACCAGCGGTAAATGCTTGCATGGATAGATTTGTGTTTTGCTTTATACGCTATCTGGCAATTCCCTGCGAAGATAACGGATATCTGGCTAACCTATCATCGGCAACCCCAATGAAAGCTAAACGAAACGTAACTAACGCAAAACAGCTTAGGTGAATCTCACGCGCTGAGGTGGAACGAAAGTCCATCACTGGCGTTAACCAGGGTGATCTGCTCGCGTTCATCCATAAACATACAGCGATTTCTGCCGCTCTGTTTTCCCTGATACATCGCTCTGTCAGCCCGCCCAAGAGCGGTATCTAATTTCTCATCCCGCTGAGCTCTGGTGATACCGCCCGTTACGGTGATAGCGATCTCTCCATCTGCGTAAGGGATTTTTTGCTGGCCAACAAGCTGACACAATCGCAACCCAGCCTGGCGGGCCTGCTCATCAGTTTTCGTTCGGATGATGATAATGAACTCTTCGCCACCGTAGCGGTAAGCTTGTTCATCATATCGCGTCCATACCAGAAAATTTGCTGCCAGAGCGCGTAATACTACGTCCCCCACAAGATGACCATACGTATCATTAACGTGTTTAAAACGGTCGATATCCAGCAGCAATATATAAAGGTTAAGCGGTTCGGCATCGATTAACTGTTGGTCAAAAGACTCATCGAGCATTCTTCTGCCCGGTAAGCCTGTTAATATGTCGATATTGCTCCGGATACTCAGCAAATATATTTTATAGTCCATTACAGCAGACGTAAATGCCAGTAACGCGTCCTCGAATTTGGTGAAATGCCATGGATAACTCCGTTTCTCCAGTATTGCCAATAGCAAATCCTTGCCTGATAAATGCATTTTTTCATGAACAGTATTTATCTTATTCACATAGCTACAATCATCTTCATTGCGCAGCGATTGATTATTAAGCCACTGTCCAAATTGGCAAACAAAATGCGCGTTGTCACCCATGATATCTGGTTGCGTAGCATTCGAGGTTACTGCGCAACGGAACATATTCACCAGCCATTTATAGTGGGCATCAATTGACTTGTTCAACTCGATCAAAATTGCATCTATTTCCATCGTATTTCTCATCATCACGATCTTCCTCCCTGTTCGAACGTTTCTGATGCAATCATCTTAACGATAAAAAAGAAAATTTATGTAATTTTTTTATTTTGAGAATAAATCTTATCAGGTGCAATAATGAACAGTAAGATAAGACCGGGCATCACGCCCGGCTCAATTTTTTTACTGACAGTGCCTTACGCGCTCAAACCACGATGTTCCAGCATCGGCTCCATGCGGGGATCGCGCCCGCTCCACTGGCGATAAAGTTCAGCTAAATCAGTACTGTTCCCGCGGGACAAAATCGCTTCGCGGAATTTCTGCCCGTTTTCGCGGGTTAATCCACCCTGACCTACAAACCACTGATAGCCGTCATCAGCCAACATTTGCGTCCATAAATAAGCGTAATAACCCGCAGCATAGCCGCCGCCGAAGATATGGGCAAAATAACTGCTACGATAACGTGGCGGCACGGCCTGAAGATCCAGATCTTCTGCCGCCAGCGCCTGCTGCTCGAATTGATCAACTGAATAAGATGACGCCTTCGTCTCCAGACTGTGCCAACGCATGTCCAACAATGCGGCACTGAGCAGTTCGGTCATATCGTAGCCTTTATTAAACAAGCTGGCCCGCTGCATTTTATCCCGCAACGTCTGCGGCATTGGCTCCCCGGTTTCGACATGACGGGCAAATCGGGCAAAAACCTGCGGATGGCTCGCCCAGTGTTCGTTAATCTGCGAAGGAAACTCGACAAAATCACGCGGAGTGTTAGTGCCTGAAAGCGTGGCATAACGCTGAGTGGCAAACAGACCGTGTAACGTGTGGCCAAACTCATGAAATAACGTAATGACATCATCCCACAGCAGTAACGCCGGCTTACCCGTTACGGGTTTTTGATAATTACAGACATTGTAAATAACGGGTCGGGTTTCGTTAAGCTCCGATTGCTCAACAAAATTGCCCATCCATGCCCCGCCGCTTTTTGATTCACGGGCGAAGAAATCACCATAAAACAACGCCAGTCCTACGCCATCGTGGTCGAAAATTTCCCATACCCGAACATCCGGGTGATAAACCGGAATGTCGAATCGCTCAACGAATTTGACACCAAAGAGCTGATTGGCCGTCCAGAAAACGCCCTCGTTCAACACCGTATCCAGAGCAAAGTAAGGTTTAAGCTGTGCCTCATCAAGGGCGTATTTCTCGCGGCGGACCTGCTCAGCATAAAATGCCCAGTCCCAGGCCCTGACGCTAAACTGCCCCTGCTCTTGATCGATGACTTTCTGGATTTCAGCCTGTTCATCCAACGCACGCTGGCGCGCGGCCGGAACGATCGCCCGCATAAACGAAAGTGCCGCCTCAGGCGTTTTAGCCATCTGGTCGGCGATTTTCCAGGCCGCATAATTGGCAAAACCGAGTAATTTTGCCTGTTGCATGCGGATGTCGACCAGACGCTGAATAATAGCCCGGGTATCGTTATCGTCATCGTGTTCGGCCCGCGTCCATGCCTGGGTAAACAGGTCTTCACGGATCTGGCGATCGCGTAACACGGCAAGCGCCGGTTGTTGAGTGGTATTCAATAACGGAATAACCCAACGTGATTCAAGCCCCTTTTCTTTTGCAGCCTCAGCGGCAACGGCAATTTCTTCGGCGCTAAGTCCGTCAAGCCGCCGGACATCATCCACCACCAAAGCACCGGACTTGTTCGCCGCCAGCAGACGCTGATTAAACTGACTGGTCAGCGTGGCTGACTCGGTGTTGAGCGCTTTGAGGCGTGCTTTGTCGGCCTCATTGAGGCGAGCGCCTGCCAGTACAAAACGCTGGTGGACAACCTCCACCAGACGCACTGATTCGCAATCCAAACCTAAGGTATGACGTCGTTGCCAGACTGCATCGACGCGGGCGAAAAGCGCGCCATCAAGATAGATATCATTGGCAAGTCCCGCCAGCTCTGCTGAGAACGCTTCGTCAAGGCGTTGTAGTTCATCGTTAGTGTGCGCCGCCGTCATCGCAAAGAAAACGCTGGTTACGCGCGTGAGCAGCGCGCCGCTTTGTTCAAGCGCCAGCAACGTGTTAGCAAAATCCGGGTCCTGTGGGTTTTGTACAATTGCCGCGATCTCTTCGCGTTTTTGCCGCACGCCCTCATCAAACGCCGGACGATAATGCTGCACGTCAATCTGATCAAACTGCGGTGCCTGATACGGCAATGTACTGTGGTGTAAAAAAGGATTCGTTAACGACATCTTTCACTCCTGAAAACGATTTGTTTACCAGAGTAGACTTCCCGGGAATCGACCGCAATCCTGTTAACCAGGAATAGCTCTGACCGGAAATGACGTGCTATGGTAGTACTACATAAAAAGCGTTGAGGAACAGTGAGATGATCGTTTTAGTAACCGGAGCAACCGCAGGTTTTGGTGAGTGCATTACGCGTCGTTTTATTGAGAATGGGCATAAAGTTATTGCCACCGGACGCCGCCAGGAGCGCCTGCAGGAACTCAAAGATGAGCTGGGTGACCGCCTCTATACCGCGCAACTGGACGTACGTAATCGCGCATCGATTGAAGAGATGCTGGCGTCCTTACCTGCTGAATGGCGCGATATTGATGTTCTGGTCAACAACGCAGGTCTGGCGCTGGGCCTCGAACCTGCCCACAAGGCCAGCATTGAAGATTGGGAAAACATGATCGATACCAACAACAAAGGCCTGGTTTATATGACCCGTGCCGTGCTGCCTGGTATGGTTGAGCGCAATCGCGGACATATTATCAATATCGGCTCTACCGCGGGTAGCTGGCCATACGCCGGCGGTAACGTTTATGGCGCGACCAAAGCGTTTGTCCGTCAGTTTAGCCTCAACTTACGTACTGACTTACACGGGACAGCGATTCGTGTTACCGACATTGAGCCGGGTCTGGTTGGCGGCACGGAATTCTCTAACGTGCGTTTCAAAGGCGATGATGCCAAGGCGGAAAAAACTTACGAAAATACCACCGCGCTGACCCCACAAGATGTTACAGAAGCGGTATGGTGGGTGGCTTCGTTACCCGCTCATGTCAACATTAACACCCTTGAAATGATGCCTGTCACACAGTCTTTTGCCGGGCTGAGTATCCATCGGAGCTAATTTCTCTGCCCGGCCTTGCGCCGGGTATAGATAGCCTGAAATAAGTGATAAAATATCTGGGTTAACTCTCTAAAAAGTAAGAATGAATGACCGTAGAAACGCAGCTCAACCCTACACAGCCTGTAAATCAGCAGATTTACCGTATTCTTCGTCGTGATATCGTGCACTGTCTGATTGCGCCGGGTACGCCGCTGTCGGAGAAAGAAGTTTCTGTACGCTTTAATGTGTCACGCCAGCCGGTACGAGAGGCATTCATCAAACTGGCAGAGAACGGTCTGATTCAGATCCGTCCGCAGCGTGGCAGCTACGTGAACAAAATTTCGCTGTCGCAGGTGCAAAATGGCTGTTTTGTTCGCCAGGCGATTGAATGTGCCGTGGTCCGCCGCGCCGCCGCCCTGATCACCGATAAACAGTGCTATCAGCTCGAACAGAATCTGCATCAGCAGCGTATCGCGATTGACCGAAAACAAATTAATGATTTCTTCCAGCTTGACGATGAGTTTCATCAGAAACTGGCTTTAATCGCCGAGTGCCAGCTCGCCTGGGACACCGTCGAGAATATAAAGGCCACCATTGACCGCGTTCGCTATATGAGCCTGGATCACATTTCCCCTCCTGAAATGCTGCTGCGCCAGCATCACGATATCTTTGCCGCACTTGAAAAACATGATGGTGACGGCGTCGAGCGTGCAATGATGCTGCACCTTCAGGAAATCGGTGAGTCTGTTCAGCTTATTCGCCAGGAAAATAGCGACTGGTTCAGCGAAGATTAATATGACGCTCACCTCTCTGCGGGGTGAGTTTTTCAACGTTTTCCCCTCTCCTGCACATCTGCCTAAAAAAAGCTGTGACTTTGATCGAAAACAAAAAAAATCATTAACGAGAAGCGTATTTATATTGCGCCCGTTACGTGGGACTAAAAGCCCACGGGCTTTGACGGTGAGTTGGAAAGGAGAAAACACCATGAAAACATACGATCGTAACCGTAACGCAATCACCACTGGCAGTCGCGTCATGATTAGCAACACCGGACTCACAGGCCGCATTACAGCGATAGATACCGATGGCCTGACCGCTGAGCAAATTCGCCGTGGCAAAACAGTGGCAATCGAAGGGTGTGAAGGCAAATATGCCCCACTCGAGTTGATTCGTTTGGGCATGAACTAATTGGTGTGAATGCCAGAAAACACTGCGCCATCTGGCCCGTTTAAAGCCAGATGGCGACATAAATGATGCCCTTGGTTACTTCAGTTTTGCAGCATACTTCGCAACCGTTGCCTTTGCCCCTTCAGCCAGTAAAGTAAGATAGGCTTCTGTGACCTGGCTTTTGAACAGTTCTACCTGCGGTAATTCGCGACCAAAAATGGCATCAATCGCCAGTAACGCCTGAACGCGCGCTTCCCCCTCGTGACTACTGCGGACCGCAGTCTGGATCACTGGCAACAGCGGATCGCTGATTTCAATCGCCTGACCGTGTTCATCCACACCGCCGACATAGCGCATCCAGGCGGCTACGCCCAGTGCCAGCAGCGCAAAATGGCTGCCATGCGCAATGTGCCAACGAATTGAATCGAGCATACGCTGCGGCAGTTTTTGGCTGCCGTCCATCGCAATCTGCCAGGTACGGTGACGCAGTGCCGGGTTGCTGTAGCGCTCAATGAGCAGATCGGCATAGTGTTGCAGATCCACCCCTTTCACTTTCAGCGTCGGCGCCTGTTCCTGCAACATCAACGCTCGAGCGGCAAGACGATAATTTTCATCCTCCATGCAGTCGTTGATATGCTGATAACCCGCCAGATAACCAAGATAGGCAAGGAAAGAGTGACTGCCGTTGAGCATACGCAGTTTCATCTCTTCAAACGGAATCACATCCGATACCAGCTCCGCCCCGGCCTTTTCCCATGCCGGACGACCGGCGACAAAGTTATCTTCAATTACCCACTGACGGAACGGTTCACAGGCTACGCCTGCCGGGTCGCGTACCCCGGTGATGTGTTCAATTTTGTCCAGCGTATCCGGAGTAACCGCAGGAACAATGCGGTCCACCATTGTAGAGGGGAACGTCACATGCTGTTCGATCCACGTAGCCAGTTCAGCATCTACCGCCCGGGCATACGCGGTGACGACATTGCGCATAACGTGGCCGTTTTCAGGCATGTTGTCGCAGGACATCACGGTAAATGCGGCTAATCCCGCAGCTTTGCGACGCGCCAGGGCTTCAACCACCACGCCTGGCGCAGTTTTTGGTTGTTTTGGATTTTGCAGATCGGCGGCAATCATGGGGTTGTCTAACATCAGTTGACCCGTCGCCGGAGAGTGGCAATATCCTTTCTCGGTGATGGTGAGAGAAACGATCGCCACCTGCGGTTCACACATCGCAGCCAGTACGCTTTCCAGACCATCTACCTGCGCATGCAGCGCGTTTTTCACCACACCAACGACTCTGGCAGTCCACGCATCCGCAGACATCTCCGCAACGGTATACAAATTATCTTGCTGTTTCAGATCGGCAATCTGCTGCTCACCGCCAATCAGATTCACTTCGCAATAGCCCCAGTCACTGCCGTGTTCTGCAGCCAGGATGTCAGCATAAACACCCTGATGTGCGCGATGAAACGCGCCAAATCCCAGATGAACAATACGCGGGATCAGAGTAGTACGATCGTAGTCAGGAAGCGCAGCCTTTGCCGCTAACAGCTTGTTTTGCATGGTATGACCTACTTATCAATGAAATCAGGACTGTCTCAGAGTAACGCCTGCAGGGTTGTATGTTTTGATTTGCATTAAGCTTTTTATGATTGGTATGACATCATTTAAAGCTGTGTAATAGCATGAACGGAGCATGACCGCCCCGTCCATGCTACAGCCAGGTCTTAGCTTACCTGGGTCGCTGAGCAACGAACTTTATCCGTCTGACTCACTTCAGCGGCATCCTCAAGCACGCTCAGATCGCGGTCTTTGACCTCCGGCATCAACAACGCGGACACCAGACCGATCAGTGAGTAGGCAATAACCATCGCCAGAATTGGCCACCAGGAATTGGTCATGTTGCAGAAAATGCCGGCCAGAACCGGCCCAAAACCAACGGCTACCAATCCGCCCGCCTCTTTTGAAATCGCCATTCGCGTAAACCGATTGCGAGCACCAAATATTTCAGCCATGGTGATATTTTCGAGAGCAAATAATCCCAACACAGCAAAGTTATGAATAACAATCAATGCTGACATGATAACGCCAGGGCTATACGTTTTATCCACTACAATAGACAACATCGGGTAAGCCAAAATAATGGCTGAGATATTGAGGATAATATATGGCAATCGACGGCCAAATTTATCAGACAACCAACCGAGCAGCGGTATGGTAATAAATCCCAGTACCGAGCTAATCATTAATGCATCAGTGGGAATTGATTTATCAAACAACAAAGTCTGCACTAAATAACCGGCGAGGAATGTCTGGATTAATCCTGAGTTTCCCGCCTGTCCAAAACGTAAACCGGTGGCCAGCCAGAAGGATTTACTGGTAAACATCGCGCCCAGCGTATTTTCCGACGAATTGTTTAATGCAGGCGCATTTTCCTCATTATTCACTTTCTCAAATACCGGACTTTCTTTGAGATTCATACGTAACCAGATGGCAAAGATCATCACCACAACACTGGCCAGGAACGGAATGCGCCATCCCCAGGCTAATAATTCTTCACGGTCAAGAGCAAAGAACATCACCGCCCAGATGGCCGTTGCGCTAAGGGTCCCACAGTTGGTACCCATGGCGACAAGTGAGGAAATAATCCCACGTTTTCCTTTCGGCGCATACTCGGCAAGCATAGTACCCGCCCCGGAGATCTCAGCCCCCGCGCCAAGTCCTTGCACAATACGCAGCGTCACCAGCAGTATGGGCGCAAAGATACCGATTTGCGCATACGTTGGCAGCACGCCGATTAATGTTGTACAAATCCCCATCATTGTAATCGTGATAAACAACACCTTTTTACGCCCGATGCTGTCCCCCATCTTGCCAAATATAAATGCCCCGACGATACGAGCAATATATCCTGCGCCGTAGGTTCCCATCGCTAAAATGAGAGCCATCGCCGCAGATTGTTCCGGGAAAAATATCTCATGGAATACCAGTGCGGCACCCAAAGAATATAACTGAAAATCCATAAATTCGAGCGCAGTACCTAACCATCCGGATACGGCGGCTCTGACCAGATCTGTGGTGGATCTTTCGTGTTTTTCTTGATTCATATTGGCTATCTCTTAGAGGTAAGATGCGTACCACTTACTCGCAGTTATTTATATTATTCAGTGAATGTGAGTAAAACTTTGCAGCAGTGCTGCTGATCTTTCTCAAACAATTCAATTGCGTCTGTAACGTGGTGATAGTCAAAAGTATGGGTAATAAGTTGATTAGGGCTAATAAGTCCGTTAACCAACCAATCAATAACAACCGGGAATTTATTGGCATTTAATCTTGAGGAATAAATTGAAAGTTCTTTCCCGGTAATACCCTGCTGAACAATCTGACAAGGTTCGCTAGAGAAGCCCATCAGAACAATTCGCGCGGCTGGCGATGCCAGCGTAATAGCCTCCTGTAAAATGGATGGATGACAGGCCGCATCTACGATGATCGTCGGCTTAAGCTCTTTTTCCGCCAGGAAATCGTGCAAAGATTGCTGACCGTTATTTATTACCCAGTCAGCACCGCACCGTTTCGCCATGCTCAGGCGTTCTTCGATTCTGTCGGCAATCACCACCGTTTTTACCTTATAGACACGTTTAAGCGCCTGTACGGTGGTCAGCCCCATAGGCCCTGCGCCATAAATCAGCGCAATATCATTTTCTGTGGGTTTAATTTGCCCGGTTACGTTCGCGGCGATGGTAAAAGGCTCGACCATGACGGCATGTTCATCTGGTACGGTATCGGGGATCGGCCAGGCATTTTTTGCCGGCACTACGGCGTACTCGCTAAAACCACCATCGCGATGAACACCCAGCACCACCAGCGATGTGCAAACGTTGGGTTTACCTATCGAACAGGGATAGCAATGCCCGCAACTGATAACGGGATCAACGGACACTCGCTCACCTATTCGCGAACGATCGACACCTTCACCTACCTCATCGATCACGCCAAAAAATTCGTGGCCGATAACGCGAGGATATTGCGCAAATGGATTATGCCCGCGGTAAATATGGCTATCGGAACCACAAATTCCCGCCAGTTTTACCTTCACCCTGACCTCTCCCGCTGCTGGCTCTGGAACGGGCCGTTCGGCAATGACCAGCGTATTTGGTTTTTCAATCACAACACTTTTCATAGCAAATCACTCCTTACCAGTTCCACAACGTACCATCTTCCAGGCGAGCGACAGGCAGATATGCCGGGTCATACGGATATTTCGCGGCCAGTTTTTCGTCAAACTCGATACCAAGGCCTGGCTTATCGCCCGGGTGCATGTAGCCGTTATCAAAAGTCCAGTTATGCGGGAACACTTCCAGCATTTGCTCGGAATACCCCATATATTCCTGAACGCCGAAGTTCGGCACCCACAGATCAAAATGCAGTGCTGCGGCCATGCATACGGGTGACAGATCGGAAGGTCCATGTGACCCCGTGCGTACCTGATACAACGAGGCAAAATCGGCAATACGGCGCATACCGGTAATACCGCCCGCATGGGTAATGGTGGTGCGGATATAGTCGATCAACTGTTCTTCGATCAGTTGTTTGCAATCCCAGATGCTATTGAAGACTTCCCCTACTGCAATCGGCGTGACCGTATGCTGGCGGATCAGGCGGAAACACTCCTGGTTTTCGGCTGGTGTGGGATCTTCCATCCAGAACAGACGATATTGTTCAATGCTTTTGCCAAACCGGGCAGCTTCAATCGGCGTCAGGCGATGGTGCATGTCATGTAGCAGATGTTCGTTAAAACCAAATTTATCGCGAACGGCGGCAAACAGTTTCGGCGTGAAATCGAGGTATTTCTCTGTAGACCACAGTTGCTCTTCCGGCCACTGCCCTTTGGTCGCGGGTTCGTAGGCCAAACCTTTGCCTTTAGACATACCGTAAGTAGTTTTCATACCCGGTACGCCGCACTGTACGCGAATCGCTTTAAAGCCCATCTCTTTATGTCGCGCGTAATCCTCCAGCACATCATCTACGGTATGGCCTGTGGTGTGGCAGTAAACCATGACCCCTTCACGCGATGCGCCGCCGAGCAACTGATACAACGGCATGTTCGCCGCTTTCGCTTTGATATCCCACAATGCCATATCCACTGCGGAAATCGCCGACATGGTGACCGGCCCCCGACGCCAGTAGGCGCCTTTATAGAAAAACTGCCAGATGTCTTCGATTCGATGCGCGTCGCGTCCGATAAGTTGCGGACAGACATGATCTTTCAGATAGGACGCCACGGATAACTCGCGGCCATTTAAGGTGGCATCTCCCAGCCCGGTGATCCCGTCTTCTGTCGTTATTTTTAACGTAACAAAATTACGCCCCGGGCAGGTGACAAAAACTTCAGCCCCGACAATCTTCATTTTTTATTCCTTACATCTGTTCTTGTGATGCAGGAAATTTACTCAACTGAACTACTACCATACAAGTATAAAGATCAAAAAAGCCCTCGTTGATCACAAAAAAGGCGCTATGCGCGCCCCCATCCAGCCACAATAATCAGCATCCCGCACAAGGCCACCAGCGCACCAGACCAGTCATACAGGCTGAGTTTTACGCCATCGACAAAGCGCAGCCATAGCAGCGCAGTGACAACATAAACGCCGCCATAGGCCGCGTAAACTCGCCCACTCGCGGCCGGATGCAGCGTCAACAGCCAGACGAATAAGGCCAGAGACACTCCGGCGGGTACCAACAACCACGCCGTCGCGCCTCGTTTAAGCCACAGCCAGGGTAAAAAACAGCCGATGATTTCGCATAAAGCAGTGACGAAAAAGAGAAAGGTAGTCTTCAGCATTGACGTTATTCAGTTATCTTCGGTTTAACCATGATACGACAGAATATCGCCAACGTATCCATATCCGCTCAGTGGGTATGCCCTGAAGCAGGAATAGTGTAGAATTTAACCCTGTTTTATCGTTTTTCCCTTTCTGATAAAAGGAATTCGCCATGAATATTACACTGACCAAACGTCTGTGTCTGACGGCTATGCTGACGCTTGCGGCGGCTGTGTACACCTCTTCAGCATTTGCTGAAACCAGTAAACTGGTCATTGAATCCGGGGACAGTGCGCAAAGCCGTCAACAGGCCGCCATGGAAAAGGAACAATGGAACGATACGCGCCAGTTACGTCAGAAAGTGAACAAGCGTACTGAGAAAGAGTGGGACAAAGCCGACGCGGCCTTTGATAGCCGTGATAAGTGCGAACAGAGCGCCAATATTAACGCCTACTGGGAACCTAACACCCTGCGCTGCCTCGACCGTCGTACTGGCCGTACCGTTGCACCATAATGGCTATGCACCCTAAAGGATATTGCAAGGATACAATATGACTAGCGCCCTCAGTGTTAAGCTGCGCCCGCTGGAGCGTGAAGATTTACGTTTTGTCCACCAGCTTGATAACAACGCCAGCGTTATGCGTTACTGGTTCGAAGAGCCTTACGAAGCGTTTGTTGAGCTGTCAGACCTGTACGACAAGCATATTCACGACCAAAGCGAACGTCGCTTCGTGGTGGAATGCGAAGGTGAAAAAGCCGGGCTGGTGGAGCTGGTAGAGATTAACCACGTCCACCGCCGGGCTGAATTCCAGATTATTATTTCGCCTGAATATCAGGGTAAAGGTCTGGCTTCGCGGGCGGCAAAGCTGGCGATGGATTATGGTTTTACCGTCCTCAACTTATATAAGCTGTATCTGATCGTCGATAAAGAGAACGAAAAAGCCATCCACATCTACCGTAAACTCGGCTTTATGGTGGAAGGTGAACTGATTCATGAATTCTTTATTAACGGCCAGTACCGCAACACCATCCGTATGTGTATTTTCCAGCAGCAGTATTTGGCGGAACACAAAACGTCAGGTCCTAACCTGCTACAACCTACCGCTCAGTAAAGGCGACTAGTAGTAATCGATGGTGTTTTCAATCGAATAATGATGTTCAACTGCTGGCTTCACGCTTTCGTCGACGATAACCAGCTGGCAGTTGACCGGGTTGGCGTAGTTATCGTACTTACACGTTTGCCTGACATTACCTAATGGATGATTGTTCAGCATACTCACCGCCGTGTAATCCAGCTTCTTCAGCGGATCAACCGACGGTTTGGCATCAACCAGTAAGGTATTGTCTTTACTGACAGTAGTTTTACCCAGCGGGTAGCCTTCCGCGTCATAGCGGTACTGGACTTTCATCTCTTTTCCTGTGGCGGAAACGACAAAGCCGTTATCGTCGGTATCCCACACCACACCGGCAGCAGGCAGTTCCGCTAGCTGGCATTTACCCTGCAAGCGGATCTTTTTTTCCAGCGTTTCGGCATCGCGATAGTAGTTGGCATCCAGAACCAGCGCCATGCCGGTATTGTTTTCGATATCGTGCAGTTCAAGCGTATCGAAACACCCTTCCTGCGAGAGCGTACCGACAACGCGCTTGGAAACTTCACCTTTATCATTTAGAAGCGTCTGACTGAAATCTTTCACTGGTCCACGCAGCGGATCGAAATCAAATTCATTGGAAAAACTGGCCATTTCCGGCGTAAAAGAAACCAGCCCTTTGGCGTTATCACACCCGACCAGTACGGCGCACAGGAAAACTAACAGGGTCTGTTTCTTCACATTTTTCACCTGGATAAGAAGATAATTCTCAATCATATTAGCAAATACAGTTATTTACACCAGAAATGCTACTCTTAGTTCATGTCGATCATAAAAGGAGCTGATGATGAAATACATAACAGGAATTGCCGCAATCTTACTGGCAGCTGCTTCCCCGCAAGTTCTGGCGGCGCCAGCGTCCTGCGAACGCGTTAAGAGCGATATTGAGCAGCGCATCATAAATAATGGCGTAGCGGAATCCAGCTTTACGCTGAGTATCGTCCCCAACGATCAGGCCGATCAACCTGATTCCCTGGTAGTGGGACATTGTGCAAACGATACGCATAAGATTCTCTATACCCGGACCAACAGTGGCAATGCCCCCGCCAATAGCACCCCTGCCCAGGACGGGCATGCTGCCGAGCCGCAATAAAATAAATAGTGCCCTCCGCTCGCGGAGGGTCGCTCCCCTTTGATATGCATTAAGGTGACATGCCTATAAGTGGGTAAACTCACTCCATTATTAGCATGCTATTAATTTCGTTATAGAAATTAATATATAGCGATAACTATAATGGAGGGAGTTATGTCTGAAACTGAGCAATATGGAGGCATCAGCCGCAGGACGTTAGTGAAATCCTCGGCTATTGGTTCGCTGGCGCTTGCCGCAGGCGGACTCTCATTACCTTTCGGAATGCGCTCCGCAGCGGCTGCGGTACAACAAGCATTACAACCAGCAGAAGAAAAAGTCGTTTGGGGGGCTTGCTCCGTGAACTGCGGAAGCCGTTGTGCCCTGCAACTTCATGTCAAAGACGATGAGGTCGTATGGGTAGAATCCGATACGACCGGGGATGATATTTATGGTCAGCACCAGGTTCGCGCCTGTTTGCGTGGTCGTTCTATCCGTCGCCGAATTAATCATCCGGATCGCCTCAACTATCCAATGAAACGCGTGGGTAAGCGCGGTGAAGGTAAATTTGAGCGCATAACCTGGCAGGAAGCCCTGGATACTATCAGCGCCAGTTTAAAAATACCGTACAGAAATACGGTAATGAAGCCGTGTATATCAACTACACCTCTGGCATTGTCGGCGGCAACATTACACGCTCCTCCCCTTATGCCTCACTGGTCGCTCGCCTGATGAACTGCTATGGCGGATTCCTGAGCCATTACGGTACCTATAGCACCGCGCAAATCGCGGCGGCAATGCCTTATACCTATGGCTCAAACGAAGGCAACAGTACCTCAGACATCGAAAACACGAAACTGGTGGTGATGTTCGGCAATAACCCTGCCGAAACGCGCATGAGCGGCGGCGGCATAACTTACTTTCTGGAGCAAGCCCGGGAGCGCTCAAACGCCCGGATGATCGTCATTGACCCCCGCTATACCGATACTGCAGCGGGTCGAGAGGATGAGTGGATCCCTATTCGTCCGGGCACCGACGCTGCACTCGTAGCGGGAATCGCCTGGGTCATGATTAACGAAGATCTTGTCGATCAGGCGTTTCTCGACAAATACTGCGTCGGTTATGACGAGAAAACCCTGCCCGCCGATGCTCCCGTTAACGGGCATTACAAAGCTTATATTCTTGGCAACGGTGATGACGGTATCGCCAAAACGCCACAATGGGCCTCGCACATCACCGGGATCCCAGTCGAGCGCATAATCAAACTGGCAAGGGAAATCGGCAGCACTAAACCGGCGTATATTTGCCAGGGTTGGGGTCCTCAACGTCAGGCTAACGGTGAACTAACCTCACGCGCGATCGCCATGTTGCCTATTCTGACCGGCAACGTCGGCATCAACGGCGGCAATAGCGGCGCACGAGAATCAACCTACACCATCACGATTGAGCGCATGCCACTGCCTGAAAATCCCATCAAGACTCAGATATCCTGCTTTAGCTGGACCGACGCCATCGTCCGGGGCCCGGAAATGACCGCTACCCGCGATGGCGTTCGTGGGAAAGATAAGCTCGACGTGCCGATAAAATTTATCTGGAACTATGCGGGCAACACCATCACCAACCAGCACTCAGATATCAATAAAACGCATGAGATCCTTCAGGACGAGACGAAATGCGAAATGATAGTGGTCATCGAAAACTTCATGACATCTTCGGCCAAATATGCCGATATTCTGCTGCCTGATTTAATGACCGTCGAACAGGAGGATATTATTCCCAACGACTACGCGGGCAACATGGGGTACCTCATTTTTATTCAACCCGCGACGTCGCCTAAGTTCGAACGTAAACCGATCTACTGGATAATGAGCGAAGTAGCGAAACGTCTTGGCGACGATATCTACCAACGTTTTACTGAAGGCCGTACCCAGGAACAGTGGCTCCAGTATCTGTATGCAAAAATGCTGGCTAAAGACCCCGCGCTCCCTTCTTATGACGAGCTGAAGAAAATGGGGATCTATAAACGCAAAGATCCCAACGGACACTTTGTCGCCTACAAAAAATTCCGCGACGATCCGCAGGCCAACCCGCTCAAAACCCCCTCTGGCAAGATTGAAATCTACTCCAGCCGACTGGCGAAAATTGCCAACTCCTGGGAGTTGCAAAAGGATGAGGTGATAAGCCCACTTCCCATTTACGCCTCAACGTTTGAAGGATGGGACGATCCAAAACGCAGTTCATTCCCGCTGCAGTTGTTTGGTTTCCACTACAAATCCCGCACCCACTCCAGCTACGGGAATATTGATGTTCTCCAGGCATCCTGCCGCCAGGAAATATGGATCAACCCCGTCGATGCCCAAAAGCGGGGAATCAGAAACGGCGATGTGGTGCGGGTCTTTAACGATCGTGGTGAAGTGCGTATCCCGGCCAAAGTGACGCCGCGGATCCTGCCCGGCGTAAGCGCAATGGGTCAGGGCGCATGGCACGATGCCGATATGGCTGGCGATAAAATTGACCATGGTGCCTGCGTCAATACGCTGACAACCCAGCGCCCTTCACCGCTGGCAAAAGGCAACCCACAGCACACTAACCTGGTCGAGATCGAGAAGGTTTAAGGACTAGCCCATGACAACTCAGTATGGATTTTTTATTGATTCCAGTCGTTGCACCGGGTGCAAAACCTGCGAACTGGCCTGCAAAGACTACAAAGATCTCACGCCTGAGGTGAGCTTTCGACGGATTTATGAATACGCGGGCGGTGACTGGCAGGAGGATAACGGCGTCTGGCATCAGAATGTCTTCGCCTATTACCTCTCCATTTCTTGCAATCACTGCGAAGATCCAGCCTGTACCAAGGTTTGCCCAAGTGGCGCCATGCATAAACGTGAAGATGGTTTTGTCGTGGTGGATGAAGACGTATGCATAGGCTGCCGCTACTGCCACATGGCCTGCCCATACGGCGCGCCGCAGTACAATGCAGCTAAAGGTCATATGACCAAGTGCGATGGCTGTCATGATCGCGTCGCCGACGGCAAAAAGCCTGTCTGCGTCGAGTCCTGTCCGCTACGCGCGCTGGACTTTGGTCCGCTTGATGAGCTGCGCAAAAAACATGGTGAGCTGGCGGCGGTTGCCCCGTTACCGGGCGCGCATTTTACCAGGCCGAGTATTGTGATTAAACCCAATGCCAATAGCCGCCCGACCGGGGATACCACGGGTTTTCTGGCTAATCCGAAGGAGGTGTAAAATGGGAAATGGATGGCATGAATGGCCGCTGGTCCTGTTTACGGTGCTGGGTCAATGTGTGGCCGGGGCGCTGATCGTGAGTGGGTATGGCTGGTTAACCACCAAAGACGATGTGGCAAAACAACGTATCGTGCGCAGTATGTTTTTTCTGTGGCTGGTAATGGGCATCGCCTTTCTCGCCTCAATAATGCATTTAGGTTCACCGCTACGCGCGTTTAACTCGCTGAACAGAATCGGCGCATCGGCGCTCAGTAACGAAATCGCCAGCGGTTCGCTGTTTTTCGCTGTTGGTGGCCTGTGGTGGCTGGTGGCGTTTCTCGGTAAAATGCCGGCTTTGTTAGGTAAAATCTGGCTGCTGCTCAGCATGTTGCTTGGTCTGGTTTTTGTTCTGGCGATGACTAACGTCTACCAGATAGACACCGTTCCGACCTGGTATAATGGCTATACTACGCTGGCGTTTTTCATGACGATGTTGCTGAGTGGCCCGCTGTTTGCCGCCCTGCTGCTACGCGCTGCAAGCGTGTCGTTTAACGCCGCCAGATTCGCCGGAATCAGCATACTTGCCCTACTGGTGAGTGTGGCCATTATCGTTTTGCAGGGCGTATCGCTCAGCGAAATTCACAGTTCGGTACAACACGCCAGCGCTCTGGTTCCCGACTACGCAAGCTTACAGGTCTGGCGCATCGTGATGCTGGCTGCGGGGCTGGGTTGCTGGATATGCCCGCTAATTCGTCGCAAAGAACCGGCTGTCGGCGGATTGGCGCTGGGTTTAATTTTCGTGCTTGCCGGTGAAATTATTGGCCGCGGTTTGTTTTATGGCTTACATATGACAGTCGGAATGGCTGTTGCAGGTTAATACTCGGGTGCGGGGCAACCCGCACTTTTCAGGATTGTTTGCATGACCCATTTTTCACAACGTGACAACTTCTCTACCGCGGCGCGCGTATTGGGTGCGCTGTTCTACTATGCGCCAGACAGTACAGAAGCTTCTGCGCTGGTCAGTGCGCTAAAAACCGATGGCTGGCAGGCGCAGTGGCCGCTTGAACCCACGGCCCTTTCTGCGCTGGCTGAACTACTGCAGACCGAGGCCGATGAGCCGCTCCCGCAAGCCTGGCAGCGACTGTTTGTCGGCCCTTACGCGCTACCTTCTCCGCCCTGGGGTTCCGTCTGGCTGGATCGTGAAAATGTCTTGTTTGGCGATTCCACGCTGGCATTACGTCAGTGGATGCGTGACAACGGGATCCAGTTTGCCGTGCAGCAAAATGAACCGGAAGATCACTTTGGCGCGCTGCTGTTACTGACGGCCTGGCTTGCTGAAAACGGACGCCACACCGAGTGCGAACAGTTGTTAGCCTGGCATCTGCTACCGTGGTCAACGCGTTTCCTTGACGTGTTTATCGAACATGCGAACCACCCGTTCTACCAGGCTCTGGCTGAACTGGCGCGCCTGACACTGGCAAAGTGGCGATCGCAATTATTAATTCCAGTAGCCGATAAGCCGTTGTTTCGTTAATGTCGCCACAGGCAGGAAGTATCCTGCCTGCATAATACCGTTGCGCACGCTGAGCTTTTGCTTCTGTTGCCAAATAGCCGCAAAATAAAGCCTCTGAATTTCCCTGTCTGGCCACTCATGCACCATTTACATGCTTATCCTGACCTGCGCGCTATGTTTCGCCGCCTGCTGATCGCCGCGCTGATTGGTATCCTTGCCGCGTTGGCCGTCGCAGGCTTTCGCCATGCCATGTTCCTTCTTGAATGGTTGTTCCTGAGTAACGACACGGGCAGTCTGGTCAATGCGGCGACAAATCTTTCTCCGTTAAGACGCATGCTGACGCCCGCGCTGGGCGGCCTGGCAGCAGGCTTACTGCTCTGGGGTTGGCAAAAATTCAACCGTTTACGACCACAGGCTCCCACAGATTACATGGAAGCCCTGCAAACGGACGGTCAATTCGACGTCAGCGCCAGCCTGGTAAAGTCAGTGGCATCGTTACTGGTTGTCGCCAGCGGCAGTGCTATCGGGCGTGAAGGTGCCATGATTTTGCTGGCGGCGCTGGCCGCGTCCAGCTTTGCTCAACGTTTCACACCGCGCGCCGAATGGAAATTATGGATCGCCTGTGGAGCGGCAGCAGGTATGGCCGGCGCGTATCATGCCCCGCTGGCGGGCAGTTTATTTATTGCTGAAGTCCTGTTTGGCACGATGATCCTCGCCTCGCTGGGACCGGTGGTGGTATCCGCCGTCGTCGCCTTGCTGACCACCAATGTACTGAGCGACAGCAATGCGTTGCTCTATGCCGTGCACTTCACACGGGAACTGCATGTGCTGGAATACGCCATGATAGTCAGCACAGGTCTGGTTGCCGGCTTCTGCGGTCCGTTGTTTATGTGGTTGATGACCGCCAGCCATAACGGTTTTTTGCGCTTAAAACTCTCGCCACCGTGGCAACTGGCGCTTGGCGGGTTGATCGTTGGCCTGTTGTCGCTGCTCACTCCTGCCGTTTGGGGAAATGGCTACAGCGTGGTGCAGTCATATCTGCTCTCGCCACCGCTATTGACCGTGGTTAGCGGGATCTTTATCTGCAAATTACTGGCGGTGCTTGCCAGCAGTGGCTCCGGTGCGCCGGGCGGGGTGTTTACGCCAACGCTGTTTGTCGGTCTGTCTGTCGGCATGCTGCTGGGACGGACATGGGGATTATGGCTTCCGGGTCCGGATGAAATTGCCATTCTGCTGGGATTAACGGGGATGGCCACGCTACTGGCAGCAACCACGCATGCGCCAATTATGTCTACATTGATGGTTTGTGAAATGACCGGGGAGTATCGCTTGCTCCCCGGATTACTGATCGCCTGCGTGGTGGCGTCAGTGCTGTCGAGAACGTTACGCCAGGACTCTATCTACCGACAGCACGCTGCCAAGCATTGACAGACGGATATACTGTGACAGCTCTCGCTGCTCTGCGCGAGGCAGATACGGCAGTTCGCCGATTAGCGGCGCAGGTAATTTTTTGCTCAGCACGTCAATGATTTCCGCATAATGCGCCAGCCCTGGGTTGATTCGGTTTGCGACCCAGCCCAGCAGCGGCAATCCGTCGCTGGCGATCGCCTGTGCGGTAAGAATGGCATGATTAATACAACCTTCCTGTATACCCACCACCATCAGCACCGGCATTTGTTCCTGTACCACCCATTCAGATAGCGGGCGCAGATCGTTCATCAGACTCCGCCAGCCGCCGGTACCTTCCACGACAACGTGATCGACTTTTTCGCTCAGACTTGCGAGACCGTTGGATAGCAAGGTGTAATTGACCGGACCACTATGCGCTACGCTGCTTTCGTCCTCGCTCAGCGCAATCGGGTTGACCGCCTCATACGGCAGTTCGATAGATGAAACACTTTGCAGCACCAGCGCATCTTTGTTGCGCAAACCTTCAGGTGTCTCCTTACTTCCTTTGGCTACCGGTTTGTAGCCCGCGACACTTTTACCCCCTGACGCCAACGCTTGTAGTAATGCGCGGGAAACCACGGTCTTCCCAACAGAAGTGTCTGTACCTGTAATAAAGAAACGCTTCAGCATCACTAACTCCACCGTTATGCTTTGAAAATATAAGTCAGGAAAATAAAACAGTGGAGAAAGTCTAAGGTATGACGACCGGAATCAGCTTGAGATAGCGCAATTTTTCGTACAACAGTTAAAAAATGTTAACCCTGTAATAGACGTATCAACAAAGAACCGTTATACATCGCGTCCTTAACGAGCGCAGCCCCCGCCATGGTTCCCTGGTTGGTAAACTGCGTACTTTCGACCACAATATGCTGACTATACGCCGGGAGCGCCTGCTGACGAATGCTGTCAGCAATGGTGGGAAACAGTATATCCGCCGCTTTGCTGAGCGGAGAACCAATCAATATCTTTTGCGGGTTGAACAAATTCACCATGATGGCAAGGATGCGTCCGACGTGGGTCCCGACGCCGCTAATGATATCTTTTGCCAATAAATCACCCTGCATCGCCGCCAGACACAGTGCGTCTACCGTTAACGGTTGTCCATGCAGTGAAGAGCTCATTGACTGCTTCAGCCGCACCTGCGCCAGTTCCAGCACGCTGTCGACGCTGGCGATAGTTTCCAGACAGCCATGATTACCGCAATAGCAGCGTTTACCGTAAGGATCCACCTGCGTATGACCAATTTCCACCAGGCTACTGCTCCCGGCATGCAGTAAATGACCGTCGGTTATCACCCCTGCACCGACGTTATGGTCAATAACGACCTGAATGACATCGCGTGCGCCACGTGACGCGCCAAAAAGCGCCTCCGCCATGGTCCAGGCGCTGATATCATGCTGAATATAGACCGGCACGCCGGTATGGTTTTCGAGCGCTTCGCCCAACGGCATCTCTTTGACATCATCGTAAAACGGCATGCGATGTACGATGCCGTTTTCGGTATCGATTATGCCAGGTAGCGTGATGGCGATGGAGGTCAAGCGTTCCAGCTTTTGCTGGTGGCGGATGAAAAACTGATCGACCTGGGTAATGATACGCGCCAGCAGAGGTGTTTCACTGACCAGCGCCATTTCCAGGCAATCCTCAACCACCAGCTTGCTGCTCAGATCGCGCAGCGCCAGAAAAATCTCGCCGCGACTGATGCGAATGGATAGATAATGCCAGGCTTCGGTTTCGACAACCAGCCCCACGGCCGGACGCCCACGACTCCCTGCCTCCTTGATTTCCAGCTCTTGTACCAGGTGGGCTTCAAGCATTTCGCGGACAATTTTGGTAATACTGGCAGGCGCTAATTGTGCCAGGCGAGAGAGATCAATACGCGATACCGGTCCCAGCTGATCAATCAGGCGATAGACCGCGCCCGCATTGGTCTGCTTAATTTGATCGATATGCCCAGGCTGACTATCAGCAACCACCACTTACTCCCTTTATTTTCGCGCTCCGAAATAATCTGCGGGCTATGGTGAAGCACTTCAATGGCTTCCGTCAACTTTTTACTTAGCCTTGTGATTTACTGCACATTTTCACCCATATTTAAACTAAATTAATCGCCTGGACCGCCGCCAGCAGTTGTTCACGAAAACGTTGCGCGGCATGACTTTGCTCATGATGCTTAGGCCAGACTAACCACATTTCGGAGACGGCATCTTCTTCCGCTATCGGGATCCAGCACATTTCATACAGTTGCACCCGTTTAAAGGAAGCGGGCAGGATCGAAACGCCCAACCCCGCGGCCACTAACCCAATGATGGTCATCGCCTCGCCTACCTCCTGAGTAATCGTCGGTTTGAGGTCATAGCGACGCATCAGGCCCAAAATGTCGTCATACAACCCCGTTCCCACATGCGGGTCAAAAAAGACAAATGGCTCATTAGCCAGCTCAGTCAGCGTCACTACGGGCTTTTGCGCCAACGGATGCGCTCGTGGGATCATCGCCATCAGCGGTTCATGCAGAATAACCTCTCGCGCCAGCGTTTCCGGGAGTTGCGTGTTGCGCATAAGCCCCAGATCCAGAGTGCCTTCGTTAAGTGGGGCAATTTGCTCGCGCGTATTCATTTCGCGGGTTTGCATATGCACCACAGGATAGCGCTGGCGAAACAGGGAGAGCGTATCTGACACCGCTTTGATAAACGGCGCTGATGACGTAAAGCCGATACGCAATTCCCCTGCTTCTCCGAGATGCAAACGCTCTGCCCGGGCGGCGGCTTCATTAACCAGGCTAAGGATCTGTCGGCTGTCCGCCAGAAACTGTTTTCCGGCGGCAGTGAGGGCCACGCTACGGTTAGTTCGCGCCAATAACCGGGCGCCAATCTGTTGTTCCAGGATTTGGATCTGCTGGCTTAACGGTGGTTGCGAAATATTCAGCCGCGCTGCCGCCCGACCAAAATGCAACTCTTCCGCAACCGCCACGAAGTAGCGTAAATGACGAAGTTCGATATTCATATTTTTAAAATATTATTTGAGATTATTAATATATTAGACAGAATATTGGGATTTTCATACTCTTAAGGCTGGTCCTGTAGTAGCAAAATATTAAGCAAGGATTCCAAGTGAGTCGTACAACAACGGTCGATACCGCGCCGGCAAGCGATATTGACGAGAGCGTTACCCTGCCGGATGGTTTTATCAAACGCGGTACATCCCCTTTTATGCGCGTTACGCTGGCGCTGTTTTCTGCCGGGCTGGCGACATTTGCCCTGCTCTATTGCGTGCAGCCCATACTGCCGGTGCTCTCGCACGAGTTTGGGGTTTCCCCTGCCAGCAGCAGTATTTCGCTTTCCATCTCTACGGCAATGCTGGCCATCGGTTTACTGTTTACTGGCCCACTTTCCGATGCGATAGGTCGTAAGCCGGTAATGGTTACGGCACTGCTACTCGCCTCCTGCTGTACGCTGCTTTCAACAATGATGACCAGCTGGCACGGGATTTTAATCATGCGCGCGCTGATCGGTCTGTCGCTGAGCGGCGTGGCGGCGGTGGGGATGACCTATCTGAGTGAGGAAATTCATCCCAGCTTCGTGGCTTTCTCAATGGGTTTGTATATCAGTGGCAACTCAATTGGCGGTATGAGTGGTCGCTTGATCAGCGGCGTATTCACCGACTTTTTCAACTGGCGTATCGCGCTGGCGGCGATCGGCTGTTTTGCCCTCGCCTCCGCGCTGATGTTCTGGAAAATTTTGCCAGAGTCCCGTCATTTCAGGCCCACGTCGCTACGACCTAAATCATTGTTCATCAATTTCCGTTTGCACTGGCGCGACAGAGGGTTACCGCTACTGTTTGCGGAAGGTTTTTTGCTGATGGGGTCGTTTGTCACACTGTTTAATTACATCGGCTATCGCCTGATGCTCTCTCCGTGGGAACTCAGTCAGGCTGTTGTCGGCCTGTTATCCGTGGCATATCTGACCGGGACCTGGAGTTCACCGAAAGCAGGCTCCATGACCACCCGCTATGGCCGCGGCCCGGTGATGATCGTTTCAACCGGCGTGATGCTTTTTGGGCTATTGATGACCCTGTTTACCTCACTATGGCTGATCTTCGCCGGGATGCTGCTCTTTTCTGCCGGGTTCTTTGCCGCGCACTCTGTGGCAAGTAGTTGGATTGGACCACGAGCAAAACGCGCTAAAGGCCAGGCTTCTTCCCTGTATCTGTTCAGCTATTACCTGGGCTCCAGTATTGCCGGTACGCTGGGCGGTGTGTTCTGGCATAGCTACGGCTGGAACGGCGTGGGCGGATTTATCGCCCTGATGCTGGTGCTGGCGTTGCTGGTCGGTGCGCGTTTGCACCATCGTCTGCACGTTTAATCAAGGATGCCCGGCTTCGGGCATCATCACTTATGAAGACGCGGCCATTTGCAGGACAATAACCGTCCCGTTCATCACGATATGCAGCGTCATCGGCATCAACAGTCCGTTGCTTTTCAGTCTGGCAAGGATTAAAACCTGCGACACAAGAAACAGCATCAGCAGCGTGCGCAGATCCACATACTGGGTATGCATCACGGCAAAAATGATCGATACCACGACTGACGACAGCCAGGTTTTATTATTGAACCAATACTGGAATGCGTTGAATAAACAGCCCCTGAAAACAATTTCTTCATAAACTGGCGCAAAAAATATCAGGGTCAGAGTGGATAACCACAGCGCGTAGTTGTTTAAAGATATCTGGCTGGTTACCCACGCTTCGGTTTGTCTGAGACCTATCAACCACGGCAAGATAAGCTGAATAAAAAGCAGGGCCGCAAATAAAATGCCAAACCAGCGGGCATTGAAGATCCCTTTGCCCAGCCCTTCTCTTTTCCTGAAGAAGAAATAATACAGCGGAACCAATACGATAAATTCCAGCATAAACAACAGCGGGAAGAGTAATCCTTTGGCGAGCAGCTCCTGGCTTGCGGGAAAAAACAACGGGGTAAACGTGAGGCCAAACATCAGCAAAAACATAGAAAAACAGCCAGCAACGGCTTTGGTCCGGGCGATATATTGGTTGTCGACATCCTGTGACATACAATCTCCTTGCACTTGTCGAGTATAAGATGATGAGTTATCTATATATGATAAAAATTCTCATTATCACTGACAACCTACCAACATTTACCCTATGTATGGAGAATCCGTCAGCGGCAACCAAAAGCGGAAGCACGCGCCTGCCGTTGAATTAACCAGATTGATATCGCCGCCATGCAGTTCAAGCATTCTTCGCACAATCAGCAATCCCAGACCGCCGCGCTGCTCACGGGGAGTTAACGCGGTTGGGCGCTGAAATAACACTTCGCGTACCCCCATTTCCACGCCTGGACCGCTGTCCTGCACCTCTGCGACCAGTCGGTCTTCATCACGCCAGATTTTTAGCCATACATCCCCCCCGTCAGGCGTATGGCGGATAGCATTATCCAGCAAATTCGTCACCACCCTTTCCATCATCGATAAATCGGCATTTACCAGCGGTAACGGCCCCATCACATCAAGGTGTAACTGCAAATGGCGTGTGGCAACAGGGAGATCAAACTTCTGCGCCACATCCTGGATCAACTCGCCAAAAGCAAAACGTTCGCGCTGAGGTTTTATGCCGCCGTGCTCCAGCCTCGCCAGCTCAAACAGTTGTTGTGACAGATGGCGAACCTTATGCCCTTGGCGCAACGCGATACTAAGATAATGCCTGTTTTCCTCTGGCGTTATCGTGTCGGCTTTCAGCGACAACATTTCCAGATAGCCCAGCAGCGAGGTGAGCGGCGTGCGTAAATCATGAGATATATTGGCAATAAACTCTCTGCGCTGGCGATCGCTGTCAGCTAACAGATCCCACTGCTGCGCAATTTGCTGTGCCAGCTCTATAAACGCATTGTTCAACAACGCAATTTCATTCCCCGGTGACGGATCGGGCTTTTTCTGCGCCAACTGCTTAATGACGCTAATACTGTCCTGCTCCATTTTGACCACCTGCGCGGTCAACCTTTTTACCGGATGCGTCACCCATCGCCACACCAGTAAGCCCGCAATTCCGCCGGCTAATAAAACCAGAATTAACGTTCCTGCCACCGTGTTCCAGAGCGTTTTCTGCCAGGCAGTATTTGCCAGCATATGCAGATTTTCGCCCTGGAGAATAATGTACAGATAACCATGCAGTTGGCCGTTAAGCATCACTGGCGCCGCACTAAAGACCTTCTGCTGATTGCTGCGCGGATCATCGCCATACACTGGCAAAGCATCCGAATTTAGAAAATCCTGAATCGGCTGCACGGTAATTTTCTGGCGCTGAATATGCCCGGGCGGTGCGGCATCGGCGAGTATGTCACCTGCTGGTGAAACCAGATACAGTTCGACGCTTGGATTGAGCGTCATCAGGTGATTAAACAGTCCTTTTAACGTCTGTCGATTGATCTGCCCGCGGGTATCAATCAGTGACTCACTTTTGACAATCTTGCTCGCCAGTTCCAGCGACAGCCTTTGCACCATGGCGTCGCCATATTTTTGACTATTACGTAGCTGGACAACGCTGACGGCTACCGCGCAAATCAACATAATCGCGGTAAATACCAGGGTCAGCCGCTGGCTTAAAGACAGTCGATAAATCATGACTGATGCTCCGCGTTATTCGCCGCAAGCTTATAACCTCGTCCCCAAACGGTGAGAATAATTTCCGGCTCAGCAGCATCTTTTTCAATCTTGGTCCGCAGACGATTAATATGACTGTTCACCGTATGCTCATACCCTTCGTGCTGGTAGCCCCACACATGATCTAACAGCGCCTGACGCGAAAAAACCTCGCCGGGATGACGAGAGAAAAAATAGAGCAGATCGAACTCACGGGGCGTCAAATCGATTGATTTGCCATGCTGGCGGACTTCTCGGGCTAAGGGATCAATCTCCACGCCATGGACGCTAATGATCCCCGCCTCCAAACGTAGATTCTGACTCATCGCCTCCTGACGGCGAAACAGCGCCTTCACGCGGGCCATCAGTTCCAGTACGGAGAAAGGTTTGGCTAAATAATCATCGGCTCCCATCTCCAGCCCCAGAACGCGGTGAGTTTCACTGGTGCGGGCACTAATAATGATGACGGGTAAATAGAAACTCATTTGACGAATGCGACGACATATTTCCAGACCATCGACACCCGGCAGCATCAAATCGAGGATAACCGCATCCCAGACATGTTTTTCCAGTTGTTCAAGCGCGCGCGTTCCATCCGCCTCATGGATAATTTCATATCCCTCATCCTTCAGGCTAAGCTGCAAAAGTGAGGCAATATCGCTGTCATCTTCCACCAAAAATATCTTTTTTGCGCCGGCCATCAGTGTCATCCCCTCTCGTTGTACTGAAAGCTTACCTCAGGCAAGGGGCGGAAGTTATCACAAAATTTTTAACTTTTCGTGAGGATCCTGGGATACGCCTGGATCCAGGATGTCGTTACAGAAAGTCACGCATCAACAGGGAAACGTCGCTTTGTTTTCCCTAACATGAAAATAAAAAGGAACAGTTATGCAGAAAAAACGTCCACTTCGGGAAGCTGATGTTACCGCCGAATCAGTTTTTTTTATGCAAAGACGACAGGTCCTCAAAGCGCTTGGAATAGGCGCTGCAGCCGCTTCTCTCTCCTCCCCGACGCAGGCGAATCTACTGAATTGGTTTAAGGGTAACGATCGCGCGCCTGCACCGGCGGGGAAACCGCTTGAGTTCATAAAACCGGATGCCTGGCAAAGCACACTACCCCTGACGCCGGAAGACAAGGTAACGGGCTATAACAATTTCTATGAATTTGGTCTGGATAAGGCCGATCCTGCCGCCAATGCCGGTAGCCTGAAAACCGATCCCTGGACATTAACCATCAGCGGTGAGGTGAACAAACCCTTAACGTTGGATCATGATGCGCTGACCACACGTTTTCCGTTAGAAGAACGTATTTACCGGATGCGTTGCGTTGAAGCGTGGTCGATGGTTGTGCCGTGGATTGGCTTTCCCTTACATAAATTATTGGCGCAGGTTGAACCCACCAGCGACGCCAAATACGTTGCCTTTGAAACACGCTACGCCCCCGATGAAATGCCCGGTCAGAAAGATCGCTTCATTGGTGGTGGGTTGAAATACCCCTATGTTGAAGGTTTGCGTTTGGATGAGGCCATGCACCCTCTTACCCTTCTGACCGTGGGCGTGTATGGCAAAGCATTGCCGCCGCAAAACGGGGCGCCGATACGCCTGACGGTCCCCTGGAAATATGGCTTCAAGGGTATTAAATCGATCGTCAGTATCAAGCTGACACGTGAGCGCCCGCCGACGACCTGGAATATGTCAGCGCCGAACGAATACGGTTTTTACGCCAATGTTAATCCACATGTCGATCATCCCCGGTGGTCTCAGGCGACGGAACGTTTTATCGGTTCCGGCGGGATTCTCGATGTACAACGCCAGCCGACGTTGCTTTTTAACGGTTACGCCAATGAGGTGGCTTCTTTATATCGGGGTATGGATCTACGGGAGAACTTTTAAGTGAGATTAACGGCAAAGCAGATAACCGGCCTGAAAGTGCTACTGCATCTCGCCGGTTTTTTACCCCTGCTATGGCTCTTCTGGGCAGTGCAACAGAGTGCGCTGGGCGCCGATCCCGGGAAAGACATTCAGCATTTTACCGGCATTACTGCGCTAAAATTCTTGCTTGCTACCCTGCTGGTATCGCCGCTCGCACGCTATGCAAAGCAGCCTTTGCTGTTTCGTACCCGACGCTTGTTAGGATTATGGTGCTTTGCCTGGGCCACACTGCATCTGACCAGCTATGCGCTTTTAGAGCTGGGTATACAAAATTTGGGATTGTTGGGGCGAGAGCTGGTTTCACGGCCATGGCTCACGCTGGGCATGACGGGTTGGGTTATCTTACTCCTGCTGACGCTGACCTCCACGCAGGCCGCACAGCGTAAAATGGGCAAACGCTGGCAAACGTTGCACAACTACGTCTACCTGACTGCCATTTTACTCCCGGTTCATTACCTATGGTCGGTCAAAGTGTTGTCACCGTCCCCTATTATCTACGCCTCCTGTTTTATTGTGCTGCTGGTATTTCGCTATAAAAAGTGGTTACGCAAAAGCGGATACAAAGGTGTGTTTATGAAAAGTGAATGATTCACGGTAAACTTCTTAACCACACCTAAACAGAACGAGAACAAAAAATGAGTAACAATGATAATTACCATCAACTCACCCGCACGTTCCAGCGGCTCTCTCGCTTCTCTCACCTTTCGGCCATCGCCAGTTGGGACATGTTTACCATGATGCCGCCGGGCGGCAGCATAGCCCGCGGCGAAGCGTTGGCTGAACTGAGCGTACTTGAGCATCAGTTGTTAACCGACGCGAAAGTAGCCAAGTGGATCGCCGCAGCAAAACAGGAAGACCTTAACGATGTTGAGCAAGCGAATTTGCGCGAAATGTCGCGACTGCATCACCAGGCATCCCTGCTGCCTGAATCACTGGTAGAAGCAAAGTCGCTGGCGGGCAGCCGCTGTGAGCATGCCTGGCGCAGCCAGCGACCCGCGAATGACTGGGAGGGTTTTTCCGAGAACCTGAAAGAGGTCGTGAAATACAGCCGCGAAGAAGCCCGACTGCGCGCAGACGCTAAAGGTTGCTCACCTTATGACGCGCTACTGGACATCTTTGAACCAGAGATGACCAGCGCCCAACTGGATGTCCTGTTTGCAGATGTGAAAAGCTGGCTGCCCGATCTCCTTAGCAAGGCAGTGGCAAAACAGTCTCAACAAACGCTTATCGCCCCAATTGGCCCCTTCCCGACTGCTGTACAGCGAGAGCTGGGGCTGGAAACGATGGCGCAGTTAGGATTCGACTTTACCGCTGGACGACTGGATATCAGCGCGCATCCCTTCTGTGGCGGCGTGCCGGAAGATGTTCGCATTACGACCCGCTATGACGAAAATGAACTCCTCAGCGCGCTGTTTGGCGTGATTCATGAAACGGGTCACGCCCGCTATGAGCAAAATCTGCCGCGTAACTGGTCAGGACAACCTATCGCTCTGGCACGCTCAACAGCCATTCATGAGTCGCAAAGTCTGTTCTTTGAGATGCAATTGGGACGCAGTAAAGCATTCCTGACGCGACTCATTCCGGCTGTGACGCGTCATTTTGGCAACCAGGCAGCGTTTGAAGAGAGCAATTTCATTGCCTGGAACCAGCAGGTAAAACCCGGTTTTATCCGCGTTGACGCCGACGAGGTGAGCTACCCTGCTCACGTGATCCTGCGTTATGAAATCGAGCGAGCGTTAATTAACGGTGACATTGAAGTGGATGACATTCCGGCCTTGTGGAATGAGAAGATGCAGGCCTGGCTTGGACTGTCAACGGTGGGGGATTATCGCAATGGCTGTATGCAGGATATTCACTGGACCGACGGCGGCTTTGGCTACTTCCCGTCTTACACTTTAGGCGCTATGTATGCGGCGCAATTGTTCAGCGCAGCTCACCGCGCATTGCCCGATCTGAACCAGTCCATTGCGCAGGGAGAGTTTAGCGCCCTCTTTGACTGGCTACGCCAAAATATCTGGCAGCATGGCAGTCGTTTTACCACTGAACAACTCATTACCCAGGCCACCGGAGAGCCGCTCAGCAGCCGCTATTTCCGCGCTCACCTGGAAGCCCGTTATTTGTAATCTCATGCCGTGAGTCATTGTACATATCGTTACACGCCGATACCAATGACTCACGGAAGCCCAGTGATTACAGCGATATAGTTATTTCAACGGCCCCGCAGTGGGGTTGAATGAAAAACCAAATCGAGGGTATGAGAATGAAAAAAGTATTAGCTCTGGTTGTTGCCGCTGCTATGGGTCTGTCTTCTGCTGCATTTGCTGCTGAAACAACTGCTACCACCGCGCCAACTGCTGCAACAACAAAAGCGGCCCCGGCGAAAACCACCCATCATAAAAAACAGCACAAAGCTGCACCGCAGAAAGCACAGGCTGCCAAAAAACACGCCAAAAAAACCACCACTAAACCGGCGGTAGAACAGAAAGCGCCAGAACAGAAAGCTCAGGCCGCTAAAAAACACACCAAAAAAGCAGCCACCAAGCCTGCCGCAGAACAGAAAGCACCAGAGCAAAAAGCTCAGGCCGCTAAAAAACACACCAAAAAACCTGTGAAACACAACTCCGCTAAACCAGCCGCTCAGCCAGCCGCATAACACACCTGTAGTCACTATGGCGTCCCCCACGCCGTAGCATACGGCGCTAAATCATTCAGATTTGGCGCCGCCTTTCGGAGGGTAAAATGGTGTCACATTACCGCTTTGAGTTCATTCTTACGGCCCTGATTATTTGTGCCCTCATCGCCATGCATTTTTATCTTTCCTGAGTGTAGTTATCTGATTTTACTCCCACTTTCCCGCCGTCCCGTCTATAGTATTAACTGAGGGTTTGCTGTTAAAAATCATAATTCCCCACCAGAGTGTGATATGCATAAAACCATTGCTGTGTTACTGGGTTCAATTTGTTTAACTCCTGTCGTTGCGCATGCGGAACAGCCAGCAACGTCCAGCGCTGAAGCAGAAAATATAAAAACGCTGTTTTTTGGACATGACGATCGCATTAAGGTGACTGACCCAACGCAATCACCATGGGACGCTATCGGACAACTGGAAACCGCCAGCGGTAACCTGTGTACCGCTACGCTCATTTCACCCCATCTGGCTCTGACTGCCGGACACTGCTTACTTACGCCGCCAAAAGGTAAACCTGATAAAGCCGTGGCGTTACGCTTCGTGTCGAAAAAGGGTATCTGGCGTTATGAGATCCACGGAATTGAAGGCCGGGTTGATCCTTCGCTCGGCAAACGTTTAAAAGCCGATGGTGATGGCTGGATTGTGCCCCCCTCCGCCGCCCCATGGGATTTTGGTCTGGTGGTGTTGCGTTATCCACCTTCCGGTATCACACCGCTGCCATTATTTGAAGGTGATAAAGCGGCGTTAACCGCGGCGCTGAAAACCGCGGATCGTAAAGTCACGCAGTCAGGCTATCCGGAAGATCATCTTGACGATTTGTACACGCATCAGGATTGCGTGGTAACCGGCTGGGCGCAAAATACCGTTTTGTCACATCAGTGCGATACGCTCCCGGGCGACAGTGGGTCGCCATTGATGCTGAAGACGGATTCCGGCTGGCAATTGATTGGCGTACAAAGCTCCGCTCCGGCGGCGAAAGATCGCTGGCGGGCAGATAACCGCGCGATTTCCGTGACCGGATTTCGCGACAAACTGGAAGCGCTGGCCAAGGGATAACGCATACTGCCCGTATTAACGGGCAGCACTTTTATCAGGCCAGTTTTATCATGATCATTCCGGCCAACAGCAATGCCACGCCGATCCAACCTTTATTGTTCAGACGCTGACCAAACAGCACCCAGCCTGCGGCTAACGTCGCGGCAATCCCGAATCCGCCCCATAAGGCATAGGCGACGGAGAGATCGATACCTTTTACCGCCTGCGACAGCGCACTAAAAGCCGCTAAAACTGCAGCCAGCGACAGCACGCCATAAGCCTTACGGCGAAAACCATCAGAAAACTTCAAAAAGACGTTAGCCACGATTTCCAGAACGATAGCCATGCCAAGCCAGACGCCATGAACCCATTCAAACTGCTGCATGGGTCACCTCTCTGCCCGCTTTGGCAGGCTTTCGTGTACCGGATTTAATCAGCACAATACCTACCACCAGAGAGACCAGACCAGCCACCTTCATCGTGGACAAGGTTTCGTCAAATAACAGCACGCTGAACAGCGTAATAAATAAAATACCGATACCTTCCCATAAGGCATAAGCTACGCCGAGGGCAATTTTTTTAACGGCAAAACTGAGAAAAATATACGATAAGGCGATCATTACCAGCATTAAAATAAAGCCTGAATTACCATGGCCCACGCTCGCCCATTTCATTGACAGCGTACCGGTAATTTCAGCCGCGATGGCCAGACCTAATAATATCCAGTAAAACATGATGCTTCTCCTGCTTGAGAATATAGTCCTTTGGGCTTACTGCATGCAGTAAACCAAAAAATAAAATCAGTTAGCTCAGCGCACAGCGCCAGCTCAGGCAGAAGAAGGGACTAAAGCGCGTTGCGCCAGTGTTGCTCACCCGCAAGCAGGAAAGTGGAAGAGGTACGAAGAAGTGTAGGTAAAAGCAAAAACATCCTGAACATATTGTCCATAATATTACAATTATCCGCAGTGTTGCTTCTCATCATCGCGGATGATAATTGTCCTCGGTAGTTAAACACAGATGATTTGTATCATAGGTTCATTACGAACTCAAAGCCTTTTCACTTCTTTACCAGCCCCGTTTGATTTTTGTTATAACGCCTCGACGCAAATCACATTATTATTCAG
Organism: Citrobacter sp. W9; assembly: GCF_026719375.1. Lineage (NCBI taxonomy): Bacteria > Pseudomonadati > Pseudomonadota > Gammaproteobacteria > Enterobacterales > Enterobacteriaceae > Citrobacter > Citrobacter sp. W9. Next base: position 136,323 of record NZ_JAPPTE010000009.1, on the reverse strand, counting down.
ATTCAAAAAGTAAAAGCACAGGAATACACATGGCGAAACCGATCATCACGCTTAACGGGCTAAAAATAGTCATTATGCTGGGCATGCTGGTTATCATACTGAGCGGCATCCGCTTTGCCGCAGATATCATCGTGCCCTTTATTCTGGCATTATTTATTGCCGTTGTGCTGAACCCTGTGGTGCAACGCATGGTGAAACTTCGCATACCGCGCGTATTCGCAGTGTCATTGCTGATCGTAATTATTGTAATGCTAATGGTGCTGCTATTAGCCTACTTAGGTACATCCTTAAATGAGCTTGCGCGGACGCTACCGCAATACCGTTCTTCACTGGTTATCCCGCTGAAAAATCTCGAGCCTTGGCTACAGCGCGCAGGGATAGGCGTTTCGGTGGATGAGCTCGTCAAATACATCGATCCGAACGCGGCAATGACGCTGGTCACTAATTTGCTGGCGCAGCTGTCTAATGCCATGTCATCGATATTTTTACTGCTGCTGACGGTGGTTTTTATGCTGCTGGAAGTCCCGCAACTGCCCAACAAACTGAAACAAATGATGAGCCGGCCTATTGAGGGAATGGCAGCGATTCAACGCGCCATCGACAGCGTATCGCACTATCTGGTACTAAAAACGGCAATCAGCATTGTGACCGGACTGGTCGCCTGGGGCATGCTCGCCGCCCTCGACGTGCGCTTTGCCTTTGTCTGGGGATTGCTGGCCTTCGCCCTCAACTATATTCCTAATATCGGTTCCGTGCTGGCAGCCATCCCACCTATTGCTCAGGTGCTGGTATTTAGCGGTCTTTACGACGCCCTGGTGGTGCTGGCGGGTTATCTGGTCATTAACCTGGTGTTTGGGAATATCCTCGAACCGCGGATTATGGGACGTGGTCTTGGGCTGTCCACGCTGGTGGTGTTTCTGTCGTTGATCTTCTGGGGCTGGTTGCTGGGACCTGTGGGGATGCTGCTTTCTGTCCCGCTGACCATCATCGTCAAAATTGCGCTTGAGCAAACCAACGGCGGGCAAAGCATTGCCGTTCTGCTTAGCGATCTCAACAAAGCGTAAACTGTCGCCCCGCCTGCGCGGGGCTTTCGTTTATCGTTTAGCTCGTAACGCCAGGGTGGCACTCAACAGCGTAAATAACGCAATTATCCACGCCATGGTCCATGGCGTGCCATCACTGAAAGCGGCCAGCAGTAATGATGAGATAATCCCGCTACCGTACTGTAATGCGCCAATCAGCGCGGAGGCTGAACCAGCGATGTTCGGTACCGCATCCAGCGCTGCGGCCGTTGAGGTAGCCGCAATAATGCCGTTCATCGAGAACAACAGGAATATGGTAATGATAATGGCCACAATTCCCCCGGACTCCAGCTTAACCAACAGGGCAAGCGCAACCGCAGCCAGCGCCGCCAGCATCGTCGCATATTTCAGCAGTTGCTCCAGGGGATGTCGTTGCACCAGCCTACGGTTTACCACGCTCATCGCCATGACGCCGACAATATTTAGCGCAAACAGCCAGCCATAATGCTGAGGATCAACATGGTAATAGCTAATATAAACAAATGGCGATCCGGTAATAAACGCATACGCGCCGACGTAATAAAACGTCAGGCTCAGGGTGTAGCGCATAAAGCGCCCATTAGATAACAGGGAACGGTAATTACGAAATGCGCCCGTCAGAGAAGCTTTTACCCGTTTTGCTTCAGGCAGTGTTTCTGGTAGCCAACATAAAGAGACACACATTAACGCGCCAATCAGCACCAGCAGCCAAAAAACTGCGTGCCAGGTGCTCAGGCGAATAATTTGCCCGCCAATCAATGGCCCAGCTATCGGCGCAATCGCCATTATCAGCACCAGCGTCGAGAGCATTTGCGCCGCACGGGTACGCGCAAAGAGATCGCGGATCATTGCCCGGGCCAGCATAGGTCCAGTACAGGCGCCAAGGGCCTGAAATACCCGCCAGAAAACAATCTGCGTGATGCTTGTAGACATCGCACATCCTGCAGACCCGATGATAAAAAGCACCATGCCAATAAACAGCGGTTTACGCCTGCCCAGATGATCGCTAATCGGTCCCCAAATCAGCTGTGCGATAGTAAAACCTACCAAAAATCCGGTGATCGTAAGTTCTACATTGCCATGTAAATCCGTGGCCATTGTCGGCATTGCCGGAAGATAAATATCGGTAGAAAGTGAGGTAAAGGCCATCAGGCCACTGAGGATCAGAATAAAAGTAAGGCCGGTGTGGCTTGCTGTAGCCACCGGCGATGCCAGTTTATTTTTACGCATAGCGCTCTGTCATGTTGAAGAAACAGACCACAGTATATATGCGACGTATTGCGGTGATTAGAGACTAAAAACGGCATAAGTTTATGAATCATAATCATGAATAATGGCAACATTAGCGGCAGATACTGTGATTCCACTCCAGTATTTGCTATCCAGAAATGAATTTAACTCATAGGTCCATGCGGGATTCACAGACTAATAGTACCCACAAAAAATTGCTAATCTGCGGTCAATACAAAGATGAATGCTCAGGAGAATCCCATGAATACAAAAGTACTCAATAACGGTGTTGAGATGCCCCTGCTTGGTTTTGGCGTTTATCAAATGACCGATGCCGCCGAATGCGAGCAAGCCGTACGGGATGCCATTGATTCAGGTTATCGCCTGATTGATACCGCTGCCTCATATCTGAATGAAACTCAAGTAGGGAACGCACTCAGGCAAAGCAGTGTGCCACGTAATGAGCTTTTCGTGACCACCAAGCTGTGGTTACAAGATGCAAGCTATTCCGGCGCAAAGGCGCAATTTACGCGGTCCCTGCAACGCCTTCAGCTTGATTATATTGATCTTTATTTAATCCATCAGCCCTATGGAGATGTACATGGTGCCTGGCGCGCTATGGAGGAGTTATATGAGGAAGGAAAAATCCGTGCGATTGGCGTGAGTAATTTTCATCCGGATCGACTGGCTGATTTAATGGCCTTCAATCGCGTGATTCCTGCCGTAAACCAGATTGAGGTAAACCCATTCCATCAACAGCCACATGCGGTTGCCTGGATGCAGAGCAGAAACATTCAACCACAAGCCTGGGCACCGTTCGCCGAGGGACGTAATGACCTGTTTCAGAACCCGGTTTTAGCGGCTATTGGGGAAAAATATGGCAAAAGCATCGGTCAGATCGTGCTGCGCTGGATTTATCAGCGCGGAATTATTTCACTGGCGAAAACCGTGCGTAAAACGCGTATGACCGAAAATATTCAGGTGTTGGATTTTAGCTTGACCCCGGAAGAAATGACGCAAATTGCCGCCATGGATAGCGGAAGCAGCGCGTTTTTCTCGCATCGAGATCCGGCTCGAGTGGAATGGATCACCCAGCGGAAGCTGGACGTTTAAAAAAACGGCCTCCGCAGAGGCCGTCTTACTTTTAGCTAACGATTACAGCGCTTTCAGAATCGCATCCACGCTGGCCTTGGCATCGCCAAACAGCATATGGGTGTTTTCTTTAAAGAACAGCGGGTTTTGTACGCCAGCATAGCCGGTGTTCATTGAACGTTTAAACACGATAACGTTCTGCGCTTTCCACACTTCCAGCACTGGCATACCGGCGATCGGGCTGCGTGGGTCATCCTGCGCCGCCGGGTTTACCGTATCGTTGGCGCCAATAACCAGTACGGTATCGGTGTCGGCGAAATCATCATTGATTTCATCCATTTCCAGCACAATGTCATATGGCACTTTGGCTTCCGCCAGCAGCACGTTCATATGACCCGGCAAACGCCCTGCTACCGGGTGGATCCCGAAACGCACTTTGATGCCGCGGGCACGCAACTTCTCAGTAATTTCCGCCACCGGATATTGCGCCTGAGCCACAGCCATACCGTAGCCCGGAGTGATGATCACGGAATGCGAGTTCTTCAGCATTTCTGCTGTGTCTTCTGCATTAATCTCCCGGTGTTCACCCACCTCTTCATCAGAACCCGTAGATGAGCCATCAGAACCGAAGCCGCCCGCAATTACGCTGATGAACGAACGGTTCATTGCTTTACACATAATGTAAGACAGGATCGCACCGCTCGAACCTACCAGCGCACCGGTAACGATCAGCAGATCGTTGCTCAGCATAAAGCCCGCCGCCGCCGCCGCCCATCCGGAGTAGGAGTTGAGCATTGAAACGACTACCGGCATGTCTGCACCACCGATGGACGCCACCAGATGCCAGCCAAAGGCCAGCGCAATAATGGTCATCACCAGCAGCGCCAGAACCTGCAGGCCAACGCTTTCAGTACGAACAAACACCACCAACAGCAGGAAGGAAACGACCAGCGCCGCGAGGTTCATTTTGTGACGGTTTGGCAGCATCAGCGGTTTAGAGGAGATCTTGCCGCGCAGTTTGCCAAAGGCCACCACGGAACCGGTAAAGGTCACCGCACCGATAAAGATACCGAGGAACACTTCTGTCAGGTGAATGTTCACCAGAATCGGTTCCAGGCCCGTGTCGTGATACAGGTAGCTGTTAAAGCCCACCAGTACCGCCGCCAGACCAACGAAGCTGTGCAGAATCGCCACCAGCTCCGGCATCTCGGTCATCTCGACTTTTTTCGCCAGGCGGATACCAATCGCGCCGCCGATGATCATCGCCACCAGGATCCAGGCAACATTGCCGGTATCCGGGCCAAAAATCGTCGCAATCAGTGCAATCGCCATCCCGGCGATACCGTAGTTGTTACCCTGCTGGGAGGTTTCATGTTTCGAAAGTCCCGCCAGGCTGAAAATAAACAGGATCGCGGCAACAATGTATGCAGCTGTAACTAATCCTCCAGACATATGTTACCCCTTAGTTTTTCCGGAACATTTTCAGCATGCGCTGAGTCACGGTGAAGCCACCGAAAATATTAATGCTGGCAATAAGCACCGCGATAAAGCTCAGGAAACTCACCCAGCCACCCTGGCCAATTTGTAACAACGCGCCGACAACGATAATCCCGGAGATGGCGTTGGTCACAGACATCAGCGGAGTATGCAACGCGTGCGACACATTCCAGACCACGTAGTAACCCACCACGCAGGAAAGCGCGAACACCGTAAAGTGACCGAGGAACTCTTTCGGGGCGACATCGGCAAGCCAGCCAAACAAAATGACTACCAGCGCCATCAGCGCATATTTACGCCATGGTGAAACCGGTTTTTTCTCTTCTTTCGGCGCGGGAGCCGCTTTTGGCGCAGCCTGCGGCTGAGCTGAAACCTGGATCGGCGGCGCAGGCCAGGTGATTTCACCCTCGCGAACCACCGTCACGCCACGCACCACCACGTCGTCAAAATCAACGGTAATGTTGCCGTCTTTCTCTTTGCACAACAGTTTGAGCAGGTTGACGAGGTTGGTACCGTACAGTTGGGAAGACTGTGTCGGCAGACGACCAGGCAAATCGGTATAACCGATAACCTTCACACCGTTCTCGGTGGTGGTCACCTGGTTAGGCACGGTATATTCACAGTTACCGCCGTTTTGCGCGGCGAGATCGACAATTACACTCCCCGCTTTCATCGAATCAACCATTTCACGGGTGATCAGTTTCGGCGCAGGTTTACCCGGAATCAATGCCGTTGTAACGATAATGTCGACATCTTTTGCCTGAGCGGCGAAAAGCGCCATCTCGGCTTTGATGAAGGCTTCGGACATCACCTTAGCGTAACCGTCGCCGCTGCCCGCCTCTTCTTTAAAGTCCAGTTCGAGGAATTCAGCGCCCATACTTTGAACTTGTTCTTTCACTTCCGGACGGGTGTCAAAAGCACGGACGATAGCGCCCAGGCTGTTTGCCGCCCCGATCGCCGCAAGCCCTGCCACACCCGCACCAATCACCATGACCTTGGCAGGCGGAACCTTACCCGCGGCGGTGATCTGTCCGGTAAAGAAGCGGCCAAATTCATGGGCGGCTTCAACAATGGCGCGATAGCCGGCGATATTCGCCATCGAGCTTAAGGCATCAAGCGACTGCGCACGCGAAATACGCGGGACGGAGTCCATTGCCATCACTGTCACATTGCGCTCTGCAAGCTTTTGCAGCAGCTCCGGGTTTTGCGCAGGCCAAAGAAAACTGACCAGCGTCGTGCCCGGATTAAGCAAGGGAATTTCCGCCTCTTCCGGTGCATTGACCTTCAGAATAATCTCTGACTGCCAGACAGCATTGCCGTCAACAATTTCTGCGCCTGCCTGCACAAACGCCTTATCGTCAAAACTCGCCAGTTGACCTGCGCCGCTTTCAACCGCGACGCTAAAACCCAGCTTTAGCAGCTGCTCAACCGTTTTCGGCGTAGCTGCGACACGGGTTTCATTGGTTAACCGTTCTTTTGGTATGCCAATTCGCATAATGTTCCCTTCCATCTGTATTTTTGATGATGGTTTATCAATGTTTACAAGAGGCATGCGCGCACTCTCGAAAGAGGTCAGTGTTACCTCAATAAAATAAAACAGTAACAAACTCTGTATAACCTACTGAAAATGGAGCCTGTGATCTAGCGCCAAAAAACAGTATTTATTATGAAATTCGCAAAACAGGGATGAATTCGCCAGCAGACAGGGATAATGCCCTTTAAATAGCCCGCAATGGCTGATAATTCGCTCAAGCGAAGCGGCAAAACATGATTAAGCGCCACCAGAGAACAATTGATTAACATTAAATTAACTTATGAAATTCAACTGTTTTATCAGTTTTAGCCTCCAAACGCCGAATTTTTGGACATATCACAAAATGTTATCGACACTGTTACACCCTGTGGCACGATGAGTGAAAAATGACGCAGACACTGACACAATTTAAATGCAATAATCAGCGACGTTTCTAGTCAATAACAATACCAGTACCTGGTTTGCGCAAGGCGAAGGATTATTTTTATGAAGCTTAAGAACACTCTCCTGGCGTCCGCACTTATTTCTGCGACTGCTTTTTCTGTAAATGCAGCGACAGAATTGACGCCGGAGCAAGCTGCTGCCCTGAAACCCTATGACCGCATTGTGGTTACCGGTCGTTTTAATGCGATCGGTGACGCGGTGGATGCCGTATCACGTCGTGCAGATAAAGACGGTGCAGCCTCTTTTTATGTTGTTGATACCTCAGATTTTGGCAGTGGCGGTAACTGGCGCGTTGTAGCCGACATCTATAAAGCCGACGCTGAAAAAGCGGAAGCATCCAAAAACCGTATTATTAACGGTGTGATGGAGTTACCTAAAGATCAGGCCGTTCTGATAGAACCTTACGATACCGTTACGGTACAGGGCTTCTACCGCAGCCAGCCTGAAGTGAATGATGCCATCACCAAAGCGGCGAAAGAAAAAGGGGCTTACTCCTTCTATATCGTTCGCCAGGTCGATGCCAACCAGGGTGGTAACCAGCGTATTACCGCATTCATCTATAAAGCGGATGCGAAAAAACGCGTAGTACAAAGCCCTGATGCAATCCCGGCTGATTCTGATGCCGGTCGCGCCGCATTAGCTGCAGGTGGTGAAGCCGCGAAGAAAGTTGAGATCCCGGGCGTTGCGACTACCGCATCTCCGAGTGCTGAAGTTGGTCGCTTCTTCGAAACGCAATCCACCAAAGGTGGACGTTACACCGTCACGCTGCCGGATGGCACGAAAGTTGAAGAGCTGAACAAAGCGACTGCTGCCATGATGGTTCCGTTCGACAGCATCAAGTTCACCGGTAACTACGGCAATATGACCGAAGTCTCTTATCAGGTTGCCAAGCGCGCAGCGAAGAAAGGCGCGAAGTATTATCACATTACTCGCCAGTGGTCAGAACGTGGTAACAACATGACCATCAGCGCTGATCTGTATAAGTAATATCCTATGCTTTATCAGGCCTGCAGCGCTTGTAGGCCTGATAATTTTCCCTTGTTAAGCCCTCAGCCCGAACAAAAAACACGAATATTAAGACAACTTTTCACACTATTAGTCACAAATCTCTCTATCCCCATTGCATGCGTTCTCTTCTCTCCGTAAAATCCCGCGCCTTAGTGGCTTTCACCATTTTTATGCGGTTTGCCAAAATAATTATTCTCTCACTCTCGTTTTAGTAACTGGATACAAATGGAAAAGAAATTGGGTCTGAGCGCACTGACCGCGCTGGTTCTAAGCTCAATGCTCGGCGCTGGTGTTTTCAGCCTGCCACAAAATATGGCGGCGGTTGCCAGCCCGGCTGCATTACTGATTGGTTGGGCGATTACCGGTGCGGGTATTTTGCTACTCGCCTTTGCCATGCTGATCCTGACGCGTATCCGACCTGAACTGGACGGTGGCATTTTTACCTACGCGCGCGAAGGTTTCGGGGAACTGATTGGCTTCTGCTCTGCATGGGGATACTGGCTATGCGCCGTTATCGCTAACGTTTCGTATCTGGTTATCGTCTTCTCTGCGCTCAGCTTCTTTACCGATACGCCGGAATTACGCCTTTTTGGCGATGGTAATACCTGGCAGGCTATTGTTGGCGCATCAATGCTGCTGTGGATCGTCCACTTTCTGGTGCTGCGTGGGGTGCAAACCGCAGCCAGCATAAACCTGGTCGCGACCCTGGCCAAATTGCTGCCGCTTGGCCTGTTTATCGTGTTGGCGTTCATGCTGTTTAAGCTCGATACCTTCAGTCTGGATTTTACCGGCGTCGCGTTGGGCGTCCCCGTCTGGGAGCAGGTCAAAAACACTATGCTCATTACCCTTTGGGTATTCATCGGTGTGGAAGGCGCAGTGGTGGTTTCCGCCCGCGCACGAAACAAACGCGATGTCGGACGCGCCACGCTGCTGGCGGTGCTTGCCGCGCTGGGCGTTTATCTGTTGGTCACACTGCTGTCGCTGGGTGTTGTCGCGCGTCCAGAACTGGCAGAAATCCGCAACCCATCAATGGCCGGTCTGATGGTAAAAATGATGGGACCATGGGGCGAAATTATTATTGCCGCGGGTCTGATTGTCTCCGTTTGCGGTGCCTATTTAAGCTGGACGATTATGGCGGCGGAAGTGCCATTCCTCGCCGCTACCCACAAAGCGTTTCCACGGATTTTCGCGCGTCAGAATGCGCAGGGTGCGCCATCCGCGTCGCTGTGGCTGACCAACATCTGCGTCCAAATCTGTCTGGTGCTGATCTGGCTCACAGGTTCCGACTACAATACGCTACTGACTATTGCCTCAGAGATGATTCTGGTGCCCTATTTGCTGGTCGGCGCATTTTTGCTGAAAATCGCTACCCGTCCGTTGCATAAAGCCGTCGGTGTCGGTGCGAGCATTTATGGCATATGGTTATTGTATGCGTCAGGTCCGATGCACCTGCTGCTGTCTGTGGTGCTATATGCGCCGGGACTACTGGTTTTCCTTTATGCCCGTAAAACACACGCGCATGAAAATGTATTAAAACGTCAGGAGATGGCGCTGATCGGCCTGCTGCTTATTGCTGCAGTTCCGGCGACCTGGATGTTGGTGGGGTAACGCTATCCCCATCGTTCGCGAAACCTGGAGATTACGATGGGTAAAAAGCCCCCTTTGCCGATACTTATCACTGGAGGAGGTCGTCGCATCGGCCTCGCCGTCGCATGGCATTTTCTCAATCAAAGACAGCCAGTTATTGTCAGCTATCGGACACATTACCCGGCCATTGATGGCTTATGCGAAGCTGGCGCGTTGTGTATCCAGGCTGACTTTTCTACCGATAAAGGCGTGTTAGCCTTTGCCGATGAGGTTAAAAGGCAGACGACCGGTTTGCGCGCCATTGTGCATAATGCCAGTGCCTGGGTTGCAGAAAAGCCGGGCACGCCGCTAACCGAAGTGCTGTCGGCCATGATGCAGATTCATGTCAATACGCCCTACTTACTCAACCACGCCCTGGAAGAGTTGTTACGCGGTCATGGACATGCAGCCAGCGATATTATCCATTTTACGGATTATGTTGTGGAGCGTGGCAGCGACAAGCACATCGCTTATGCTGCCAGTAAAGCGGCGCTGGACAATATGACTCGCTCGTTCGCCCGCAAACTGGCGCCGGAAGTCAAAGTGAATGCGATTGCCCCCTCGCTGATCCTGTTCAACGAGAGTGACGATGCTGAATATCGCCAGCAGGCTCTGAATAAATCACTGATGAAAACGGCGCCCGGTGAAAAAGAAGTCATTGATTTAATTGACTATCTATTGACCAGTTGCTTTGTCACAGGACGTAGTTTTGCCCTTGATGGCGGGCGTCATCTGCGTTAATGCAGCTTAATCCAACAAAAAATCAGCAACCACGCGCTCAGGCTCCAGCACACCACTGACCCGCCGAGCGCGACGGGTAAGCGCATAAAGCCGGTGAAATACCACAGCGAAACGAGGTAGACAAAATAGGGAATAATTGACCACATGCTGAATACAATGGTGGTACGCAACGCCTCGATTCCACGCTCACTGGCCACGATATAATGGGCAATCAACGCGAATGTCGGGAACAGCGGGATTAATCCAGCAATATAGTAATTCTTTGTTTTAGCGAGCAAACCAATCAACACCACCACCAGCGCACCCAGCGCCGCTTTGATAACGAGTCCCATTACCCTGCCTTAACACATCAATAACATCAGTCCCTAGCATAACGGAAGCAATCTTGTTTAGAAAAGATTAATGGAAGGAAAAACGAGGGCGGTGTATGTTGGCGTTTTATATTCAAAATGAATGATATGAACACCATTGTATTTGTTGAAGATGATCCTGAAGTTGGCTCGCTGATTGCCGCCTATCTGGCCCGGCATGACATTGAGGTTATTCTTGAACCTCGTGGTGATTTGGCCGAGGAGAGAATCCTGCAAGTTCAACCCGATCTGGTGTTATTAGATATCATGCTGCCGGGCAAAGACGGGATGACAATCTGCCGCGATTTACGTGGACGCTGGCAGGGTCCGATTGTTCTGCTGACCTCTCTGGACAGCGACATGAACCATATCCTGGCGCTGGAAATGGGGGCCTGCGACTACATCCTTAAAACAACCCCTCCGGCCGTACTGCTTGCGCGGCTCCGCCTGCATTTGCGTCAGAGCGAACATTCAGCCCAGTCTAAAGGTATTCAGGCAGCGACCATCACGCCGCACACAACGCTACGCTTTGGTACACTCACTATCGACCCAACCAACCGCTCCGTGCTACTCGGCGGCGAGCAAGTCTCTCTTTCCACCGCCGATTTTGAATTATTGTGGGAGCTGGCGACTCATGCCGGGCAGATTATGGACCGCGATGCGCTGCTGAAGAACCTGCGCGGTGTAAGCTATGACGGTATGGATCGCAGCGTTGATGTGGCGATTTCCCGATTACGTAAAAAACTGCTTGATAACGCCACTGAGCCCTATCGAATCAAAACGGTACGCAACAAAGGTTACCTGTTTGCACCGCACGCCTGGGACGACGAGCCACAGAAATAGTGCCATCAGGCCGGTCTCGCAGATCGGCTGGATTTATCACAATACGTTACACCGTCACGAAAAATTGTTTACAGAACAGGCATACAACCGCCATCCGGCTAGTTTCCACATTTTTTGTGTGGCTGCTGACTTCCCCCCTCTCTATAATCCGTTGCGGTCCTGAACCTTATGGTTCAGGTTTATTTCGCAATAACAAAACTCTTTCCGGCATTTCAGGTGCTGAATGAGGCAAGAGGCTACAATATGTTCGTTACGCTCGCCTATATGGCGTTCTTTTTGGTTTGTTCATGGGCAATTTTCAGAATCAACCAAAAAAGTCACTCTCTTTCAAAAAGTGTCTTCATCGCTATTTTTCTTGGTGCCGTTATCGGCTTATCCCTGCATCTCATTGCTGCCGACGACAGTAAAACAGTGATCGGTTGGTATAACGTTATCGGCAATGGCTATGTGAATTTACTAAAGCTGGTTGCGGTTCCGCTGATTTTCATCTCTATTCTCTCAGCCATTAATAAGCTCGAAAATAGTGCAGGCATTGGGAAAATGTCATTAACCATCGTCGGATGCATGCTCTGCCTGGTAATGATTGCCGGGTTTATTGGGCTACTGACTGCGCATGTATTAGGTCTGGACGCCAGCGCATTTGTTCATATGCAGTCCACGCTGACGGCGGATGATGTGAATAAAACTGCCGCCATTTCACTACCAAAACTGATTACCTCCCTGATCCCCACGAACATTTTCCTCGATCTAACCGGGGCCAGAAGTGTTTCCGTCATAGGCATTGTTATCTTCACGCTACTTGCCGGCGTGGCATTATTAAAGGTCAAACAAGACGCCCCGCAAGAAGGTGAAAAATTAAGTGCTGGCATTAACGCCATCCAGATTTGGGTGATGAAGATGGTACGTATCGTTATTGCCCTCACCCCTTATGGCGTGATGGCATTAATGGCAGGCGTATTTTCCGCGTATCGACTTGAACAATTTGCCAGTCTGTTAGGCTTTATTGCAGCCTGTTACCTTGCCATTCTGATGATGTTTATCGTCCACGCGCTAATACTGGTGCTGAGTGGCAATAATCCGGTTCACTATTTTAAAACCGTCTGGCCAGTATTAACCTTTGCCTTTGTGTCACGCAGCAGTGCGGCATCTATTCCACTGGCTATTACCGCGCAGGAAAAGTTTGGCGTGCAAAACACCATTGCCAATATTGCGGCCTCATTCGGCTCCAGCATGGGTCAAAACGGCTGCGCCGGGATCTATCCGGCTATTATGGTGGCGATGATTGCGCCAACTATTGGCATTGATCCGCTATCGGTGCATTTTTTGCTCGCCATGCTACCTGCGATTGCGCTGGGTTCTATCGGAGTGGCGGGCGTTGGTGGCGGCGGAACATTTGCTGCGCTGATCGTCCTTTCAACGCTGAACTTCCCTGTCGCGCTGGTGGGGATTTTCATTGCTATCGAGCCTGTCGTTGATATGGCCAGAACGGCACTCAACGTGAATGGTTCGATGATGTCAGGCGTACTGGCTAACAGGCTCCTGAAAAAAAGAGCAGAAGAACCGCAACGCGTGAACGCGAATTAATCAGCCTTCCAGTAAGAACTAAGCCTTCCTGTAAACGGAAGGCTTTCTTTTGTGTCAACTGAATGTCAGTCCGTCGTATTTTTTCCAACGGTAATTCACGGCAGAAATAATCCAGCAGCAGATAAAAACGCCAATAATCACAAAGCCGACATTGCCCATATGCTCACTCAAATTGCTGACGGTATCCCATAATCCTCCCTGGAGTGAAAATGCGTCAGAGAGAAGTCCCAACGCCTCCAGTCCACCGATAAATAGCGCAACAATCACCGAGGTTCCGGTGATGGTCATATTGTAATAAAGCTTGCGCTGCGGCTTATTAAACGCCCATCCATAGGCCTCAACCATCAGGATGCTGTCAAGGCAATCAATCAGCGCCATCCCGCAGGTAAACAGCGCCGGGAAAACTAATATTGACCAGACCGACATGCCACTGGACGCGCTTGAAGCGGAAATACCCAGCAGAGAAATTTCAGTGGCGGTATCAAAACCCAGACCAAACAGAAAACCGACAAAATACATATGCCAGTCTTTACCTACCAGGCGGAAAGCTGAGCGAAAAATCCAGTTCAAAGGACCTGAAACCGTAATATTTTCCGTGTTACCAGCGTAAGTACCGGTGCGTTTAAGATGGCGAAAAGCCTTCCAGACATGGCAGAAGATAATGAGATTGATAGTGGCCAGAATCAGCAGAAATGCGGCAGAGACCGCGGTACCGATAAGACCGCCGACATTCTGAAACCAGGTCATATGCTGCTTAAAAACGCTGGTGGTCAGCGCAATGCCAATGCTTGCCAGCACAACAATGGTGGAGTGACCAAGGGAAAACCAGGCTCCCGTCGTCAGGGCGCGTTTTTTCTGCTGCATCAGTTTGCGCGTCGCGCTATCTATAGCAGCAATATGGTCGGCATCCACGGCATGGCGCAAACCATAGCACCACGCGATTAGACTCAGCGCCAGTAACGACGTGTTGTTGCTAAACGCGGTGAAAGCCCACAGCCACGCCACAATGTTTGCCCCGATGAGTAAAACCATCAACGAAATAATGTTTGGGCGTTTTTTTAATATTGAAAACAATGCGTTCATTGTTTCCAGCCTGTCAAATTTGCGCTAAACAACACACTACACCGCCGTTCACTGATTGATTAATAAAACGTTTATCAGGCTAATGATAACTCTTAAGAATTACCAACCCAGTGTCATAGATCAAAGTTGATTACCACTGATGCGAGTTCCGCCATCGCTCACTCCGCTACGCACAGGGGTAGATAGTCGCGTTGTCCCCCTCTTACAAAAACCGGCTTTAACTCCGAAATCAAGAATCAGGCATTGAAGCATTCCGCAGAAGATTATGGGCCAGAGCACTAATGGGCACATTCTTATGTCTCCGTGTGCCATGCTGATTGTGGTTGTTAAATGAGGAAACGCGATGATTGTTTTATGCAAAGCCTGCGGGACATCCTATGAGAAAACGGATTCTCATCCACAACATTGCGCTATCTGTAATGATGAACGCCAGTATGTCCCCGCGACAGGGCAGAAATGGATCGATTTTTCCGCCCTTTGTGCTTCACATACAAATAAGTGGCAACAACACAACGGCGATCTTCTCAGCATCCGCACCGTTCCTGATTTTGCGATTAATCAGCGGGCATTTATTCTACGTACTCCCGAGGGCAATATTCTGTGGGACTGTATTGCTACGCTCGATGATGCCACGAAAATGCTAATAGCGTCTCTGGGCGGGCTTAAGGCTATTGCGATATCACACCCTCACTACTACACAACGATGCAGGACTGGGCTGCAGAATTTAACGCCCCGATTTACCTCCATGCCAGTGATAGCGAGTGGGTGATGCGCAACAGCCCGTGGATTAGATTTTGGCAAGGCGACACCCTTGAACTCGCCCAGGACGTCAGTGTGATACGACTGGGGGGACACTTTTCCGGCGGCTGTGTTTTGCACTGGGCACGAAATGAAGGCCTGGTGCTTTCCGGCGACATCGTTCA
Organism: Citrobacter sp. W9; assembly: GCF_026719375.1. Classification (NCBI taxonomy): domain Bacteria; kingdom Pseudomonadati; phylum Pseudomonadota; class Gammaproteobacteria; order Enterobacterales; family Enterobacteriaceae; genus Citrobacter; species Citrobacter sp. W9. Next base: position 121,306 of record NZ_JAPPTE010000009.1, on the reverse strand, counting down.
GGTCACACCAGGTACGCATGCCGTCTCCTTTATGTGGAGTTACCCCAATATGCTGCCGCTGCCAGCCGCAACGGTCAGCGACATCACTCACCGCCTGAGTACGGTAAAATTTAAACAACTCTACGGCGCATTTGAGGGAAAAGATATTAAGGACAATGCCGATGAAATCGTACGCCGTTCAGGCGAAAAGTATATCTCCTGCCTTAGATAATCGGGCTGTTTACTCTCTCCCTCACTCAGGAAGATGAAAATGGATAGAACTGATAAACCGCCCCCATCAGCGAGAGACTGACTATCACGCTAATAACAAAATAGGTTTTGAATGGCTGCTTTTGTGTTTTATGGCGGAAAATTTGTTGACCCGCTATCGCGCCCCCCCACCCGCCAACAACACCAAACATCAGCAAAGTAGACTCAGGCACCCTGCGCCAGGCCTTACGAGCGGCCATTTTGTCGAGGCCGTATAGCGCCATCGTCAGTATATTGGCAACTATTAGCCACATAACCACAGGTTGTGCGGTGAAAATACAGCCTGTTGCTGCGAAAATGAGTAGCAAATAACAACAACGATTGAAATTCATATTTTTATATCACAACAATTTTGAGAGTATCAGTACGCATTATATTGCGTATTCGGTGATTTTATATGAAGAAGCTGTTTGTACAGTTTTATCTCCTGCTGTTTGTCTGCTTTCTGGTGATGACCTTACTGGTCGGCCTTGTATACAAATTCACCGCAGAACGCGCGGGCAGACAGTCGCTCGACGATTTAATGAAAAGCTCGTTGTACCTGATGCGCAGTGAACTGCGCGAGATCCCACCACGTGACTGGGGTAAGACGCTAAAGGAGATGGATTTGAACCTCTCTTTTGATCTTCGCGTTGAACCGCTAAATAAATACACGCTGGATGCCCCAACCATGCAGCGCCTGCGCGAAGGCGATATTGTCGCGCTTGACGATCAGTACACTTTTATTCAACGAATCCCGCGCAGCCATTACGTGCTGGCCGTCGGTCCGGTACCCTATCTCTATTTTCTGCATCAAATGCGCTTGCTGGACATCGCGCTGATGGCGTTCATTGCCATTTCGCTGGCCTTCCCGGTGTTTATCTGGATGCGCCCCCACTGGCAGGAAATGCTCCGACTGGAAGCCGCAGCACAACGTTTTGGTGAGGGACATCTGGGCGAACGCCTCCATTTTGATAACGGTTCCAGTTTTGAGCGTCTTGGTGTGGCGTTTAACCAGATGGCGGACAATATCAATGCGCTGATCGCCAGTAAAAAACAGCTTATTGATGGTATTGCCCATGAGCTTCGGACTCCACTGGTACGCTTACGTTACCGACTGGAGATGAGTGAGAACCTCACCGAGCAAGAATCTCAGGCACTGAATCGTGATATCGGCCAGTTGGAAGCGTTGATCGAAGAGTTACTGACCTACGCCCGGTTGGATCGCCCACAAAATGAATTGAAGCTTAGCGTACCCGACCTGCCCCTTTGGCTGACAACCCATCTTGAGGATGTGCAAAGCGTCAATCCTGACCATGAGGTGCGGCTACGCCATCTTCAGAGTGGCGACTACGGTGCATTGGATATGCGCCTGATGGAGCGCGTGCTGGATAATCTGCTGAATAACGCCCTGCGCTATTGCCAGTCGACGGTACAAGCCAGTCTGCAGCTGGACGGCAACCAGGCGACACTGATCGTGGAAGACGACGGTCCGGGTATCGCACCTGCGGCGCGTGAACAAGTTTTTGAGCCATTTGTACGCCTCGATCCCAGTCGTGACCGGGCGACCGGTGGTTGCGGACTTGGGTTAGCCATCGTCCACTCGATCGCATTGGCTATGGGCGGTACGGTCGTTTGCGATGAAAGTGAACTGGGCGGCGCCCGTTTTTCTTTCAGTTGGCCCGTCTGGCATAACATTCCTGAATTTCCCACTGCCTGACCCATGCCGCTCGGTGGTCAGGCGGCAAATGTTGTGCTATAAAAAAGTATGTTGTAACTAAAAGGGTAAAACGCATGGCCCGTTACGATCTCGTTGACCGTCTGAACAGCACCTTCCGCCAGATGGAACAGGAACTGGCGCTGCTGAGCGAAAATTTGTTGCAGCAGACGCTGCTGATTGCGCGCGTGTTCTCGTTACCAGAAGTCGCCAAGGAGGCAGAACATGCCCCTTTGCAGAGCATCGATGTAAAACAACATTTAGGCAAAGAGGCTGAATCGCTGGCACTGCGTCACTATCGTCATCTGTTTATTCAGCAGCAATCCGAGAACCGCAGCAGCAAAGCGGCCGTCCGTCTACCGGGCGTGTTGTGCTATCAGGTGGATAACGCGGCGCAGCACGCTCTGGAAGAACAAATTCAGCGTATCAACCAGTTGAAAACGACGTTTGAGCGCATTGTCACGGTGGAATCGGGACTGGCGCCGGCCGCACGTTTCGAATGGGTGCATCGCCACCTGCCAGGACTGATTACGTTGAATGCCTATCGTACCCTCACGCTGGTGAAAGAACCCGCCACCCTGCGCTTTGGCTGGGCTAACAAACACATCATTAAAAACCTGAAGCGCGATGAAGTCCTGCAGCAACTGGAAAAGAGTCTGACGTCGCCGCGCAGCGTACACCCATGGACGCGTGAAGAGTGGCAGGCGAAGCTGGAGCGGGAATATCAGGACATCGCAGCCCTGCCACAGCAGGCAAAACTGAAGATTAAAAGACCGGTGAAAGTGCAGCCCATCGCCCGCGTCTGGTACAAAGGAGAGCAAAAACAGGTGCAATACGCCTGCCCAACGCCGCTGATTGCGCTAATCAACAACAACAACGGTATGACCGTACCCGATATCGGCGAGTTACTGAATTACGATGCCGACAACGTTCAGCATCGTTTTAAACCTCAGGCGCAGCCGTTGAGATTGATTATTCCCCGACTGCACCTGTACGTTGCTGATTAACTGCCCGGTCGCATGCTGCCAACCATCAGTTCCGGTCGTACCCAACTGTCGAACTCCGCTTCGGTTAAATATCCCAGCGCCAGGGCAGATGCTTTTAACGTCAGCCCTTCCTTGTGCGCTTTTTTGGCTATCTCAGCGGCTTTGTCGTAACCGATATGGGTATTGAGTGCGGTAACCAGCATCAGCGACTCGTTGAGTAACTGGTCGATTCGCTCACGATTGGGTTCAATACCCGTCGCGCAATGCTCGTTAAAGCTTTCCATCCCGTCCGCCAGCAAACGCACTGATTGCAGGAAGTTGTGGATGACCATCGGTCGATAAACGTTAAGCTCAAAGTTACCTGACGCCCCGCCCATATTAATGGCAACATCATTGCCCATCACCTGGCAACAAAGCATGGTCAGCGCCTCACACTGAGTCGGATTGACTTTACCCGGCATAATGGAGCTACCCGGTTCGTTTTCAGGAATTGAAATTTCACCAATACCACAACGCGGACCGGATGCCAGCCAACGCACATCGTTGGCGATTTTCATCAGTGACGCCGCCAGCCCCTTGAGCGCTCCGTGGGCGTGAACCAACGCATCGCAGGTCGCCAGTGCTTCAAATTTATTCGGTGCAGTAACAAACGGCGCGCAGGTAATGACCTTCAACTCATCCGCGACCCGACGAGCATATTCAGGATGGGTGTTCAGTCCAGTTCCCACCGCCGTTCCCCCCAACGCAAGTTCCGCCACATGGGGTAAACTGTTTTCAATGTGTCTGAGGTTATGTTCGAGCATCGCCACCCAGCCGGAAATTTCCTGCCCAAGCGTAAGCGGGGTCGCATCTTGCAGATGCGTCCGGCCAATTTTGACGATATCGGCAAACGCGTGGGATTTATCACTGAGCGTTTTGGTCAACACCGTTAATTGCGGGATCAGTGATTTGCGCAGCGCCAGCAGCGCGGCAACATGCATCGCTGTCGGAAAGACATCATTCGAGCTTTGGCTTTTATTAACATCATCGTTGGGGTGAACTTTTCGCTCCATTCCCCGCACGCCGCCCAGCAATTCGCTGGCACGGTTTGCCAGCACCTCATTCATATTCATATTGCTTTGCGTGCCGGACCCCGTCTGCCAAATGGCCAACGGAAACTCATCCCGATGTTTGTCCGCCAATACCTCATCTGCGGCCTGCATAATCGCGGTGGCTTTATCTTCCGCCAGCAGCCCGAGATCTAAATTAACCTTGGCAGCCGCCCGTTTCGTCAGCGCCAGCGCATGGATCAGCAAGACCGGCATTTTCTCCGTAGAGATACGAAAATGCTCCAGCGAACGTTGGGTTTGCGCCCCCCAAAGCTTATCGGCAGGAACATCAATTGCGCCCATTGAATCATTCTCGCGGCGTACCGTTACCATTACCTGCTCCTTACATTAAGAATTGATTAGGTTATGTTTCGACATTGCCCACTTGCATTGGTCTTATCAGTATTAACGAGGATTAAACTGTCGTTTGGTGGTTCGTGCGGAAAAAAAACCGCCCCTAAGGGCGGCTGACGTTACTTAACGCAGCGTGCGCACTGCGACGTCTGAATTTGCTTGAAGAAATCATTACCTTTGTCATCCACCAGGATAAACGCCGGGAAATCTTCCACTTCAATTTTCCAGATGGCTTCCATCCCCAGTTCAGGATATTCCACGCATTCCAGACTCTTGATACTGCCCTGGGCAAGCACCGCTGCGGGGCCGCCAATGCTACCTAAGTAGAAGCCGCCGTGCTTATGGCAGGCATCGGTCACCTGCTGGCTGCGGTTGCCTTTCGCCAGCATGATCATACTGCCGCCCGCGGCCTGAAGCTGGTCGACATATGAGTCCATACGTCCGGCTGTGGTTGGGCCAAGTGAACCAGAGGCATAGCCTTCCGGCGTTTTTGCTGGACCGGCGTAATAGATCGGGTGATCTTTAACATACTGCGGCAAACTTTCACCGTTATCCAGACGTTCTTTCAGTTTTGCATGCGCAATATCACGACCAACAATAATGGTTCCGTTGAGCGACAGACGCGTGGACACCGGGTACTGCGACAACTGGGCCAGGATCTCTTTCATCGGCCGATTGAGGTCAACGCGCACCGCTTCGCCTTCGCCCGCCTGGCGCAGCTCTTCTGGGATATATTTACCAGGATTATGCTCCAGTTTTTCGATCCAAATGCCTTCACGGTTGATCTTAGCTTTGATATTTCGATCGGCTGAGCAAGAAACCCCCATACCAACCGGACACGACGCGCCGTGACGCGGCAGACGGATCACGCGGATATCATGAGCGAAGTACTTCCCGCCAAACTGCGCACCCAGCCCTAAATTCTGCGCTTCTATCAACAGCTCTTTTTCCAGCTCCACATCGCGGAATGCCTGACCATGCTCGTTACCTTCGGTCGGCAGTTCGTCGTAGTATTTCGCCGAAGCCAACTTGACGGTTTTCAGCGTCGCTTCCGCCGACGTTCCACCAATCACAAACGCGATATGATACGGCGGACAAGCCGCTGTTCCCAGCGTACGCATCTTCTCGACCAGGTAATTTTTTAATTTGCCCGGCGTGAGCAGCGCTTTGGTTTCCTGGTACAGATAGGTTTTGTTTGCCGAACCACCGCCTTTAGCAATACACAAGAATTTGTATTCATCGCCGTCAACGGTATACAGATCGATCTGCGCCGGCAGGTTAGTGCCAGTGTTCACTTCTTTATACATATCCAGCGCGGCGTTTTGTGAATAGCGCAGGTTGTCTTCGATGTAGGTGTTATAGACCCCTCGTGCCAGTGCCGCTTCATCTCCGCCGCCGGTCCAGACACGCTGACCTTTTTTACCCACGATTATCGCTGTGCCGGTATCCTGACAGGTCGGCAAAATACCTTTCGCCGCGATGTCGGAGTTACGCAGGAATTGCAGGGCCACATATTTGTCGTTTTCGCTGGCCTCGGGGTCACGCAGGATATCAGCAACCTGCTGCTGATGTGCAGGACGCAGCATAAACGACGCATCATGAAAAGCCTGACGAGCCAGCAGGGTTAGCGCTTGCGGCGCGACTTTAATAACCTCCTGCCCTTCGAATTCGGCAACGGAGACATAGTCGCTGGTCAGCAGATAGTATTCGGTATCATCCTTTTTAAGCGGGAAAGGATGCTGATAATGAAAGGGTTTGTTTGACATTGTGCTCTCACTTACTGCTAGGTCTGGTTATTCTCTGGGCAGATGTTCCATTGCCCTGCTTCCCTGCCGTAAGTCGGGTTGGAGAAGGCAAGGCTTTCTGCAACCGGAAATACTCAGGGTATTAAAAGCGAGTCACCATATCCTACACAATTTTTTAACAAAAACTGAGACAAGTACGACTTTTTACATGCGCAGGTTACTTCCCTCAGGGTTTCTTGGTTTAATAGCCAGAGAAAATTCCACATTCAAACAGGGCTTGAGAATGCAAAAACTCATCAACTCAGTGCAGAACTACGCCTGGGGAAGTAAAACTGCGTTAACGGAACTTTATGGGATTGCCAACCCAACTCAGCAACCGATGGCTGAACTTTGGATGGGGGCGCACCCAAAAAGCAGTTCGCAGGTTCAGAGCGCTGACGGTCAGACGGTTGCTTTGCGCGACGTTATTGAACGCGATAAATCCGCGCTATTAGGTGATGCCGTTGCCAAACGCTTTGGTGAACTGCCCTTCCTGTTTAAAGTGCTCTGCGCCGCGCAACCCCTTTCGATTCAGGTTCACCCTAACAAGCACAATTCTGAAATCGGGTTTGCCAAAGAAAACGCCGCCGGGATCCCAATGGATGCCGCCGAGCGCAACTACAAAGATCCTAACCACAAACCAGAACTGGTTTTTGCTTTGACGCCTTTCCTGGCAATGAACGCATTTCGTGAGTTCTCCGAAATTGTTGCCTTGTTACAACCCGTTTCCGCCGCGCATCCGGCTATTGCGCATTTCCTGCAGGAGCCGAGCGCAGAGCGTCTGAGCTATCTATTCGCCAGTTTGCTGAATATGCAGGATGAGGAGAAATCCCATGCTCTGGCGATCCTGAAATCGGCGCTGAACAGCCAGCAGGGTGAACCCTGGCAAACCATCCGCCTGATTGCCGACTTCTACCCTAACGACAGCGGACTCTTTTCCCCACTGCTGCTCAACGTGGTTAAACTCAATCCCGGCGAGGCCATGTTCTTGTTTGCTGAAACCCCGCACGCCTACCTGCAGGGTGTGGCGCTGGAGGTGATGGCTAACTCAGATAACGTGCTGCGCGCCGGACTGACGCCAAAATATATTGATATCCCGGAACTGGTCGCCAACGTTAAATTTGTCGCTAAGCCTGCAAACCAGTTGCTGACCACACCGGTTAAAACGGATGGCGAACTGGACTTCCCTATTCCGGTCGACGATTTCGCCTTCTCCCTACATGAGTTAACGGCCACTGGTGCAGAGATCGGCCAGCAAAGCGCCGCAATTCTGTTCTGCATTGAGGGTGAAGCCGTGTTGAGCAAAGGTGAGCAGCGTCTGGTACTGCAGCCGGGTGAGTCGGCCTTTATTAGTGCGAATGAATCGCCGGTCAACGTCAGCGGCAAGGGCCGTTTAGCTCGGGTTTATAACAAGCTGTAGCAAGATACTGATATTTTTAACAACTCTTGCTAAGCTGTAGTGAGTTAAAGACAAGTCACTCTTCCAGGCGTCTTCAAACGCCTGGTTTTATTTTATGGATATCAAAATGAAAAAATCGCTGGTAGCTGCGGGTGTAGTGGTTGCACTGGGTATCGTCTGGACGGGCGGCGCCTGGTACACAGGTAAAAAACTCGAAACGCATCTCGCCGAGATGGTGACACAGGCAAACAATCAGTTGAAACGCTACTCCCCTGAGGCGGGAATTGAACTGAGTTATCAAAACTATCAGCGCGGCGTGTTCAATAGCCAACTGCAACTGGTGGTTAAACCCATCACCGGGCAGCAAGATTCCTGGCTGAAGCCGGGGCAAAGCATCGTCCTTAATGAAACGGTTGATCACGGTCCTTTCCCGCTGGCACAGCTGAAGTCGCTGAAACTGGTTCCCGCCATGGCCTCGGTGAAAACAACGTTGGTGAATAACGACGTCACCAAACCACTGTTCGACATTGCCAAAGGTGAAACGCCATTCATCATTAACTCCCGTATCAGTTACAGCGGCGATACCCGCTCCGATCTCTCCCTCAAACCGCTGAACTACGAGAATGGCGATGAAAAAGTGGCCTTCAGCGGCGGGGAATTCCAGTTTACGGCTGACAAAGACGGTAATGCGGTTTCGCTGACTGGCGATGCGCAAAGTGGTCTGGTTAATGCGGTCAATGAGTACAACCAGAAGGTACAAATTACCTTCAATAACCTGAAAACTGAAGGTTCCAGCAGTATCGCCAGCTTTGGTGAGCGTATTGGCGACCAGAAGTTGTCACTCGAAAAACTGTCAATTTCAGTCGAGGGTAAAGAGTTGGCGGTTCTGGAAGGCATGGGTATCGATGGTAAATCCGATCTGATCAACGAGGGTAAAACCGTTAACAGCCAGCTGGATTACACTCTGAACAGCCTTAAACTGCAGGGCCAGGATATGGGTAGCGGCAAACTGACGCTGAAAGTGGGTCAGATTGATGGTGAAGCCCTGCACCAGTTCAGTCAGCAGTATAGCGCCCAGACCAAGGCGTTGATGTCACAGGTGGATGTGGTGCAAAACCCGGAGCTATATCAGCAGAAAGTCACCGAAGCCTTCTTTAATGCCCTGCCGATTCTGATGAAAGGCGAACCGGTTATCACCATTGCGCCACTGAGCTGGAAAAATGCGAAAGGTGAAACCGCCTTTAATCTGTCTCTACTGCTGAAAGATCCGACCGCTAACACCGTGGAGCCGCAAACGCTGGCCCAGGAAGTGGATCGCTCCGTCAAATCACTGGACGCTAAGCTGACGATCCCTGTCGACATGGCGACTGAATTCATGACGCAGATTGCCAAACTGGAAGGATATCAGCAGGAAGAAGCGGCGGGTCTGGCGAAGCAGCAGGTTAATGGCCTCGCGGCGATGGGTCAGATGTTCCGTATTACGACGCTGCAGGACAACGTTATCGGTTCCAGCCTGCAATATGCGAACGGTCAGGTAACACTGAACGGACAGAAAATGTCGCTGGATGAGTTTGTTGGCATGTTCGGTATGCCTACCTTTGCTGAGCCGGACGCGCCTGCTGCCCCGCAACAGTAAATATCCCTTACGACAGGCCCGATAACTTTGCTTATCGGGCTTTTTTTATTTCGTGACGACCAGTCGGGCGGCAAGCGTCAGATTGCGCGAATGGCTTTCATCGTGGCCAATGCGTTGTAGCATGCGTTCCGCAAGGGTGTATCCCATTTCACGGGCAGGCGTGCAGGCCCAAATAATGGGAATATCATCCAGCGCGCTTTCCGCCACATCGGCAAATCCGGCCAAGGATATTTGCTGTTCAAAGTAGCGATCTACGCCTGTTTCACCACTCTGTCGCCCTGCTCTCATCAGGCCAAACCAGGCGCCTACGGCAATGGTTTCGTTGTAGCACACCACCGCACTGATTGTGGGATTCCGGCGTAACAGCGCCGTCACCTCTTCCGCGGCCTGCTTTTGGCTGGATGAACACTCCAGCACCCAGTCGCTATGAAACGGCAAACCATACTTTAACAATGTCGCACAATAGCCGCCGACGCGCTCTGCCCTGGTTAATGAAGAGCTTTGCCCGCCCAGCCAGGCAATGCGCTGATGCCCATGACGTATCAGTTGTTCAACCAGAAGTTGCGCGGCCTGCATGTTATCAGGTCTGACGGTGTCAACGTCATCCATATAGCTGGCGCGTGACGCAAACACCACCGGGATCCCTTTCTCAGCGGCCAGTTGCTGTAGCGCGTCACTGCTGCCTGCGGCCCCGGCGATCACCACGCCATCAACCCCTTGATTAAGTAACAGGGTGAAGCGCTGTGTCAGCTGTTCGCCGTCTTTACCGCCATGCAGTAAGAAGACCATGCGCCCCTGAGCTTCTAATGCTTCCGTCAGCCCCGCCGTTAGCTCGGCGTAAAACGGCGTAGAAAGATCGCGCACGATCAACCCCACTACCCCGCTCTGCCCACCGCGCAGGGCTGATGCTTGTCGATTACGCACAAACCCCAGTTGCTCAATGGCAGCATTTACCCGTTCACCGGTTGCTGATGAAATACGTCCTTTGCCACTGAGTACCAATGAGACGGTACTGACCGAAACACCCGCAGCCAGCGCAACATCATGGATCGTTATTTTTTTGGCTATAGCCATAAAAACAGAAAACTCCCTGATAACGTGACGGATAAAACGTTTTATCAATCACTTATATTTATACCCCCTATTATCGTTCGATAATGTGATTTATACCGCACTAAAATTAGGTAAAACGTTTTATCTTCTCGCCATCATTAGCCAGCCTGATTTAACAAGGAGTCGTTTAATGACGACGAGAACCACACCAAAAATAACGTTATGGGAATTTTTCCAGCAGTTGGGCAAAACTTTTATGTTGCCCGTGGCTCTGCTCTCATTTTGCGGGATCATGTTAGGGATCGGCAGTTCGTTAAGCAGCCACGATGTCTTAACGTTAATCCCGGCGTTAGGAAATCCGGTGCTACAGGCCATCTTTACCTGGATGAGCAAGGTTGGCTCATTTGCGTTTAGCTTCCTACCGGTGATGTTCTGTATTGCCATTCCTCTTGGCCTGGCGCGCGAGAACAAAGGTGTGGCGGCGTTTGCTGGTTTTGTCGGTTACGCGGTAATGAACCTTGCCGTCAACTTCTGGTTAACCGCAAAAGGTATCTTACCCACCACTGATGCGGCGATCCTGAAAGCCAACAACGTGCAAAATATTCTGGGGATCCAGTCGATCGACACCGGGATCCTCGGCGCCGTCATCGCCGGGATCATCGTCTGGATGCTGCATGAACGCTTCCATAACATTCGTCTGCCGGATGCTCTCGCCTTCTTCGGCGGCACTCGCTTCGTTCCCATCATCTCCTCGGTAGTGATGGGCCTGGTCGGTCTGGTCATTCCCCTGATTTGGCCGGTTTTCGCCATGGGCATTACCGGACTCGGTCACATCATCAACAGTGCAGGTGAATTTGGTCCTATGCTGTTTGGCACCGGCGAACGTCTGTTGCTGCCTTTTGGCCTGCATCATATTCTGGTGGCATTGATTCGCTTTACCGAAGCCGGCGGCACGCAGGAAGTCTGTGGTCATAGCGTGAGCGGCGCACTGACTATTTTTCAGGCTCAATTGAGCTGCCCGACAACCCAAGGCTTCTCTGAAAGCGCAACTCGCTTCCTGTCCCAGGGTAAAATGCCAGCGTTCCTCGGCGGGTTACCGGGTGCAGCGTTAGCGATGTATCACTGCGCACGTCCAGAGAATCGTCATAAAATTAAAGGGTTATTAATTTCCGGTCTGATTGCCTGTGTAATTGGTGGTACGACCGAACCTCTTGAGTTCTTGTTCCTGTTCGTGGCCCCGGTTCTGTATGTGATCCACGCTTTGCTTACCGGCCTCGGCTTCACCGTGATGGCGGTGCTTGGCGTTACCATCGGTAACACTGACGGTAACCTGATCGACTTCGTGGTGTTCGGCATCCTGCATGGATTGTCTACCAAGTGGTATCTGGTCCCTGTCGTCGCGGCTATCTGGTTCGCGGTGTATTACGTTATCTTCCGCTTCGCCATCACGCGCTTCAATCTGAAGACACCGGGTCGCGAAGTCGAAATGGCCAGCACTATCGAAAAAGTGATGGCTGCAGCGCCAGGTAAATCGGGATACAACGTGCCAGCTATTCTGGCGGCGTTGGGCGGCGCGGAAAACATTGTTAGCCTGGATAACTGCATTACTCGTCTGCGCTTGTCAGTGAAAGATATGTCGCTTGTTAACGTACAAGCTCTGAAGGACAATCGTGCCATTGGCGTAGTACAGCTCAATCAGCATAACCTCCAGGTTGTTATTGGTCCGCAGGTCCAGTCAGTGAAAGACGAAATCGCGGTTCTGATGAATACCGTACAGGCTTAAGGACAACACTATGTTTGATTTTTCAAAGGTTGTGGACAGACACGGCACCTGGTGTACCCAATGGGATTACGTCGCCGACCGTTTTGGCTCAGCCGATCTGCTACCGTTCACCATCTCTGACATGGATTTTGCCACTGCCCCCTGCATTCTTGAGGCGCTTACCCAGCGCCTGTCCCATGGCGTATTGGGTTATAGCCGTTGGAAAAATGATGAATTTTTGGCGGCCATTCAGCACTGGTTTCTTACGCGTCACAATACAAAAATCGATCCTCAGTCGCTGGTATATGGTCCCTCGGTCATCTATATGGTGTCAGAGCTGATTCGCCAGTGGTCTTCCGCGGGTGATGCGGTGGTTATCCACACTCCGGCTTACGACGCGTTTTACAAAGCTATCGAGGGTAATCAGCGCGTGGTACGCGCTGTCGAACTGGAAAAACGCACTGATGGTTGGTACTGCGACATGGCCGCGCTGGAGAGTGCCCTGTCTCGTTCAGAGAGCAAAATTCTTCTGCTCTGTAGCCCACAAAATCCGACGGGTAAAGTGTGGACGCGTGATGAGCTGGAAACCATGGCGGAACTGTGCCAGCGCCATGGTGTAAAAGTTATTTCCGATGAGATCCATATGGATATGGTATGGGGAGATCACCCACATATTCCCTGGAGTAACGTCGCACGTGACAGCTGGGCGCTGCTCACTTCCGGTTCAAAAAGTTTTAATATTCCGGCACTGACCGGGGCTTACGGGATGATTGAAGACGCTCAAAGTCGTAACGATTATCTCAGCGCATTAAAAGGTCGCGATGGTCTTTCCTCGCCGGCGGTACTGGCGCTGACCGCTCATATTGCCGCCTATCAACAGGGCGCAAGCTGGCTTGATGCGCTGCGGGATTATCTTGCCAGCAATCTGCATTACGTCGCCCGCGAGCTTAATGCCGCATTCCCCGAACTGAGCTGGCAGGTTCCACAGTCTACCTATCTGGCGTGGATTGACCTGCGTCCGCTCAACATTGATGATCGCGAATTGCAGGAAGCGCTTATCCACCAGCAGAAAGTTGCCATCATGCCAGGATACACCTACGGCGAAGAAGGACGCGGTTTTGTGCGCCTGAATGCCGGATGTCCGCGCTCAAAACTTGAAAAAGGCGTTCAGGGATTGATTAACGCCATCCGTACAATTCGTTAAGCAGGTTTGCGCAATGAAAACCTCATTGCGCGCCTTATCAGCCTGACGCCTCCTCCATTAAGCCAGCGTCAATCATTCACCGTGGATAATCCCGCTTTCATTCCCGGTACCAGAATAACTTTTCGACACCCATCTTCCCGTTTCTCAAAAATTTCATATCCTCTTGCGGCATCTTCCAGCGGCATATGGTGCGTCACAATCTCTTCCGGGGTAAGCAATCCCTTCTCGATCAAATTAAGCAGATCAGGTAAGTAAGCATGCACATGTGTCTGCCCCATTTTGAACGTCAGTCCCTTATCAAAAGCATCACCAAACATGAATCCGTGGATAAAACCGGCGTAAACGCCAGGGACGCTGACAATTCCTCCCCGGCGCACTGCCGCAATGCATTGCCTGAGCGCTTTTCCGCTACTGCCTTCAATTTTTAATGTGCTGAGTACAGTTTCAGTGAGGCTCCCTTTTGCCTCAAAACCGACAGCATCAATCACCGCATCCACGCCACGATGACCTGCCGTGTTATCAATAATCCATTTTGCAGGATCGTCGTTTTTATCAAAGTTAATGGGAATCGCACCATAACGTTGTCGTGCAAATTCAAGGCGGTAATCGTTATGATCAATGATAAATATCTGTTCGGCACCGTTGAGACGAGCACAAGCCGCAGTTAATAACCCTACCGGTCCAGCGCCAAAGATAGCAACGCTGGAGCCTGGCTTAATGTCGGCATTCTTCACTGCCTGCCATGCCGTCGGTAAAATATCAGACAGAAAAAGAACCTTTTCATCTGCCAACGTATCCGGCACTTTGAATGGACCTGTGTTCGCTTTTGGCACCCGAACATATTCGGCCTGACCGCCAGGAATACCGCCGTACAGATCGCTGTAGCCAAACAGTGCCGCCGGTGGCGTGATATTCTTGCGGTTCAGCGCTGCGCCGTTGCCACTGTTAGTGCTTTCACACGCGGCATACTGATGAAGTTGACAGAAAAAACATTCGCCACAGGCAATGACAAAGGGTACCACCACGCGATCACCTTTACTTACAGCCGTCACTTGCGATCCCGTTTCAACCACTTCGCCCATAAACTCATGACCAAATATATCGCCATGATGAATTCCAGGGATCTTACCGCGATAAAGATGCAGGTCCGAACCGCATATAGCAGTCGCAGTAACACGCAGAATGATATCATCCGGCTCTTCTATGCCGGGATCTGGCATATTATCAACGCTAACATGATGAGGGCCATGATAAGTCAGTGCTTTCATCATTTTTCTCCTTTAAGTCATCATCTTAAAAGTAAAAAATTATCGTATTTGGCTGGTTCCTTCATTATTTAAGTTAACCATGTTTTCGCTCCGTATTGTTTTTGCCCAAAAGAGTAGTAAGCGTAGAACAAAATGAATACCATGACATTTAATAATGTCATTTTAAGCATGAACGGAACGCTTCGATTTTATTGCGATCTATTTATAATTTAAGAAAATTTACAAGGGTAATCCTGATCAGGCAATCATGCCTTTATTCCTTCTAAATCTCAGGCGGTTACAGCGACTTATTAATTAAACGTCAGCCATAATAAGCGAAGCGGTATTTCCCGCAATCCATTGAAAATTATCAATACGGACTAATCCGCATATCAACATTAAATTTGACTTAATACAAATAGCCGCTAACTTTAAGCCTTGAACAACGACTGATACGAAATTATTTTTTGTATCTGACTGACATAACCGATATATGAGGTGATATATGGCAGAGCATCGTGGTGGTTCCGGTAACTTCGCAGAAGACCGAGAAAAAGCATCAGAAGCGGGCCGTAAAGGCGGTCAACATAGCGGTGGTAACTTCAAAAACGATCCGCAACGCGCATCTGAAGCAGGCAAAAAAGGTGGACAAAGCAGCCACGGTGGTGGCCGTAAGTCTGACAACTCCTGATAGTTAGCGTTATTTTCATCTTTTAATGAAAAGAGTGTCCTGCGGGTCTGTATGAGGCTCGCAGTTATTTTTAACCTCTACAGGATATTAATATGCATATGAAAAGCATTGAAGACGTATTTATTCACCTACTTTCAGATACCTATAGCGCCGAAAAACAATTAACGCGCGGACTGGCTAAACTCGCCAGAGCCGCATCAAGTGAAAAGCTCAGCAAAGCCTTTAATGCCCACCTGGAAGAAACTCAGGGGCAAATTGAACGTATTGACCAAATCGTTGAGCAAGAGCCGGGAATTAAGATTAAACGCATGAAATGTGTGGCGATGGAAGGCTTAATTGAAGAGGCTAATGAGGTTATTGAAAGCACCGAGAAAAATGAAGTACGCGATGCGGCATTAATCGCAGCCGCACAGAAAGTGGAACATTATGAAATTGCCAGCTACGGCACACTGGCAACCCTAGCAGAACAACTTGGATATAAAAAAGCCGTAAAACTCCTCACAGAAACGCTTGAAGAAGAAAAACAAACCGATCTGAAATTAACCGATCTTGCGGTTGGTAACATTAATAAAGACGCTGAAAAACGATAACCATACTGACACGAGGAAATTACGATGAATCACTTAGAACATTACCATGACTGGCTACGCGATGCGCACGCGATGGAAAAGCAAGCGGAGTCAATGCTGGAATCGATGGCGAGTCGTATCGATAATTATCCTGATTTGCGTGCCAGAATTGAGCAACATATTAATGAAACAAAACGGCAAATTACTCTGCTGGAAGAGATCCTCGATCGAAACGATATCTCGCGCTCTGTATTAAAAGACTCAATGAGTAAAATGGCGGCTTTTGGCCAGTCGATTGGCGGCATGTTTCCTTCTGACGAAATTGTAAAAGGCGCAATTAGCGGCTATGTATTCGAGCAATTTGAAATAGCCTGCTACACATCGCTTTTGGCCGCCGCAAAAAAGGTCGGTGATACCGCCTCTATCCCCGCTATTGAAACGATTCTGGCAGAGGAACGTGAGATGGCCGACTGGCTGATTAAACATATTCCGCAAACGACAGAACAATTTCTCTTACGGTCTGACGCTGACGGCGTTGTAGCCAAAAAATAATCTCATTACGCTCTGCTTCAGGCAGAGCTTCCTCGGATGGGGTCTGTACCGTGCCTGAACTTGACGCTTTTTATTTAGCCCGTTTTCAGTTCGCCTTCACTGTCTCTTTCCATATTCTTTTTCCCGCGATTACGATTGGAATGGCCAGCTATCTGGTGGTGCTGGAGGGGATGTGGCTGCGCACGCGAAACAATCTCTGGCGCTCGCTCTATAATTTCTGGCTGCAAATCTTCGCCGTCAATTTTGGGATGGGCGTCGTATCCGGCCTGGTGATGGCTTATCAGTTCGGTACCAACTGGAGCGGTTTTTCGCAATTTGCCGGCAGTATTACCGGACCACTGTTGCTTTATGAAGTCCTGACCGCCTTTTTCCTCGAAGCGGGCTTCCTTGGCGTAATGCTATTCGGCTGGAACAAAGTATCTCCAGCGCTGCATTTCTTCACCACCTGTATGGTGGCGCTGGGCACGTTACTCTCTACCTTCTGGATCCTGGCTTCCAACAGTTGGATGCAAACACCTCAAGGTTTTAGCCTCGAAAATGGGCATGTCATTCCCCAGGATTGGCTGGCTATCATATTTAACCCTTCATTTCCGTATCGCTTATTGCATATGTCGATTGCTGCTTTTCTGAGTAGCGCGATGTTCGTTGGCGCATCTGCCGCCTGGCATTTACTCCGGGGTAACGATACCCCTGCCATTCGTAAAATGTTTTCGATGGCGTTGTGGATGGCTCTGATTGTCGCCCCTATTCAGGCGGTTGTTGGAGATATGCATGGCCTCAATACCCTTGAGCATCAGCCTGCGAAAATAGCGGCCATTGAGGGACATTGGGAGAATCCCCCCGGAGAGGCGACGCCGTTGACGCTGTTTGGCATGCCTGACATGGAGGAAGAGCGCACCAAATACGCTCTGGCGATCCCTGCGCTGGGCAGTCTGATTCTGACCCATAGCCTGGACAAGCAGGTTCCAGCGCTGAAGGATTTTCCCAAGGAAGATCGCCCCAACTCCGCAATTGTATTTTGGTCGTTTCGCATCATGGTTGGCATGGGCGTGTTGATGATCGCCCTGGGTATCTGCAGTGTCTGGTTACGTTGGCGCAAACGCCTGTACCATTCCCGCCCATTCCAGTGGTTTGCGCTTTTGATGGGGCCTGCCGGACTATTGGCCTTACTGGCCGGCTGGGTGACCACGGAAGTTGGCCGCCAGCCCTGGGTCGTATACGGCTTTTTGCGCACGAGAGATGCCGTTTCATTGCACAGCACAACGCAAATGGTCATCAGTTTGCTGTTATTTATCGTCGTTTATAGCACCGTCTTTGGCGTGGGTTATCACTACATATTCAGGCTGATTAAAAAAGGACCTCAGCCGGTCAGTGAACTGACCTCACAAACCGATGGCACCCCTGCGCGTCCGCTTTCCGCCGCAGAACCGGTAACGGATGAAGAGGAGAAAATCTGATGGACATCGATATCACCGTAATCTGGTTTATTATCATTGTCTTTGCCACGCTGATGTACATCGTAATGGACGGTTTCGATTTGGGCATTGGTATGTTGTTTAGCATTGTACATGCCCCCAGCGAGCGAGATGTGATGGTGAACAGCGTGGCCCCCGTCTGGGACGGGAACGAAACCTGGCTGGTGCTCGGTGGAGCCGGTCTCTTTGGCGCATTCCCTCTGGCTTATGCTGTGATTGCTGACGCACTGGCAATTCCACTCACGATGATGCTAATTGGGTTGATTTTTCGCGGCGTGGCATTTGAGTTTCGCTTTAAAGCCACGCCTTCGCATCGGCTATTTTGGGACTACGCTTTTGCCGGCGGCTCGTTGCTGGCGACCGTGAGTCAGGGGATCGTTGTTGGCGCCGTGATTAACGGCTTCGATATAGCAGAACGACGCTTTGCCGGGTCGGCCTTGGATTGGTTGACCCCATTTAATGTGTTTTGCGGACTCGGACTGGTTGCCGCCTATCTGTTACTCGGCACCACCTGGCTGATAATGAAAAGCGATGGCGCGCTTCAGGAACGGATGCGTAAATTAACGCGCTATGTTCTGCTCGCTCTGCTGGCGGTTATTGCCGTGGTCAGCATCTGGACCCCCCTTAGCTGGCAATACATTGCAGAACGCTGGTTCACGCTACCTAATTTCTACTGGTTTGTGCCGGTCCCCATTCTGGTGACGATACTCAGCCTGTGGATTTGGCGTCTGAGCAGCGACAACACCAGCCATGCACGACCTTTTATCCTGACGCTGGGATTAATCTTTCTGGGTTTTAGCGGCTTAGGTATCAGCCTGTGGCCCTATATTATTCCGCCGCATGTTACCTTATGGGATGCAGCGGCTCCCCCTGCAAGCCAGATGTTTATGCTGGTTGGCACGCTTATTATTATTCCGGTCATTCTGATGTATACGGCATGGAGCTACTATGTCTTTCGCGGCAAAGTATCTGACGGAGAAGGCTACCATTGACCAGGATAGCACGCCGATCGCCTGACTCATTGAAAATCTGAAATAAATGTCCACAATGTGACCCTTTTGCAAAGTGTTGGCGCGCTTTATTCAAAGTTATTAGAGAATTATGATTCTGTTGTATAATGCCGTGCACTTTACCTAAAAATACGAGTGCGACCATGATTGATACTTCTCTCCCCTTAACCGACGTCCATCGCCACCTTGATGGTAACATCCGTGCCCAAACGATCCTCGATCTGGGTCGCCAGTTCAATTTAACCCTCCCGGCACAGACGCTGGAAACGTTGATCCCTCATGTGCAAGTGACGTCAACCGAGCCTGATTTGGTCAGTTTTTTATCCAAACTGGACTGGGGCGTAAAGGTTCTGGCCTCGCTGGACGCCTGCCGCCGCGTCGCGTTTGAAAATATTGAGGATGCCGCACGTAACGGCCTGCACTATGTTGAACTACGTTTTTCCCCTGGCTACATGGCAATGACCCATCAACTCCCTGTAGCAGGCGTGGTTGAAGCCGTTATTGCAGGCGTGCGCGAAGGCTGCAAGGCCTTTGGCGTTGAAGCGCGTTTAATTGGCATTATGAGTCGTACCTTCGGCGAAGCCGCCTGCCTGCAGGAACTTGATGCGCTGTTAGCACACCGTGACCATATTACTGCGCTGGATCTGGCCGGTGACGAACTGGGCTTCCCGGGTAGTTTGTTCCTGTCACATTTCAACCAGGCACGCGATGCAGGCTGGCATATTACGGTCCATGCCGGCGAAGCCGCGGGACCAGAAAGTATCTGGCAGGCCATTAAAGAATTAGGCGCTGAACGCATTGGTCATGGTGTTAAAGCGGTCGAAGATCGCGCATTGATGGATTATCTCGCCGAACACCGTATCGGCATTGAATCCTGCCTGACATCGAACATCCAGACCAGCACCGTCGCTACGCTGGCGACCCATCCGCTGAAAATATTTCTTGAACATGGCGTTGTGGCCAGTCTGAATACGGACGATCCGGCGGTTCAGGGTGTCGATATTATTCACGAGTACACCATTGCCGCACCTGCCGCAGGTTTAACTCGCGAACAGATCCGCCAGGCGCAAATCAATGGTCTGGAAATGGCATTCCTGAGTAACGAAGAGAAACGTACGCTGCGCGAGAAAGTCGCGGCAGCGTGACGCTTGTCCGGCCTACGTGGCGTTGCATTGTAGGCCGGAGCACATGCCGGGGCATCCGCCATCCGGCATGTGCCTTATCAGGCAAGGCAAAGCGTGGAGCGGTGTTTTGCGGACTCAAGGCCAAGCTCAATCAGCTCCATAATCTGGATAGCTTGTCTCGCCGGGACCGGGTTTTCACCATTACCGTTCAGCGCATCACGGATGCCTGCATAGTACGCCGGGTAATTACCTGGCACGGTCAGCCAGGTCTCTTCAACCCGCTCATCGCCTTCAACTCGCGTCAATACGCCATCGCGCATGTCGTAACCCCAGTCTTCCTGAGGCAGGCGCTCGCCATTTTTCAGACGTTCTTCCTGTGGGTCAAGACCATACTTGACGTAGCTCCCGCGTGAGCCGTGCACGATATAGCGGGCCGATTCTGCGGCAGCCAGCATGGTTCCATGCAGAATCACACGACGCTGTGGATACGTCAGAATGGCATGGAAGTAATCTGTCGATTGTGCGCCCGGACGCAGTTGCGCCAGATCCACCGTCATACTGACCGGCAAACCAAACAGATTAATCGCTTGATCCAAAAGATGTGGCGCTAAATCATACCAAATACCGCTGCCCGGACCGCCCTGTTCACGCCAACGGTCCCGAACCTGCGGGCGGAAACGATCGAAGTGGGACTCAAAATAGGCAACTTCGCCCAAAACGCCATCCGCCAATAGCGCTTTCAACGTCAGAAAATCACTGTCCCAGCGCCGGTTATGGAAAACGGATAGTACGCGCCCCAGACTACGCGCGAGAGCATCCAGCTCACGAGCTTGTGACAGTGTCACGGTAAACGGTTTATCAACAACCACATGTTTACCCGCTTCCAGTGCGGCCTTCGCTAACGGGAAGTGCGTGTCATTTGGCGTAGGGATCACAATCAGGTCAATATTAGGATCGTTAAAAAGGTGCTTAGGCTCAGCAACAACCGTCACTGTAGGCCAGTCGGCCTTCACTTTTGCTTCATCGCTACTGGACACCGCGGCCAGTTCCAGGCCTGGTGTGCCCACAATCAGGGGGGCATGGAAGGTTTTACTGGCGTAACCATAGCCGATTAGCCCAACGCGGATGTTGTCACTCATGTTATTGCCTCTCAATTCAGACTGACCTATTTCACACCATACATTGCAACGTCTCAATAGTTTAATAACCTTTGCGCTACAAAGGTTGTTTATTAACTTAAGTCAAACATATGCTTCTTAAGCTGAATTTGCCGCGAAAAAGTGGCTGAAATCGTTCCCAATCTTCTTGCTGTATTATGGAGAGATTAGTAACATTTGCAGCCTGTGTTTATGGATAAATCAAAGCAAATGTCATCAGTAATGAATCGTCTTATTGAGTTAGCAGGTTGGATTGTTCTTGCGGTCTCCGTGATCCTGCTGGGTATTGCCAATCATATTGACAATTACCAGCCACCGGAGCCAATTGCAGCAGTGCAGAAAAAATAAGCGTCATCAGCTTTTTTCGACCCGCAATTCACCTTTACGCATTGCTGGGTCCGGCTGTAAAAGATCCAATTCTGTCAAAAAAAGCGAATTATGCCGCATCCCGCTCCCGCGCGTATTGCCTGGGATCGCGAAGCGCGCTAACCTTGCCGCAGGCGTACATAGCGCCTGCTTTTTACAGGTATGCATACTCTTCTTACATTTGCGCGCAAATCCGCTTTTACCTGTGCACGTTGTTTATTTCTTAATATTTTCTACTCCGTTGGTATTATTTTATATATGGATTGCTCTTTATGACTGTTCAGGATTACTTATTAAAATTCCGTAAAATTAGTTCACTCGAAAGTCTGGAAAAACTGTTCGATCATCTTAACTACACGCTCACCGACGATAACGACATTATCAATATGTACCGTGCAGCAGACCACCGTCGTGCGGAGCTTATCTCCGGAGGTCGTCTGTTTGACGTCGGTCAGGTGCCTAAATCAGTCTGGCATTACGTGCAATAAAGAAGAAAGTAGCGCTCAACGTTAAAAGCTTTATAATAATTGCCCCAAAATGAATGGCATGTTTGATCGCGCGCGTAAACCTGGAGAAGAGATGACTACCACACCGGCACAACGTATCGGAGGCTGGCTACTTGGGCCATTGGCCTGGCTGTTAGTTGCGTTGTTGAGTGCTTCGCTGGCGTTGTTACTTTACGTCACTGCGCTGGCCACACCGCAAACCTTCCAAACGCTTGGTGAGCAAAGTACGACCAATTTGTTGTTATGGGGCGTCTCTTTTATTACGGCTATCGCCATGTGGTATTACACGTTATGGCTGACGATTGCGTTTTTCAAACGCAGAACCTGCGTGCCGAAGCACTATATTTTATGGCTGTTGATCTCCGTGTTACTGGCGATTAAAGCGTTTGCGTTTTCACCCGTCCCGGACGCCTTTGCCGTGCGCCAACTGCTGTTCCCTTTGTTAGCAGCAGCACTGCTGGTGCCCTACTTCAAGCGCTCACAGCGCGTTAAGTCGACGTTTGTGAACCCGTAATAACCCTACAGTTAACCTGTTGTCGCCTGTTGTAGATTGTCAGATAATAGGCGGCTTTTTTATTTCAGGCCGAAAAATGACTGATTACCTGCTGCTGTTTGTCGGAACTGTGCTGGTCAACAACTTTGTACTGGTTAAGTTTCTGGGCCTCTGTCCGTTTATGGGCGTTTCCAAAAAACTGGAAACCGCAATGGGTATGGGCCTGGCCACGACGTTTGTCATGACGCTGGCCTCTATTTGCGCATGGTTGATTGATACCTGGATCCTCATTCCGCTCAATCTCATCTATCTGCGCACGCTGGCTTTTATTCTGGTCATCGCCGTCGTCGTGCAATTTACCGAGATGGTGGTCCGTAAAATCAGCCCTGCGCTTTACCGCCTGCTGGGGATCTTCTTACCGCTGATCACCACAAACTGTGCGGTGTTGGGGGTGGCGTTGCTGAATATTAACCTCGGCCATAACTTCTTACAGTCGGCGCTATACGGTTTTTCTGCCGCCGTCGGCTTCTCACTGGTAATGGTACTGTTTGCCGCCATTCGCGAACGCCTCGCTGTGGCAGACGTCCCTGCTCCGTTTCGCGGTAATGCGATTGCGCTGATTACCGCCGGTTTAATGTCATTGGCCTTTATGGGCTTTAGTGGTTTGGTGAAGTTGTAATGAATGCTATCTGGATTGCCGTTGCCGCAGTGAGTCTGCTGGGTCTGGCGTTCGGCGCTATTTTGGGTTACGCCTCGCGACGCTTTGCCGTTGAGGATGACCCGGTCGTGGAGAAAATTGATGAAATTCTCCCGCAAAGCCAGTGTGGACAGTGCGGTTATCCAGGCTGTCATCCCTATGCTGAAGCGATCGGCTCGCAGGGTGAAAAAATCAATCGTTGCGCGCCCGGTGGTGAAGCGGTGATGTTAAAAATCGCTGCCCTGCTGAACGTCGACCCGCAGCCGATTGATGGTGATGAACAAGATGTTACGCCCGTGCGAATGCTGGCGGTCATTGATGAAAATAATTGTATTGGTTGCACAAAGTGCATTCAGGCCTGTCCGGTCGATGCCATTGTGGGTGCGACCCGCGCCATGCACACAGTGATGAGCGATCTCTGCACCGGCTGCAACCTGTGCGTTGACCCATGTCCAACGCAATGTATCGAATTACGCCCGGTGGCTGAGACGCCCGATAGCTGGAAATGGGATTTAAACACTATCCCTGTGCGCATCATTCCTGTGGAACAACATGTTTAAGTTATTCTCTGCATTCAGAAAAAACAAAATCTGGGATTTTGATGGCGGCATTCATCCACCAGAAATGAAGACCCAGTCAAACGGTACGCCGCTGCGGCAGGTTCCGCTGGCGCCGCGCTTCGTTATTCCCCTGAAACAACATATTGGCGCGGAAGGTGAACTGTGTGTCAACGTGGGCGACACCGTCCTGCGTGGCCAGGCGTTAACCATCGGGCGTGGCAAAATGCTGCCGGTACATGCGCCAACGTCAGGCACTATTGTTGCTATTGCGCCGCACTCCACCGCACACCCTTCGGCATTAGCCGAGCTAAGCGTCATCATTGATGCCGATGGCGAAGACCGCTGGATTGAGCGTGATGGCTGGGCCGATTACCGTTCCCGTAGTCGGGAAGAGCTTATTGCACGTATTCATCAGTACGGCGTCGCCGGTCTGGGCGGCGCAGGTTTCCCAACCGGGGTTAAGCTACAGGGCGGCGGCGATAAAATTGAAACGCTGATCATCAACGCCGCAGAATGCGAGCCGTACATTACGGCGGATGACCGTCTGATGCAGGACTGCGCGGCTCAGGTCGTCGAGGGTATCCGCATCCTCGCGCACATTCTTCAGCCGCGTGAGATCCTGCTGGGAATAGAAGATAACAAACCGCAGGCAATTTCCATGCTGCGTGCGGTGCTGGCCAATTCGCACGATATCAGCTTACGCGTGATCCCAACCAAGTACCCGTCCGGCGGCGCCAAGCAGTTAACGCAAATTCTGACCGGTAAGCAGGTACCTCATGGCGGACGCTCCTCAGATATTGGCGTGCTGATGCAAAACGTCGGGACCGCCTACGCGATTAAACGTGCGGTCATTGACGGAGAACCTATTACCGAGCGTGTTGTGACGCTTACAGGCGAAGCCGTCAGCCGTCCGGGCAACGTCTGGGCGCGTTTAGGTACGCCGGTTCGTCATCTACTCAGCGACGCGGGTTTCTGCCCTTCCGCCGACCAGATGGTGATTATGGGCGGGCCGCTGATGGGGTTTACGCTGCCATGGCTGGATGTACCGGTGGTGAAGATCACCAACTGCCTTTTGGCCCCCTCTGCCAGTGAAATGGGTGAAACACCGGAGGAGAAAGGCTGCATTCGCTGTAGCGCCTGCGCCGATGCCTGCCCGGCCGATCTTCTGCCGCAGCAACTCTACTGGTTCAGTAAAGGGCAGCAGCACGATAAAGCCACAACTCACAATATTGCAGACTGCATCGAATGCGGCGCTTGCGCATGGGTATGCCCAAGCAATATTCCGCTGGTGCAGTATTTCCGCCAGGAAAAGGCCGAGATTTATGCTATTAGCCAGGAAGAAAAACGCGCCGCGGAAGCCAAAGCACGTTTTGAAGCCCGGCAGGCGCGACTTGAGCGTGAAAAAGCCGCACGTCTTGAACGCCACAAAAGTGCTGCCGTACAACCTGCGGCTAAAGATCATGATGCCATCGCCGCCGCGCTGGCTCGCGTAAAAGAGAAACAGGCTCAGGCAATGCAACCGGTTGTTATTCAGGCTGGCGAAAAACCTGACAATAGCGCAGTGATTGCCGCTCGCGAGGCGCGTAAAGCACAGGCTCGTGCGGCCCGGACGGAAAATTCACACAAAACCGAAGACAGCAGCGCGGGTACCGACCCGCGTAAAGCGGCAGTCGAAGCGGCTATCGCCCGCGCCAAGGCCCGTAAACTTGAGCAGCAGCCGGTGACTGAAATCGCTGAACCGGTTGACCCACGTAAAGCGGCAGTTGAAGCGGCAATCGCCCGCGCCAAAGCCCGTAAGCTTGAGCAGCAGTCGGTGACTGAAACCGCTGAACCGGTGGATCCGCGTAAAGCCGCCGTCGAAGCGGCAATCGCCCGCGCCAAAGCCCGTAAGCTTGAGCAGCAGACGGTAACGGAAACAGCAGAACCGGTGGATCCGCGTAAAGCCGCCGTCGAAGCGGCAATCGCCCGCGCCAAAGCCCGTAAGCTTGAGCAGCAGTCGGTGACTGAAACCGCTGAACCGGTGGATCCGCGTAAAGCCGCCGTCGCGGCCGCTATCGCACGCGCCCAGGCTAAAAAAGCCGCACAGCAGCAGGTTGTAAACGAGGAATAAATGGTATTCAGAATAGCAAGCTCCCCCTATACCCATAACCAGCGTCAGACATCACGCATCATGATGTTGGTGTTACTTGCTGCATTGCCGGGGATCGTCGCGCAGCTGTGGTTCTTTGGCTGGGGGACGTTGTTGCAGATCGTTCTGGCCGCCATTAGCGCCATCGGCGCCGAAGCGGCTGTACTTAAACTGCGGAAACAACCCATTGCGCCGATTTTAAAAGATAACTCCGCGCTCCTTACGGGGTTGCTGCTGGCCGTGAGTATTCCTCCGCTGGCCCCCTGGTGGATGGTGGTATTAGGCACAGTATTTGCCGTTATCATTGCAAAACAGCTGTATGGCGGCCTCGGACAAAACCCGTTCAATCCCGCCATGATTGGCTACGTCGTACTGCTTATCTCATTCCCGGTGCAGATGACAAGCTGGCTGCCGCCGCAGGAAATTGCAGCCACGGTACCCGGATTCTTTGACGCTCTGAACGTAATCTTTACCGGACATACCACGGGCGGCAGCGATATGAACGCGCTCCGTATGGGAATCGACGGCATCAGCCAGGCTACGCCCCTTGATACCTTCAAGACTTCTCTGCATGCGGGACGAACGGTTGAACAGGTAATGCAGTACCCGATTTACAGCGGCATGCTCGCGGGTGCCGGATGGCAGTGGGTTAACCTTGCCTGGTTGGTTGGCGGCATTGTGCTGTTATGGCAAAAAGCGATTCGCTGGCATATCCCGGTTAGTTTCCTGCTGTCGCTCGCTGTTTGCGCTACTTTAGGCTGGATTTTCTCGCCAGAGTCGCTGGCATCGCCTCAGTTACATCTACTTTCTGGCGCGACGATGCTCGGCGCTTTCTTTATTCTTACCGATCCCGTTACGGCATCGACCACCAACCGTGGTCGCCTGATTTTTGGCGCGCTTGCGGGTTTGTTAGTGTGGTTAATCCGCAGTTTTGGTGGCTATCCTGATGGCGTGGCCTTTGCCGTGTTGCTGGCAAATATTACGGTTCCCCTGATTGATTATTACACCCGCCCTCGCGTGTACGGACATCGCTAAGGACAACATATGCTGAAAACGATTCGTAAACACGGTATTACTCTGGCGCTGTTTGCCGCCGGATCTACGGGGTTAACCGCGGCAATCAATCAATTAACCAAATCCACTATCGATGAACAAGCGGCGTTGCAGCAAAAAGTATTGTTTGATCAGGTTCTGCCTGGCAATCGCTACAATAACGCGTTGTCTGAGAGTTGCTATCTGGTGAATGCGCAAGCGTTAGGTAAAGGGACTCACCGTGTGTATATCGCGCGCCAGGACGATCGACCTGTTGCGGCAATTCTCGAAGCCACTGCCCCAGATGGTTATTCCGGCGCTATTCAACTGTTGGTTGGTGTGGATTTCACAGGTACCGTATTGGGCACACGCGTAACTGAACACCATGAAACGCCGGGGCTGGGCGATAAAATTGAGCTGCGTCTGTCCGACTGGATCACCCACTTTAGCGGCAAAACGATCGGCGCGGGTAACGATGCCCATTGGGCGGTGAAGAAAGATGGCGGCGACTTCGACCAGTTTACTGGCGCAACCATTACGCCGCGTGCGGTAGTTAATGCGGTGAAACGCGCCGGTTTGTATGCGCAGACGTTGCCAGCGCAACTCCCTCAACTTAGCGCCTGTGGAGAATAAACCATGAGCGAAATTAAAGATGTCATTGTCCAGGGGTTATGGAAAAATAACTCCGCGCTTGTGCAGTTACTTGGTATGTGCCCGCTGTTGGCGGTAACGTCTACCGCCACCAATGCGTTAGGTCTGGGACTGGCGACTACGCTCGTCCTGACGCTGACGAACCTGACCATTTCAGCCCTGCGTCGCTGGACACCGTCTGAAATTCGTATTCCGATTTATGTCATGATCATCGCTTCCGTCGTGAGTGCGGTACAGATGCTGATTAATGCTTACGCTTTTGGCCTGTATCAGTCTCTGGGGATCTTTATTCCGCTGATTGTGACCAACTGTATTGTTGTTGGTCGTGCTGAAGCCTTCGCGGCTAAAAAAGGCCCGGCATTATCCGCCCTTGATGGGTTCTCCATCGGTATGGGCGCAACTGGGGCCATGTTTGTTCTGGGCTCGCTGCGTGAAATAATTGGTAACGGCACGCTATTTGATGGCGCAGACGGTCTGTTAGGCAGTTGGGCTAAAGTACTACGCGTAGAGATCTTCCATACCGATACGCCGTTTCTGCTGGCCATGCTGCCACCGGGCGCTTTCATTGGTCTGGGCCTGATGCTGGCGGTGAAATATCTGATCGATGAGAAAATGAAGAAACGTCGTGCCGAAGCGGCTGTTGCAGACAGTCCGGTTGGTGAAACAGGGAATGTGTAATGAACAAAGCAAAACGGCTGGAAATACTGACACGCCTGCGTGATAACAATCCGCATCCAACCACTGAGCTGAATTTTACATCGCCGTTCGAACTGCTGATTTCGGTCTTGCTCTCCGCGCAGGCCACCGATGTCAGCGTCAATAAAGCCACGGCTAAGCTGTACCCTGTCGCCAATACCCCTGCCGCTATGCTGGAGCTCGGCGTAGACGGGGTTAAGTCCTACATCAAGACAATCGGGTTGTTCAACAGCAAAGCGGAGAACGTGATTAAGACCTGCCGCATTCTGCTGGACAAACATAATGGCGAAGTGCCAGAAGACCGGGCCGCATTAGAGGCCCTGCCCGGGGTTGGGCGAAAAACAGCCAACGTGGTGTTAAATACCGCCTTCGGTTGGCCTACCATTGCGGTAGATACCCATATTTTTCGCGTCTGTAATCGCACGCAATTTGCGCCAGGCAAAAACGTCGAGCAGGTAGAGGAAAAATTACTGAAAGTCGTACCGAGTGAATTTAAAGTCGATTGCCATCACTGGTTAATCCTTCATGGCCGCTACACCTGTATTGCCAGAAAACCGCGCTGCGGTTCTTGCATCATCGAAGATCTCTGCGAATTCAAAGAGAAAGTTGATATCTGATACTGATGGGGCGTTCCCTTTGCCCCTTTGACACATAACGATTAGTTATGCACTCCCTAAACAATCTTTTCCCGTCGATGATGCCATTCAACTGCGCATATCTAACGCATTATTCTTGTGTATAAACACCTGAGCAGGTTAATCGTTTTTTTAGTAATAGAAATTTCTATCTATACGTGATGCAGATCACTCAGACAACACAATGTTAAATAATTTTTATTTTTTAGTTAAAGTGACAATCAGATGACCTTACTGAACAGTTTCTAAACAAAACATTACACTGGCTATTTTTCAGATAATGGCCTATATCACTGGATTCAACCGCAAATAGCAGAACATATCGCCGCATTGCGGTTTTTGGGTGACTTAAACAGTGTAAAAATCTGCGATTTTTCAAATGAAAAAATTTAACGCTAGATAACATTTCTCTGTACCGATGATTTCACCACCCAGGATATATGTAACAGATTATTACAAACCACTTGTCTGAATGGTCAAGATAGTGAACATTACTTGCCGTTTCCCCTCCCACTATAACAATCGGACGGATGAACTTGATTCATCACGTACCTGAACACCCCCGTTGATATGGGATGTAAAAAAAGAGGTAAAAGTGTCTACTGCAAACAATAAACCAACAGAAAGCGTTAGTTTAAACGCCTTCAAACAACCGAAAGCGTTCTATCTCATTTTCTCGATAGAGCTGTGGGAACGTTTTGGTTATTACGGCCTGCAAGGGATTATGGCCGTCTACCTGGTTAAGCAACTGGGTATGTCAGAAGCGGATTCCATCACCCTTTTCTCGTCCTTTAGCGCCCTGGTGTATGGTCTGGTTGCCATCGGCGGCTGGTTAGGTGATAAAGTTCTGGGAACAAAACGTGTCATTATGCTGGGCGCCATTGTTCTGGCCATCGGTTATGCGCTGGTTGCATGGTCCGGTCACGATGCCGGTATTGTTTATATGGGCATGGCGGCCATCGCGGTCGGTAACGGCCTGTTTAAAGCCAACCCATCCTCCCTGCTCTCTACCTGCTATGCAAAAGATGACCCGCGTCTTGATGGTGCATTTACCATGTACTACATGTCCGTCAACATCGGTTCATTCTTCTCTATGCTGGCAACGCCATGGTTAGCTGCGCGTTACGGCTGGAGCACCGCGTTCGCGCTGAGCGTCGTAGGTATGCTGATCACCGTGGTTAACTTCGCATTCTGTCAGCGCTGGGTTAAACAGTACGGTTCTAAACCTGACTTTGAGCCGATCAACTTCCGTAACCTGCTGCTGACCATCGCTGGCGTTGTGGTTCTGATTGCGATTGCGACCTGGCTGCTGCACAACCAGGAAATCGCCCGTATGGTTCTGGGTGTGATTGCCATTGGTATCGTATTTATCTTCGGTAAAGAAGCCTTCACCATGCACGGTGCTGCGCGTCGTAAAATGATCGTCGCCTTCATTCTGATGCTGGAAGCGATTATCTTCTTCGTGCTGTACAGCCAGATGCCGACTTCACTGAACTTCTTCGCGATTCGTAACGTTGAACACTCTATTCTGGGTATTGCTTTTGAACCTGAGCAGTACCAGGCGCTGAACCCGTTCTGGATCATCATTGGTAGCCCAATCCTCGCCGCTATCTATAACAAGATGGGTGATACGCTGCCGATGCCGACCAAGTTCGCGATTGGTATGGTGCTGTGCTCCGGTGCGTTCCTGATCCTGCCGCTGGGTGCGAAGTTCGCCACCGATGCGGGCATCGTTTCTGTTAACTGGCTGATCATCTGCTATGGCCTGCAAAGCATCGGTGAGCTGATGATTTCCGGTCTGGGTCTGGCCATGGTGGCGCAGCTGGTTCCGCAGCGTCTGATGGGCTTCATCATGGGGAGCTGGTTCCTGACCACTGCCGGTGCAAACATCATCGGCGGTTACGTCGCCAACATGATGGCAGTTCCAGAAAACGTGACTGACCCGCTGATGTCTCTGGAAGTCTACGGTCGTGTGTTCCTGCAAATTGGTGTTGCAACGGCGGTTATCGCTGTTCTGATGCTGCTGACGGCGCCGAAACTGAATCGTATGACTCAGGACGATGACGTTAATGAGAAAGCCTCTAAGGCCGCGACAGCGTAATTCTCAGGGAAACTCATTTTCAGGCCGCTAACTGTTGTTAGCGGCTTTTTTTTTACCTGAGGTAGCACTACCATACGATAAACCTCAGCCAAAAGGAGTTACCGATGAAACTATTCTACAAACCGGGCGCTTGTTCTCTCGCTTCCCACATCACGCTGCGTGAGAGCGGTAAAGATTTCACGCTGGATGGTGTCGATTTGATGAAGAAACGTCTGGAAAACGGCGATGATTTTTTCGCGGTAAACCCCAAAGGACAAGTTCCCGCGCTGCTGCTGGACGACGGTACATTACTAACCGAAGGCGTCGCCATCATGCAGTACCTGGCGGACACAGTGCCAGACCGCCACCTCCTCGCCCCTACCAGCAGCCTCTCCCGTTACAAAACCATCGAATGGCTTAATTACATTGCGACAGAACTGCATAAAGGTTTTACCCCGCTGTTCCGTCCCGATACGCCGGAAGACTTCAAGCCAACTGTTCGCGCGCAGCTGGAGAAAAAAATGCAGTACGTGAATGAATCGCTGAAAGATGAGCAATGGATCTGCGGCCCGCGCTTCAGCATTGCAGACGCTTATCTGTTCACCGTGCTGCGTTGGGCTTATGCGGTTAAGCTGAATATGGCAGGATTAAGCCATATCGAGGCGTATATGGCGCGTATGACTGAACGCCCGGCGGTTGCCGCAGCGCTTAAAGCAGAAGGGTTGAGCTAATCACTAATGTGCCGGATGGCGGCGCCAGGCGCTTTATCCGGCCTACTTACTTGGCTGGCTGACGGCCAAACGTACGCCCGATAAGCGTGAGCGCCATCGGGCATTGATTACAACTGCGTCGCGCTAAAGTAGTGTTCAGGCATCGCGATACGATCCTGAGCGGCTACCACCTGCAGTTCATACTCATGCATTTCTTTGGTGGCGATCATCACTTCGTACACTGCCGCCGTCACATGCTCAAGCGCCTGCTGTAAAGACGCGCCCTGGAGCAGTTTCACCAGCAGCAAGCCGCTGGTAACGTCACCCACGCCAACCGGCTGACGCGCGCCAAAATCGACTAATGGGCGGCTGATATGCCACGCCTGTTGCGCAGTGACCAGCAGCATCTCGAAACGATCGGTGCTAATACCTGCGCGGGCCAGATGCTTCACCAGCACAATTTCTGGCCCCTGGGCGATCAGTTCACGGGCAGCCATCACCGCTTCAGTCACATTGTGAACCGCATGTTCGCACAGAATTTCAAGTTCAACCAGGTTCGGGGCAATAATGTCGCTGGCGGGAAGCGCATGACGCACATGAAATTCCGCCACGCCCGGCGCGACGATACACCCTTTCTCCGGATGCCCCATCACGGGGTCACAAAAGTATTTTGCCCGCGGATTGGCCGCTTTAACCTGGCGCACAATACCCAGAATATGCTCACCCTGCTCTGCCGAGCCAAGATAGCCGCTTAGTACTGCGTCACAGGTCTGGAGTTTATCGATATCGGCAATACCCTGCACGATTTCAGTCAGATGAGTCGGCGGCATAACGCAACCGGTCCATTTGCCGTACTGCGTGTGGTTAGAGAACTGCACGGTATTTAGCGGCCAGACATTTGCGCCAAGACGACGCATCGGAAATTCAGCCGCGCTGTTGCCCGCATGACCAAAAACAACGTGGGACTGGATGGCGAGGATATTTTTCATTTTACTTATCACAACCCTGAAAAAATAAAGGGGCGTAGTTTCCCACGCCCCTGCTAACTAAATCTTACTTCCAGCAAATCAGACAATAGTTCTTCTTGCCACGGCGTAATAAGGTGTAGCGCCCGAAGAGGATATCACTCTCCTGGAAGAAATATTCCGGATCGGATTGCTTCTCACCGTTGATGGTCACCGCGTTAGACGCAATGGTCTTACGCGCCTGGCCGCGAGACGGTTGCAGTTCGGAATCGACCAGCGCCTGCATCAGATCCGCACCTTTCTCCATCTCAATCATCGGCACGCCATCCTGCGCCAGCTGTTCGAAATCCGCTTCGCTCAAATCGCTCAGGTTGCCGTTGAACAAGCTTTCGGTAATGCGTTTTGCCGCAACCAGACCTTCTTCACCGTGAACCAGACGTGTGACCTGCTCAGCCAGAACATACTGGGCACGCGGTGCTTTACCACTGTTCTTATCTTCTTCTTCCAGCGCATTGATCTCTTCAATGTCCATGAACGTGAAGAATTTCAGGAAGCGATAAACGTCCGCATCAGCGGTGTTGATCCAGAACTGGTAGAATTTGTACGGACTGGTTTTCTTCGGATCCAGCCACACTGCGCCGCCTTCGGTCTTACCGAATTTGGTGCCGTCCGCTTTGGTGATCAGCGGAACGGTCAAACCAAATACCTGATTCTGGTGCAGACGGCGGGTCAGGTCGATACCTGAGGTAATGTTACCCCACTGGTCAGAACCACCAATCTGCAGCGTCACGCCGTGCAGTTTATTCAGGCAGGCAAAATCATAGCCCTGCAGCAGATTGTAAGAAAACTCGGTAAAGGAGATCCCCTGATCGTCACGGTTCAGACGTTGCTTAACCGCTTCTTTGTTGATCATCTGGTTAACAGAGAAGTGTTTGCCGATATCTCGCAGGAAAGTCAGTACATTCATACCGCCAAACCAGTCGTAGTTGTTCGCAGCAATCGCCGAGTTGTCGCCACAGTCGAAATCGAGGAACGGTGCAACCTGCTTACGGATTTTATCCACCCACTCCTGCACGGTGTCTTCGGTATTCAGTTTACGCTCGGCGGCTTTAAAGCTCGGGTCACCAATCAGACCGGTCGCGCCACCTACCAGTGCAACAGGCTTATGGCCTGCCTGCTGGAAGCGTTTCAGGCATAACAATGGAACCAGATGCCCCAAATGCAAGCTGTCAGCGGTAGGATCGAAGCCGCAATAGAGCGCGATCGGGCCTTGCGCCAGTCGCTCTGCTAACGCTTCCTCGTCCGTCACCTGGGCCACCAGCCCCCGCTCTTGCAATTGTTTAATCAAGTTACTGCTTGCCATCAAAATCTCCATGTATAAAACGACTGCACCTTTGCCGGTACACGACTTTTCGCCTGATGCGAAAGAAACATAGAATAAAGCGCCGGATTGATCAGCACCAGCGCTTAAAACAAGAATTTTGCATCTTTAGGGGGCCAGACGATCAATTTTCCACGCGTTATCTTCACGTTGGTATAAAAAACGATCGTGCAGACGATTTTCGCCGCCCAGCCAAAACTCCATTTGTTCAATACTTACGCGAAAGCCGCCCCAGAAACTGGGCAACGGAACTTCCCCTTGCTGAAACTTCTGCTTCAGCTCAAGGAATTTGCTTTCAAGAATGCCGCGAGCGGAGATTCGACTGGACTGTTTAGATACCCAGGCGCCAATCTGGCTGTCGCGTGGGCGACTGTGGAAATACTTCACCACCTCAAGCGTGGAAAGGCGCTCAGCCTTGCCAATCACCATCACCTGTCGTTCCAGGGTATGCCATGGGAACAACAGACTGATACGGGGGTTCTTCTCGATTTGATGCGCCTTGCGGCTACCGAGGTTGGTATAGAAAACCAGCCCTTTGTCATCATAATGTTTGAGCAACACGATGCGCTGATACGGCTGACCGTTTTCATCAACGGTCGCAACAACCATAGCAGTAGGGTCTGCCAGTTTGGCATCGCAGGCTTGCCCCAGCCAACGCTCAAACAGCGCAAGGGGCTCGGCGGGAAGATCGTGGCGGCGCAGACCGCCTTTCGTGTATTCACGGCGCAGATGCGCGATTTGCTGCAATTCGTCGTTATCAGACATGATGTTGGGCTACGGATTGTCAGTGGGTGACGCTATTGTGCGCCGCCCAGGTGAAAATCTCAACGCTTCGGGTTCTGTAACTGACAGTTATTTAGCACAATTCTGTCTCGTTTATAGACCGTTGCCTCGTCGCCTTTAGACCAGAAGACGTAGATACCATCCGTATAGCGCGCCCCCGATGCCGACATGCCCTGTTTGAGGTTCAATAGCTGATTATCATAAACAAAGTTCACTTCCTGGCGCGTATTGTTCAGCTTCACGGTAAGCGGTTTTTCATCACAGCGGTATTCAAGCGTGTCGGTTTGCATACGCTCAACAAATTGGTTGTACACGCTGCACCCGCTAAGCAGTACCGGCAGACATACTAACAACAGTTTTTTCATAGCCCTATCCTGAAGACTTTCCTGGTCCCGGAGGGTAATGGCACCCTCCCTAATATCCCTAGTTTACCGGTATGCTGCGCTGAATAATTTCAGTTAACTCTGAGTTCGCGGATTGGCAGGATAAATCGCCCCTAACACGCTCGGCTCTGACGCCCCGGTCACAGAAGGTAAATTTCCCGGTAATCCAGCCAGCGTTCGCCACGCCAGCCAGGCAAAGGCTAACGCTTCCATATCGTCGCCGCTGATCCCGGCTTCATCGGTAGAGGTGACTTCGGTACCTGACAATAATGCCGCCAGACGCATCATCAGCAGCGGATTACGGCTTCCACCGCCACATACCATGAGGCGATCGCAACCGCCGCTTAACAAGACCTGCTCTGAAATGGTGACGGCCGTCAGTTCGGCAAGCGTCGCCTGTACATCGCGTGGGCTGATTCCCGGGAACTGCGCCAGATGACGCTCTATCCAGCCGTAATTGAAATACTCACGACCAGTGCTTTTGGGCGCAGGCGTGGAAAAATAAGGGTCGTTAAGCATATTTTGCAGCAACGGCAGGACTACCGTTCCTGAAATGGCCCACTGCGCATCTTTGTCGTAAGGTTGACCGCATTGCCGCCAGATCCAGGCATCCATCAGCATATTGCCCGGCCCGGTGTCGTATCCACGAACGGGTTGTTGCGGAATAAGCAGAGACAAATTGGCAATTCCGCCGATGTTCAGCACCATCCGCCGTTCCGTAGGATGAGCCAACAGTGCCTGATGAAACGCAGGAACAAGTGGCGCGCCCTGCCCACCGAGCGCGATGTCACGCCGACGAAAATCGCCGACGACGGTTATCCCGGTACGCGCGACAATCTGGTTGTTATCACCAATTTGCAGCGTGTGCGGCGCGGCGCCGTTCGGTTCATGCCACACGGTTTGTCCGTGGCAACCAATCGCCACGATATCCTGCGGTTTCAATTTTTCCTTCGCCAGTAGCGCATTTACCGCCTCAGCAAAAAGATAACCCAGTTGCGCATCCAGTTGACCAAACTGAGAAAGCGTAAGCTGCTGCCCCTGGCAGATATCCAGAATCGCCTGTTTTACATGACCAGGGATAGGCCAGGTCAGACTCGCCTGCTGTGCAACCATCGTTTCATCTATTGTCGCCAGCACAACATCGACGCCATCAAGGCTGGTTCCAGACATAACACCGATAAAACGGCCCGATTTCATACGTCATCCTTTTAAGCAAATTAGCCTTGACACTCAACCATAAAGTGCAGACTAATGCCATGCTTCCTGAATGATTTTTGAGAGGAAATCATGCCAACGGTCGCTTAATTACATCAATTATATGAATGATTCGTTTATACTCGGTTGATCCGATTTCGGTTAAGATTTTCATATTGTGCCAGTGGAACATGTGACCTCAGGCTCACAAATGCCATATAATTTAACCATGATGGGGCTTTATTAGCGTTTCGTGGTGACAAAGGAGATTTGTAAATGATTAAACGTGTGCTGATTGTTTCATTAATGGGCGTATCTTTAGCGGGCTGCGTGAACAATGATAGCCTTTCAGGCGACGTATATACCGCATCCGAAGCGAAACAAGTTCAGAACGTTACCTACGGTACGATTGTTCATGTTCGTCCGGTGCAAATCCAGGGTGGCGATGACGCAAACGTAATTGGCGCTATCGGTGGTGCGGTGCTCGGCGGGTTCCTGGGTAACACCGTCGGCGGCGGTACGGGTCGTTCATTAGCGACGGCTGCAGGCGCAGTTGCCGGTGGCGTTGCGGGCCAGGGCGTGCAAGGCGCGATGAATAAAACTCAGGGTGTCGAACTGGAAATCCGTAAGGATGATGGTAATACCATCATGGTGGTTCAGAAACAGGGCGCGACCAAATTCTCTGCGGGTCAGCGTGTTGTTATGGCGAACAACGGCAGCCAGGTTACCGTGTCTCCACGTTAATCGAATTTACGTGTGGTCAGGCTCTGGCCACACGTCATCTCTCGTCTCAGCCCTGAGACTGCAGTTCAATAATATTGTGTTCCAGTCTGGCGACCAGTTTTATCAGCAGATCAATTTCCTCAGCTGAAATCCCTTCCAGAATCTCTCCACGTGTCTTGTTGATAACCGCTTCCATATCTGCGATCAGTGGTTCGGCTTTCTCAGTCAGTTTAATTCTCTTTGCCCGACGATCGCTGGCGCAAGTCTGTCGTGAAATGAGTCCCTTTTCTTCCAACTGGTCAAGCGTACGTACCAGCGAAGGCTGTTCGATGCCAATCGCTTTAGCCAACTGGATCTGCGATTGATCCGGCGGCAACTGATGAATGTTGTGCAGCGTAACCCAATGCGTCTGCGTCAACTCCAGAGGTTTCAGGCGATGGTCAATCAGAGCACGCCAAATGCGCACCAACCGTGCCAGATCAGAACCTAATGGCGATTCCAATTTCATCTCCTTATAATTAGCTTGCTAAGTTATTGTACTGATTTTAGAATAGTGTGCAGCATTTGTATTCTCAAAACAAATGTATTGCCAAATTTGCTTACCGGTTGACATTTTTTCAGACATTATGTGTTACAGAGACTCATCGTCTCTTTTTTGCTAAACCTATAGCAATGCTCTCTTCCGTCAAGGATTTTGCCCGTGAAGTTTATGTTTAATGCAACAGGATTGCCCCTACAAGATTTAATGATCGGTGCATCTGTCTACTTCCCTCCCATTTTCAAGGCGTTTGTCGCAGGGTTTATTCTCTGGTTGGTTGTTCATCGCCTGCTGCGCGACTGGATTTATTCCGGTGAGATCTGGCATCCCCTGTTGATGGATCTGTCTCTCTTTACGCTTAGCGTAGGTCTGGCCTTTGTTATGCTGATTGTGTGGTGATTATGTCGCTCAAAACCATTAAATACTTCTCAACCATTATAGTCGCTGCAATCGCAGTTTTTGCCGGATGGTGGATGTGGAATTACTATATGCAATCGCCCTGGACACGTGATGGCAAAGTGCGCGCAGAACAGGTCAGCATCACACCGCAGGTTTCGGGCAGCATTAATGAACTCAATATAAAAGATAACCAGTTCGTGAATAAAGGTGATGTCCTGTTTACTATCGACAAGACGCCGTTTCACATTGCTGAACTGAATGCGCAAGCACAGCTGGCGAAAGCTCAATCCGATCTGGCAAAAGCGAATAACGAAGCCAATCGCCGTCGTCACTTATCGCAAAATTATATCTCAGCCGAAGATCTGGATACCGCCAACCTCAACGTAAAAGCGATGCAGGCAAGCGTTGAAGCAGCCGAGGCCAGTTTACGCCAGGCGCAATGGCAACTGTCGCAAACGGTCGTCAAAGCGCCCGTAGCGGGCTGGGTCACCAACCTTTCAACCCGCACCGGCGACTACGCCTCAACCGGTAAGCCGCTGTTTGCTCTTGTCGACAGCCACTCTTTTTATGTAATGGGGTATTTTGAAGAAACGAAGTTGCGTCACATACGCGAAGGTGCGCCGGCGTTAATTACGCTCTACAGCGGCAACGTTAAGTTACAGGGTCACGTTTCCAGTATCGGTCGCGCAATTTATGACCAAAGTGTTGAAAGCGATTCCGGTCTGATTCCCGACATCAAACCTAACGTGCCGTGGGTACGTCTGGCGCAGCGTGTCCCTGTACGCATTGAATTTGACGCTTTACCGCAGGATGTCACACTGGTTTCTGGTACCACCTGTAGCGTCTCCATCGGCCAGCGTAAATGAAAATGCCCCCCCTGACGCCAGGCAATTGGCCATGGTTTAAAGCCACGCCGGCACAGTGGCGTTATGCGCTGCGTAACACCATTGCAATGTGTCTGGCGTTAACCTTCGCCTATTATCTCAATCTGGACGAGCCCTATTGGGCGATGACTTCGGCGGCGGTGGTGAGTTTCCCTACCGTCGGCGGGGTGATCAGCAAAAGCCTGGGCCGTGTAGCCGGTAGTTTACTTGGCGCGACAGCCGCACTGATTATTGCCGGCCATACCCTTAATGAACCGTGGCTTTTTCTGCTGAGCATGTCAGTCTGGATCGGCTTTTGTACCTGGGCCTGCGCGCATTTTACTAATAACGTCGCCTACGCCTTTCAACTGGCGGGTTACACGGCGGCGATCATCGCGTTTCCCATGGTCAATACCGTCGAGATCACGCAGTTATGGGATATCGCGCAGGCCCGCGTATGCGAGGTCATTGTCGGTATCTTGTGCGGGGGTATGATGATGATGATCCTACCCAGCACCTCCGATGGCACCACGTTGCTTACAGCACTGAAAAACATGCATACGCGTTTGCTGGAACATGCCAGTTTGCTCTGGCAACCGGAGACAACGGATGCCATCCGCACGGCACATGAAGGTGTTATCGGCCAGATTCTGACCATGAACCTGTTGCGTATACAGGCGTTCTGGAGTCACTACCGCTTTCGCCGCCAAAATGCCTTACTCAATTCGCTGTTGCATCAGCAACTACGTATGACCAGCGTGATTTCCAGCCTGCGCAGAATGCTGCTGAACTGGCCTAATCCTCCCGCTAATACCCGCGATATCATTGAGCAATTACTTGGCGCGCTGGTCAAATCCAATACCGACAGCTATACCGTCGCGCGTATCATCGCCCCACTGCGGCCCGTCGATGCCCGCGATTATCGACACGTCGCCTTCTGGCAACGGCTGCGCTATTTTTGCCGCCTCTACTTACGTAGCAGCCATTACCTGCATTTGCTGGAAAATGGCGTTACCGCCGAACGTATCAATGTTGCTCGTACGCCAGGGCTTGCCCGCCATACCGATAATGCGGAAGCTATCTGGAGCGGGTTGCGCACGTTCTGCACTTTGATGCTTATCGGCGCATGGAGCATTGGCGCACAATGGGAATCAGGATCTGGCGCACTCACGCTCGCGGCCATCAGCAGCGTGTTGTATTCCGCCGTTGCCACGCCCTTCAAATCACTTTCCTTGTTAATGCGCACGTTGGTTCTGTTGTCGCTGTTTAGCTTTGTGGTCAAGTTTGGTTTGATGGTACAAATTACCGACCTCTGGCAGTTCATCCTGTTTCTCTTCCCGCTCCTCGCCACCATGCAGTTGTTAAAGCTACAAATGCCTGCGCTGGCGGGGCTTTGGGGGCAGCTTATCGTGTTTATGGGATCGTTCATCGCGGTAACGAATCCCCCGGTATACGATTTTGCTGATTTTCTGAATGACAATTTGGCGAAAATCACCGGCGTGGCGCTGTCATGGCTGGCATTCGCCATTCTACGCCCCGGATCGGATGCGCGGAAAAGCCGCCGTCATATTCGCGCCCTGCGTCGGGATTTTGTCGATCAGCTCAGCCGACATCCTGCACTCAGTGAGAATGAATTTGAGTCGTTGACCTATCATCACGTCAGCCAGCTGAGTAACAGTCAGGATGCGCTGGCGAGGCGTTGGTTATTACGTTGGGGGGTTGTCTTGCTGAACTGCTCGCATGTGGTGTGGCAACTACGTACCTGGGAGGCGCGCTCAGATCCGCTGGCTCGCGTCAGGGACGTGTGTATCGCGTTGCTTCGCGACGTGATGAGTGAGCGCGGCGTCCAACAACGACCGTTGAATGCCACGCTAAACGAGCTACAGCGTATCTGCGATACGCTCGCCCACCATCACCAACCTGCTGCGCAGGAGTTGTCGGCCCTCGTCTGGCGGCTGCATTGCTCGCTGTCACAGCTTGAACAGGCACCACCACCGGGTACGCTAAGCAGCTGATTATTTGATAACGCCACAGGCGTAGCGCGCTCCGCCACCGCCAAGCGGTTTCGGTTGATCGGACATATTATCGCCGCCCACATGAATCATCAGCGCCTTACCTTTTACCTCATCCAGGGATTTAAGCCGGGGCGCAACGACCGGTGTTGTAGCGTTACCATCGTTATTCACCACCAGCAGCGGCAGGTCACCCATGTGGCCTGCACCTTCCGGGCCTTCGTGTTTACCCGTTTGGTGAGGGTCGTAATGCCCTCCCGCTGATTCCGCCGCTGACGCCTTCCCGTCTTTAATCGCCGGTTGGCAGCTGCCGTTGGCATGCACATGGAAACCATGTTCACCCGGCGGCAACGCTTTCAAATCGGGGGTAAATTCCAGCCCCTTTCCGGTTTCAGTAATTGAGACAGTACCAATCGCCTGGCCGACGCCTTGCGACATCACCAGATTCATCGTCACTTTTTCTTCACTGGCAGCCTGCGCACCTGCACAGGCCAGTAAGGTAATAATGGCTAAACTCAAACGCTTCATAAGACCTCCGTCTAAAA
The DNA here is from genome assembly GCF_026719375.1 of Citrobacter sp. W9. Lineage (NCBI taxonomy): Bacteria > Pseudomonadati > Pseudomonadota > Gammaproteobacteria > Enterobacterales > Enterobacteriaceae > Citrobacter > Citrobacter sp. W9. The sequence continues at coordinate 79,930 of NZ_JAPPTE010000009.1, read as the reverse complement.
GGTGTCTGATTGATAAGTGTAAACCAGTGACACAAATTTGAACGGTGAAGCGCCAAAAACGCGATTAAGGCACGTCATAACCGAGCGCGGCTTTACGGATACGGAACCATTGTTGGCGAGACATGTTCAGCGCTTCGGACTCAATGGCGGCACGAACACGCTCGATTTTACCCGAACCAATAATCGGCAGCGGTTGCGAAGGCAGACGTAAGATCCAGGCGTACACCACCTGCTCAATAGACTGTGCGTTCAACTCTTCTGCGATCGCGGCCAGTTCATTGCGCAGCGGCTGGAAGGCATCGTCATTAAACAGACGACCGCCTCCGAGGCAGGACCAGGCCATCGGGCGGATACGCAGCTGTTGCAATTGATCTAATGTGCCATCCAGCAGGAGTGGCTGATGCACCGGTGAAATTTCAACCTGGTTGGTCGCCAGAGTAAACGGCAGACGCGATTGCAGCAGCGAGAACTGCGCAGGGGTGAAATTAGAGACGCCAAAGTGACGCACTTTGCCGCTATGGTGCAATTTTTTAAATGCGTCGGCCACATCGTCTGCATCCATCAGTGGATCGGGACGATGGATCAGCAGCAAATCAATATGATCGGTCGCCAACAGCTTTAACGATTGTTCCGCGCTGGCAATAATATGGGCGCTGTCGGTAATGTAGTGCCCGAGCGCATTTTCCGTGCGCGCCGTCGTGGCGATCCCGCATTTGGTGACAATCTGCATTTTCTCACGTAAATGCGGAGCCAGCTTCATCGCCTCGCCAAACGCTGCTTCACACTGGTATCCGCCGTAGATATCGGCGTGATCGACGGTGGTAACGCCCAGGTCAAGATGCTCTTCAATAAAGCTGACTAACTGACGCGTGGACATATTCCAGTCCATCAGGCGCCAGTAACCCATCACAAAGCGAGAAAATTCCGGGCCTTGCGGCGCAATAGTAATACGCTGAACCATAGCAGCTTCCTTATAAATGAATGTGCATCGAGTATACGCAATTACGCTTTTAAAAGAGTGAAGGTTGTTGCGGTTCTTCCGGCGGGTTAGGTTTGTTTGCACGTAATTTACGCATCAGGCGCTGACGACAAAGACGCAGCACGTCCTGCTTTTCGGCATCGCTCATTTTTTGCCAGTTAAAACGCTCATCCCGGCTACGAAAACAGCCACGGCAAAAGCCGCGCTCGTCAGACTGACATATACCACGGCATGGGCTCTGGACGGGGAAAAATTCCAGCTGTTCGGCCACATCCCCTCCTGTAGTAAGATTGATATATCTATTGAAGACGTTAACTGAATTTCTCGCAAGCGCCATTGCATTAGACCGACTGGTCTATTATGCTTCTTTCATGAACAAAGTCACTGAACACGATACACGCGAACATCTTCTGGCGACTGGCGAGCTGCTGTGCATGCAGCGTGGCTTCACCGGCATGGGTCTGAGTGAGCTACTGAAAACCGCTGAAGTGCCTAAGGGTTCGTTTTATCACTATTTTCGCTCAAAAGAAGCGTTCGGCGTCGCGATGCTGGAACGCCACTATGCGGCTTATCATCAGCGATTGGCTACGCATTTTGATACGGGGGCGGGAAATTACCGCGACAGGATTCTGGCTTACTATCAGGAAACCCTGAATCAGTTTAGCCAGCACGGCATTATTAGCGGTTGTTTAACCGTTAAACTGTCTGCCGAAGTGTGCGATCTGTCAGAAGATATGCGTACCGCGATGGATAAAGGCGCGCGACACATTATTGCGTTGCTGGCGCAGGCGCTGGAGAAAGGTCAGGCCAATCATTGTCTGTCTTTTGTTGGTGAGCCATTACAGCAGGCGCAGGTTTTGTATGCGCTGTGGTTGGGCGCCAATCTTCAGGCCAAGATTTCTCGTAGCGCCACGCCGCTGGAAAATGCGCTGGCGCACGTTAAAACCATCATTACAACGCCTGCCGTTTAACAGGCGTTTTTATTTCTTTTATTACTAGACGACCGGTCTATTCAGGAGTACCACATGTCATCTGAAAAATTGTTTTCCCCACTGAAAGTGGGTGCCATTACGGCAGCAAACCGCGTTTTTATGGCGCCATTGACGCGTCTGCGCAGCATCGAGCCTGGCGACATCCCTACTCCGCTGATGGCCGAGTATTACCGTCAACGCGCCAGCGCGGGACTCATCATCAGTGAAGCGACGCAGATTTCCGCCCAGGCGAAAGGCTATGCCGGTGCGCCGGGACTACACAGCGAAGCGCAGATTGCCGCATGGAAGAAAATCACTGCAGCCGTACATGCTGAGCAAGGTCATATTGCTGTCCAGTTGTGGCACACCGGGCGCATCTCCCACGCCAGTCTGCAGCCAAACGGCCAGCCACCGGTAGCACCTTCCGCGATTAGCGCCGGTACCCGCACCTCACTGCGCGATGAAAACGGTCTGGCGACGCGTGCCGATACGACTATGCCGCGCGCACTCGAAACGGAAGAAATTCCGGGTATCGTTAATGATTTCCGTCAGGCAATTGCTAACGCGCGTGAAGCGGGTTTCGACATGGTAGAACTGCACTCCGCCCACGGCTACCTGCTGCACCAGTTCCTGTCGCCAACCTCTAACCAGCGTACCGATCAATACGGCGGTAGCGTCGAGAATCGTGCGCGTCTGGTGCTGGAAGTTGTCGATGCCGGTATTAAAGAATGGGGTGCCGATCGCATTGGCATTCGCGTCTCTCCGATTGGCTCTTTCCAGAACGTCGACAACGGTCCGAATGAAGAAGCCGACGCGCTGTATCTGATTGAACAACTGGGCAAGCGCGGTATCGCTTATCTGCATATGTCTGAACCGGACTGGGCTGGTGGTGAGCCGTATTCCGACGCGTTCCGCGAGAAAGTGCGTGCCCGTTTCCACGGTCCGATCATTGGCGCGGGCGCTTACACGCCTGAAAAAGCCGAAACGCTGATCGAGAAAGGTCTGATCGACGCCGTTGCTTTTGGTCGCGCTTATATCGCTAACCCGGATCTGGTGGCGCGTCTGCAACATAAAGCGGAACTGAACCCACAGCGTGCCGAAAGCTTCTACGGCGGCGGCGCGGAAGGTTACACCGATTACCCGACCCTCTAACGTCACAATCTCCGTTCTGCCATTGATAGCGGCGTAACAACGCCGCTATACTAAAACAACATTTTGAATGTATTAGCCATTTTCGAAGGGGAAAAAGATGCGTTTACTTCATACCATGCTGCGCGTGGGTGACCTGCAGCGTTCCATCGAGTTTTATACCAACGTGCTGGGCATGAAGCTGCTGCGTACCAGCGAAAACCCTGAATACAAGTACTCTCTGGCCTTTGTTGGCTACGGTCCTGAAACCAGTGAAGCCGTGATCGAACTGACCTATAACTGGGGCGTTGACAACTATGAGCTGGGCACAGCCTACGGTCATATCGCCCTGAGCGTAGACAACGCGGCTGAAGCCTGCGAACGTATTCGTCAGAACGGTGGTAACGTGACGCGTGAAGCTGGCCCGGTAAAAGGCGGCACAACCGTGATCGCGTTTGTTGAAGATCCGGACGGCTACAAAATTGAATTAATTGAAGAGAAAGACGCCGGGCGCGGCCTGGGCGACTAACCTCCCCCTCGGGCGCAGATCGTCTGTGCCCGTAGTTTTATCATCATCATTTTGCCATAATACGCGCTGCAATTTTCCCGTATTAAGAGACCCAGATGTCCGATAACGCTCAACTTTCCGGTCTGTGTGACCGTTTTCGTGGTTTTTACCCTGTCGTCATTGATGTCGAAACCGCAGGGTTTAATGCCAAAACCGATGCGCTGCTTGAGATCGCAGCCATCACATTGAAAATGGATGAACAAGGCTGGCTGATGCCGGACACGACGTTACATTTCCACGTAGAGCCGTTTGAAGGGGCAAATTTGCAGCCTGAAGCGCTCGCCTTTAACGGTATTGACCCTAACAATCCTTTACGTGGCGCGGTCAGCGAATACGACGCTCTGCATGCCATCTTTAAAATGGTACGTAAAGGCATTAAAGACAGCGGCTGCAATCGGGCAATCATGGTGGCGCATAACGCCACATTCGACCACAGTTTTATGATGGCCGCTGCAGAACGCGCCTCACTGAAACGTAACCCGTTTCACCCGTTCGTTACCTTTGATACTGCGGCATTAAGCGGTCTGTCGCTGGGGCAAACTGTGTTATCAAAAGCATGCCTGGCGGCAGGAATGGAATTTGATGGCACTCAGGCGCACTCGGCGCTGTATGACACCGAACGTACGGCCGTGCTGTTTTGTGAAATCGTTAACCGCTGGAAACGCCTCGGCGGCTGGCCTCTCCCCGTGCCGGAAGACGCATAACGGACCGATAAAAAAAGCGACCCTCACAGGTCGCTTTTTTATTTCAGCTGATATTACTCAGCGTCCGGCTCTTCGGTTTTGTATTTCGCCGCTGTTTCTTTAATCAGCTGCTGCAACTCACCGCGCTGGTACATTTCAATGAGAATGTCACACCCGCCAACCAGCTCGCCATCAACCCACAGCTGTGGGAAGGTCGGCCAGTTTGCGTATTTCGGCAGCTCGGCGCGAATATCCGGGTTCTGCAGAATATCAACATAAGCAAAGCGTTCACCACAGGCGGACAGCGCCTGTACGGCCTGAGCGGAGAAACCGCAGCTTGGCAGTTTAGGGGAACCCTTCATGTACAGGAGAATTGGGTTTTCAGCGATCTGGCGCTGGATTTTTTCGATAGTGGTGCTCATTATCTTGCTTCCTTAAACTTCTTTTACGGCAGTAGTCTGACATTGTAGCGGGTCAGGCAGGCAACGGAAAATAACATTTTCATTACGCGTTATTATTTTATCGCCTGCCGTTAAAAGTTGCATTCTTAATCTTACTTACCCGCTCGAAGTGTATGGTTTTGATTATTTATTCACCGGCTACACTTTGATTTGCTGTTTTTTTTTGCGGTCGGTAACGAAACGCCGCGTTAAACAAAAAAAGCTATTAACTTTCCCCGTTTCGATAGATTAGAATCATCAAGTTTTGAAAATCACACGCAGGTATGATAGACCTGCCTTAACAGAGGACTGCTCAGTGGCGCGGATAAACCGAATCTCGATCACGCTCTGTGCTTTACTTTTTACTACACTGCCTTTTACGCCTATGGCGCATGCTTCCAAGCAGGCCAGGACGACACCTACCAGTTCCCACACCGTCAAAACGGTAGATAAAAAGAAAAGCGCAACAACCAGCCAAAAAACAGCCAGGACCAACAAGAAATCGGCGACAAAAACCACCAGCAAAACCAGTAGCAAAACAGCCTCCTCTTCTAAAAAACGCACAGCCACTCCGGCAAAATCGACTAAAACGGTAAACCGTCGCAGCAAAAATGCCGCAGCACAAACCGCTGCCGTTACCTGGACTGAAAAATGTACGCCGCGCAAAGGTCATAAACCGCGCTGTGTGAAAGTGAAAACCGCCGCACCGACAACGCTTGCTGAGGCGCATAAAGTTAAAGTGCAGAAAGCGACGAAAACCGCTATGTCCACCCTGATGAACCAAATCGGCAAACCTTACCGTTGGGGCGGCTCTTCGCCAAGAACCGGCTTTGATTGCAGCGGTCTGGTCTATTACGCCTATAAAGATCTGGTTAAATTCCGCATTCCGCGTACGGCGAATGAAATGTACCACCTGCGTGACGCCGCACCGATTGAACGTGGCGAGCTGAAAAACGGTGACCTGGTCTTTTTCCGTACCCAAGGTCGCGGTACAGCCGATCACGTCGGTGTTTACGTGGGTAACGGTAAATTTATTCAGTCACCGCGCAGCGGTCAGGAAATTCAAATCACTTCTCTGAGCGAAGATTACTGGCAGCGCCACTATGTCGGCGCGCGTCGGGTAATGACACCAAAAACAATTCGCTAAAAACTTACCCTACAGAACATGCTGTAGGGTAAGTTCTTCTTTTGCATAACCTTTCAATTTGCTACCCTATCCTTACTCACAATGAGGCTATTGTGTGTACTCAATATAAATAATAAGGAGAGAAGCAATGTCGTTTGAATTACCTGCATTACCGTATGCCAAAGATGCTCTGGCACCGCACATTTCTGCCGAAACGCTGGAATACCACTATGGCAAACACCATCAAACCTACGTGACCAACCTGAACAACCTGATCAAAGGCACGGCGTTTGAAGGTAAATCACTGGAAGAGATCGTTCGTAGCTCTGAAGGCGGTGTATTCAATAATGCTGCACAGGTATGGAACCACACGTTCTACTGGAACTGCCTGGCGCCGAACGCAGGTGGCGAGCCGACCGGTAAACTGGCCGATGCAATTGCCGCCTCCTTTGGCAGCTTTGCGGATTTCAAAGCGCAATTCACCGATGCCGCTATCAAAAACTTCGGTTCTGGCTGGACCTGGCTGGTTAAAGGAAAGGATGGCAAACTGGCTATCGTTTCTACTTCCAACGCAGGTACTCCGCTGACGACCGACGCGACGCCGCTGATGACCGTTGACGTATGGGAACACGCCTACTACATCGATTATCGCAATGCCCGTCCTGGCTACCTGGAGCACTTCTGGGCGCTGGTGAACTGGGAATTTGTTGCGAAGAACTTCGCAGCATAAAATGATAACGCAGAAGGGACCCCCTTCTGCGTTTTAGCCTTAGCTGGAGGCAGTGCAGACTTCTTCAGATTGCCTTCTTGCCGAGATAAAGACCAGCAGTAACGCAAGCCCCGCCACAATCGCTCCCATCACGGGTACAAAACTGTAGCCCAGACCACCGGAAATCACCGCCCCACCGGCTGCCGCACCTAACGCATTTCCCAGGTTAAACGCGCCAATGTTGACTGACGATGATAACCCTGGCGCTTCGCTGGCAACGCGCATCACCCGCATCTGCAACGGCGGAACCACCGCAAACGTCGCCGCGCCCCAGACGACCATACTGACCGCCGCCCCCAGCTCATTACGCGCGAGGAAGGGAATGGCCAGCATAATAACCATCAACAACAGCAAAAAGCCTTTAAGCGTACCGTTGACAGAACGATCCGCCAGTTTGCCGCCAAGATAGTTTCCGATCGAGAATCCGACGCCAATTAATACCAGCATTCCGGTCACAAACGCCGGTGTGGCATGGGTAATGCTGTGCAGCACCGGCGAGATGTAAGTATAAAGCGTGAACATCGCGCCTGCGCCCAGCACAGTGGTCAGCAGAGCCGACAGCACCTGTGGGCGCATAAGTACCGCCAGTTCGCTGCGGACATCAGGGCGCGCTCCTGCCCCACCTTTCGGTAATGAGAAGAACAGGCTGACCATAGCGATGACGCCCAGACCCGCCGTCGCCATAAACGACATCCGCCAGCCGATTGTCTCACCAAGCCACGTCGCCGCGGGAACACCGCCAATATTGGCAATCGTTAACCCCATAAACATGGTTGCTACGGCACTGGCTTGCTTATGTTTAGGTACCACGCTTGCGGCGACCACAGAGCCGAGACCAAAAAAGGCTCCGTGATTAAGACTGGTCAAAATACGTGACAGCATCAGCGTGGTGTAATCCGGCGAGATAGCGGAAAGCACGTTGCCCAGCGTGAAAATAGCCATCAGGAATATCAGCGCATTACGTCGCGCGCGATGGGACAGCAGCAGTGTCATCAGCGGAGCCCCCACCATCACGCCAACCGCATACGCGCTAATCAGCATCCCGGCCGCGGGAATCGAGACATCCACCCCTTTGGCTATCACGGGCAATAATCCCATTGGCGAAAATTCGGTGGTGCCAATGCCAAACGCGCCAATCGCCAGCGCCAGTAAGGGATAATTGATTTTCATATATCGACTCCGTAACGTCGAGCCGTGGCGCGACATAAAATAAGAGTCAAAAGCATGACATTGATCGCAAAATTAATAAAGTTAACAAAATTGCAAAAGACTTTTGCTTATTCGCAAACAATAGAGGGGGAATAGATGCGGAAAGGATGAGGGAGAGCTAACTCCCTCGGGGAAATCAATGCAGTGCTGCGGTCAGGCCACCCGCGACGATCAAACCCAGAACAATAATGGTAGTCACTAACGAAAATTTCAGATCGGTGCTCATCAAGTTTTCTCCTTTTTATTCCCACACAAAAAGTGATATTGCGCATTTTTACACACTTGAAAGCAAAAATCTCTCACGATTTATATTGATAACTGCTTTTAACTCTTCCCCTTTTCGTTAAGATCAGACAAAATTCCACGCTTACTTGATTAGCGTACCGGCCATTGACCCCTTCCTGACGTTCCGTGTCGTTTTCCCGGCGTGCCGCAACCCCTACGTTGCGTTAAGGGTGTGTGAAGGCAAACGTTTACCTGGAGTATTCTCAGGAGCTTAGGATATGGTCTGGAGTGAGATGTAATGGCAACAATTAAAGATGTAGCGAAGCGAGCAAACGTTTCCACTACAACCGTATCACACGTAATTAACAAGACGCGCTTTGTCGCGGAAGAAACGCGTAATGCGGTTTGGGCTGCGATCAAAGAGCTGCACTATTCTCCAAGCGCAGTTGCGCGCAGCCTGAAGGTGAATCACACCAAGTCTATCGGCTTGCTGGCGACCAGCAGCGAAGCGGCCTATTTCGCCGAAATTATCGAAGCCGTTGAGAAAAACTGTTTCCAGAAAGGCTATACCCTGATTCTGGGCAACGCATGGAACAGTCTTGAAAAGCAGCAGGCCTATCTGTCGATGATGGCGCAAAAGCGCGTTGATGGTCTGTTAGTGATGTGTTCTGAGTATCCGGAATCGCTGCTTTCGATGCTCGAAGAGTATCGCCATATTCCGATGGTTGTCATGGACTGGGGCGAAGCTAAAGCTGATTTTACCGATACGGTCATTGATAACGCTTTCGAGGGCGGTTACATGGCGGGTCGGTATCTGATAGAACGCGGCCATCGCGAGATTGGCGCGATCCCGGGCCCTATGGAGCGGAATACCGGGGCCGGTCGTCTGGCTGGCTTTATGAAAGCGATGGAAGAAGCGCTGATTAAGGTTCCCGAAAACTGGATTGTACAGGGCGATTTTGAACCTGAATCCGGTTATCGCGCCATGCAGCAAATTCTTTCACAGTCGCATCGTCCGACCGCCGTCTTCTGCGGTGGCGATATCATGGCGATGGGCGCGCTGTGCGCCGCTGATGAGATGGGACTGCGCGTACCGCAGGATGTCTCGCTCATCGGTTATGATAACGTGCGCAACGCCCGCTTCTTCACGCCAGCGCTGACCACCATTCACCAGCCTAAGGATTCACTGGGTGAAACGGCCTTTAATATGCTGTTAGACCGCATCGTGAATAAACGCGAAGAGTCGCAGTCTATCGAGGTTCATCCGCGTCTGGTAGAGCGCCGCTCCGTTGCTGACGGTCCATTCCGCGATTATCGTCGTTAAGCCTGTTGTGCGGGGGCCTCATCCGGCTCCCGCAACCATTCTTTATTCAGCGTTTCGCTATCGCCTAAATAGTCCAGCAACCAGCTCAGTGCTGGCGAGGTATCGTTCTGTTGCCATGTCAGACAACACGCGGCATCAGGAAAGGGATTCTCCAACTGCAGCGACACCCATTTACCGCTATCAATCCACGGCTTGGCAAAATGTGTTGGTACCATGCCTACACACAATCCCGCAGATAAACAGGTTGCGGAAGATTCCCAGTCAGGCACCACAACGCGCTTTTGGTTGTCCAGTAACCAGGTTATACGCTTCGGCAATGTACGCGAGGTATCTTCGCGCACCAGTGACGGCCAGTTGCGCAACGTATCATCGCTTAGCGGCCCCGACATTGACGCCAGCGGATGATGGCTGGCCACCACGCAGCTCCAGCTCAGCATGCCCATGTCGCGGAAGGTATAGCGCCCCCCTACCGGAATGGCCTGTGTGGCGCCAATAGCCAGCTCCACACGCCCATCGGAAAGCGCATCCCAGACACCATTAAAGACTTCCTGAAAAACCAGCAGTTCCACATCATCAAAGTGGCGATAGAAATCCACAATCATCTGTCGGGTACGTTCGGGACGGACAATGTTATCTACCGCGATTGCCAGTTGTCCTCGCCAGCCGTTGGCGATTTGTTGACATTGCTGACGAGTGATCTGCATTTTTTTGATAACAGAGCGCCCTTCTTTTAAAAACCACGCGCCGGCAGGCGTTAATTCCACATCGCGATGGCGTCGCTCAAAAAGCGGTACAGCCAGCCACTCCTCCAGTTGGCGCACGGTGTAGCTTACCGCCGAAGGTACGCGGTGTAACTCCTGCGCGGCTGAACTGAAACTGCCGTTGCGTGCAACCGCATCAACCACTTCAAGTGAATATTCCGACCACATATTCTGCCTACAAAAAATTTGAAATCAGTAAGCAAATATTAGCGTTTCACAGCGTGAATTACACTCACTACACTCAGCGGCATTGTTCTATTGCTAAAAAAAGAGAAATGATGATGCAACCTGGGAAAGGTTTTTTAGTCTGGTTGGCGGGCCTTAGCGTGCTCGGCTTTCTGGCGACGGATATGTACCTGCCCGCCTTTGCCGCGATTCAGTCCGATCTGCAAACACCTGCATCTGCCGTCAGCGCCAGCCTAAGTTTATTTTTAGCGGGTTTCGCCGTCGCACAACTACTGTGGGGACCGCTCTCGGACCGCTATGGCCGTAAACCGATTTTACTGTTGGGTTTATCTATTTTTGCGCTGGGTAGTCTGGGTATGCTGTGGGTTGAAAACGCCACTGGTTTGCTGGCGCTACGCTTTATTCAGGCCGTTGGCGTCTGTGCCGCGTCGGTTATCTGGCAGGCGCTGGTTACAGACTATTACCCTTCACAAAAAGTAAACCGCATCTTTGCCACCATTATGCCGCTGGTCGGGTTATCACCGGCTCTCGCGCCGTTATTGGGCAGCTGGATTCTGGTCCATTTCTCCTGGCAGACCATTTTCGCCACCCTGTTTGCTATTACCCTGATTCTGATGCTTCCGGCCCTGCGTTTAAAACCGACGGTTAAAGCACGCGACGACAGCCAGGATAAACTGACTTTCGCCACACTGTTGCGCTCGAAAGCTTATCGTGGAAACGTACTAATTTATGCCGCCTGCTCCGCAAGCTTTTTCGCATGGCTGACGGGTTCACCGTTTATCCTTAGCGAAATGGGCTACAGCCCGGCAGTGATTGGCCTGAGCTATGTTCCGCAAACTATCGCCTTCTTAATTGGTGGTTACGGTTGCCGTGCGGCTCTGCAAAAATGGCAAGGTCGTCAGATGCTGCCATGGTTACTGATTCTTTATGCCATCAGCGTTGTTGCCACCTGGGCTACAGGCTTTATTCATCATGTTGCGCTGGCTGAAATTCTAATCCCATTCTGCGTAATGGCGATTGCCAACGGCGCAATCTATCCTATCGTTGTCGCTCAGGCGTTACGTCCTTTCCCACAGGCCACAGGACGCGCAGCCGCATTGCAAAATACGCTGCAACTGGGTTTATGCTTCCTGGCAAGTCTTGTGGTGTCGTGGCTGATCGCCACCCCGCTGCTCACCACCACCAGCGTGATGCTGACAACAGTGCTGCTGGCAGCCTTCGGTTACAAAATGCAATCGCAGACCGATAACACCCGTCAAACAGATGACCGGGCGCAAATTGCCCACGGTGAGTCTCACTAATAATTGTCGCGGGCACATAGTTAGCCCGCTAACAATTTTCTATTGAATCGTCAAAAAATCAGGCTTATACTGATTTCCAGTTGTTACAAAAACGATAATTTTTAGGTATTAACGGGGACAAGAACGTTCCCGTTTTTCCACGGATGGCCTTTTCGGTAAGGGTTCCTCCCTTCCTCTGTTCTACGTCGGATTAAAGATTCGCGGATTAATTCCGTGAGATTTCTCACAAAGCCCAAAAAAGCGTCTACGCTGTTTTAAGGTTCTGATCACCGACCAGTGATGGAGAAGCTATGAGTTCATCGTGTATAGAAGACGTCAGCGTACCGGATGATGACTGGTACCGCATCACCAATGAATTATTGAGCCGTGCAGGCATTACCATTAATGGTTCGGCTGCGGCGGATATTCGTGTCAAGAACCCCGATTTTTTCAAACGCGTACTGCAGGAAGGATCGTTAGGTTTGGGTGAGAGCTATATGGATGGCTGGTGGGAGTGCGATCGGCTGGACATATTTTTCACCAAGGTATTGCGCGCCGGGCTTGAAAATCAACTCCCCCGCCACTTCAAAGATACCTTACGTATCGCCACGGCACGACTGTTTAATTTACAGACCAAAAAGCGCGCCTGGGTTGTCGGCAAAGAACATTACGATCTGGGCAACGACCTCTTTAGCCGCATGCTTGATCCTTACATGCAGTATTCCTGCGCCTACTGGAAAGATGCTGATACCCTGGAATCTGCCCAACAGGCGAAGTTAAAAATGATTGCCGAAAAATTGCAGTTAAAGCCGGGAATGCGGGTGCTCGATATTGGTTGCGGCTGGGGTGGCTTGTCCCATTTTATGGCATCGCAATACGGTGTGAGCGTGGTAGGTGTGACCATCTCAGCAGAGCAGCAGAAAATGGCGCAAGCGCGTTGCGCGGGACTGGACGTCACCATTTTGCTGCAGGATTACCGCGACCTGAACGACAAATTTGATCGCATTGTCTCCGTCGGCATGTTTGAGCATGTCGGCCCGAAAAATTACAACACCTATTTCGACGTTGTCGATCGCAATTTAAAGCCGGACGGTCTGTTTTTACTGCACAGCATCGGTTCGAATAAAACCGACAATAATGTTGATCCGTGGATCAATAAATACATCTTCCCGAACGGCTGTTTACCGTCAGTTCGCCAGATTGCCAACGCCAGCGAGCCGCATTTTGTGATGGAAGACTGGCATAATTTTGGCGCGGATTACGATACCACGCTGATGGCATGGCACGAACGCTTCATGCGTTCCTGGCCTGAAATCGCCGATAACTATACCGAGCGTTTTAAACGGATGTTCAGCTATTACCTGAACGCCTGCGCCGGTGCGTTTCGTGCTCGCGATATCCAGCTTTGGCAGGTGGTTTTCTCCCGCGGTGTCGAACACGGTCTGCGCGTCCCCCGCTAATGGCTGCCGCCCCCGTACTCACGGGGGCATTTTGTTTCAGGCCGGACTCAGGCCTCGCCCGCTATGTTACTGATGGCGCTTTCACGCGCAGCCAGCACACGTTCAACGGTATCAACAACCGCTTGCGTTTGCGGATCGATTTCGATATTAACCCGCGCGCCCAGCTTTTTCTTACCCAGCGTCGTACGCTCCAGCGTTTCCGGGATCAAATGCACGCAAAAGCGCGTTGGCGTGACTTCGCCGACCGTCAGGCTGATGCCGTCAATGCCGATAAACCCCTTATACAGGATATATTTCATCAGCGATGGGTCCTGAACTTTAAACCATACCTGCCGGTTATTTTCCGAAGTCAGAATTTTCGACACCTCGGCGGTGGTCATAATATGGCCTGACATTAAATGCCCGCCAATCTCATCGCTGAATTTTGCCGCACGCTCAACGTTAACCATATCCCCGACCTTAAGGTCGCCCAGGTTGGTGATACGCAGCGTCTCTTTCATCAGATCGAAGCTTATGTGATTACCGTTGATTTCGGTTACCGTCAGACAACAGCCATTGTGGGCAACCGATGCGCCGGTCTCCAGCGCATCAAGCATATATTCAGGCAACTCCACGACATGCGTACGAAAATTTGGTTTTTCATCAATGGACACCAATTTTGCGGTGCCCTGCACAATACCCGTAAACATACTTCTCACTCCTGAACTCAATTAAGACATCTCTGCCCAGCACAATAGCAGGTGGAAATTCAGGTTGCCAGCAGTGCGCCACCGCTGCCTGTTTTTTCACTGGAGAATTACGTATTCCTCGCTACAATAGACTGAAATTTCCCCAGCTTTTTCTCCTTGCTGCCATATAAGGCGGCTTTTTTAGTCTCTCAAATAACAACAATATAGTGGTGTACACGTGCAAAAGTATGTAAGTGAAGCGCGTCAGTTATTAGCTCTGGCAATACCGGTGATTCTTGCGCAAATCGCTCAAACCGCAATGGGGTTCGTCGATACCGTCATGGCGGGCGGATACAGCGCGACGGATATGGCGGCCGTCGCCATTGGTACGTCGATCTGGCTGCCGGCTATTCTGTTTGGCCACGGACTCCTGCTGGCGTTGACGCCGGTAATCGCCCAACTCAATGGCTCCGGCCGCCGCGATCGTATCGCCCATCAGATACGCCAGGGATTCTGGCTGGCTGGTAGCGTCTCCGTTTTGATTATGGTCGTGCTGTGGAATGCGGGTTATATCATCCGCTCCATGCATAACATCGACCCGGCGCTGGCCGATAAAGCCGTCGGTTATCTGCGCGCATTGCTGTGGGGCGCGCCGGGATATTTGTTTTTCCAGGTAGCCCGTAACCAATGCGAAGGCCTGGCCAAGACTAAACCGGCGATGGTGATGGGGTTTATCGGCCTGCTGGTGAACATCCCGGTTAACTATGTTTTCATCTATGGTCATTTAGGTATGCCGGAACTTGGCGGCGTAGGCTGTGGCGTGGCCACGGCGGCGGTTTACTGGGTGATGTTTGCCGCCATGCTGTCTTACGTCAAACACGCGCGTTCAATGCGTGACATCCGTAATGAGCGAGGATTCCAGAAGCCAGACACTGCAGTGATGAAGCGTCTGGTACAACTGGGTTTACCCATCGCGCTGGCGTTATTTTTTGAAGTGACGTTGTTTGCTGTGGTTGCGCTACTGGTTTCCCCGCTGGGGATCGTCGATGTGGCCGGGCACCAAATCGCGCTGAACTTTAGTTCGTTAATGTTCGTTTTGCCGATGTCGCTGGCTGCCGCCGTCACTATTCGTGTCGGTTATCGTTTGGGTCAAGGTTCCACGCTTGAGGCGCAAACGGCGGCCAGAACGGGTTTGGGCGTTGGTGTCTGCATGGCGGTAATAACGGCGATTTTCACCGTGACCTTCCGTGAGCACATTGCCCTGCTCTACAACGATAATCCGGAAGTTGTCGCTCTGGCGGCGCAACTCATGTTGCTGGCCGCAGTGTATCAAATATCGGACTCTATCCAGGTTATTGGCAGCGGTGTCCTGCGCGGTTATAAAGACACGCGCTCTATCTTCTTTATCACCTTTACAGCCTACTGGGTGCTGGGTCTGCCAAGCGGCTATATTCTGGCGCTTACCGATCTGGTGGTCGACAGGATGGGACCTGCAGGTTTTTGGATGGGCTTTATTATCGGTCTGACCTCTGCGGCCGTATTAATGATGCTGCGGATGCGTTATCTGCAACGCCAGCCGTCTGCCGTCATTTTGCAACGCGCTGCACGATAAGCTCACAATAGCCGCCGTCAGGCCAATGCCGTTCAGTTAACGCTTAAGTTTCAGGAAGTATCAACCTGTGTTGGCAGAAGTAATGAATATGCCATCCCAGAGAAAGGATTCCGTTCACCTCATGTTCATCGTTTCTCTGAAGCATCGATACCCGTGAACGAGTAAAGGGCGTTCTTCGCCACGCCCTTTACAATCCCGGCTCCCGGCGGGAAAATTGCCGCTCCGCGGTCCCCTCCGCTCATTCCTCCAGGCTACCGGGCCGGGCGCGAGGTAGCGTCCCTGCAAAGCGCGCCCTGAGCCAGCATCCATGCTGGCTCTCCCGGCCTTACGGAAACACGTCGGCAATTTTCAGCCGGACCAGCCCACACCTGACCATTTGCGTTTTTTGTTTAAACAGCAAAACAGATTTAACTGGAAGTCAGAGCGTTGAAGCGATGACCCATGTCCGGCTGAAAATCGATGAGTCGTTGACGGCTGACCGGGGCTGTCCGCAGGGATGCGGACAGAGGGGACGGCCTGCATGGACGCAGGCTCGGCCCCGACCCGACAGGCAGACGGCATAAGACGAATAACTCGCGCAGCGACGATTTTCCCGCCGGGAGCCTGGGATGCAAGGGAGGCGGCAGTGAGCCTCCCTTGCACGTTCACGGGTATCTGTGCTTTAGAGAAGTGATACGGCTGAGGTGAACGGAATCCTGATCACGAATCACATGTTCACCATACATACTTAATTGAACGGTATTGCGCCGTCAGGCGGCTTTTTTACGCCTTCAAAAGGGACTGGCGTTTTCGGCATTCACCCACTGTTCGCTGACAGGATGCCTGAAACGCAATGCGCTGGCATGCAGCATCAGTCGCGGGGTGAGTTCTGTACCTGGCAGCAAACGCCCACCATACAAATCGCACCCCAAAATAGGATGTCCCAACTGCTGACAGTGGATCCGGAGTTGATGGGTACGCCCGGTTTCAGGCGTCAGTTGTACCCGCGTTAAGGGGAGTAATCCCCCGTCCTTCTGGCGATGGAGAAAACGCTCAACAACCTGATAACGCGAACGCGCGGGCTTGCCGTTAACGGCGCAAATCGTCATCAGCGGAAACCGCGCCGGATCTTTGCTAATCGCTGCGTCGATAACCCCTGCATTGTTTTCCAAATGCCCGCATAACAGCGCGCTGTATACCTTCGTCACCATGCGCTGACTAAACTGCTGGCACAGCGCGGCGTTAATACCCTTGTTACGTGCCACCACCATCAGCCCGGAGGTGCCGAAATCAAGCCGATGGACCAACGTGCAACCGGGATAAATCTGTACCAGCCGGTGATGTACCGAATCGAGATTCTGCGGATTTTTCCCCGACAAGCTAAGCAGCCCTGTGGGTTTATTGATAAGCACCAGATGCTCGTCCTGATAGAGAATCTCTATCTCGTCATGACAAGGCGGGACAATAAAGGTATCAAGGATTGTAGACATCAGACAGCCAGGATGGAATGTGGGCACGGATGATAACGAATTTTCACTGCACTGGCGAATCGACCCGCGTAACTAATGGCAATCATTACATGGTAGAGTGGAGGTTATCCCGAGTGCAAAGAGAGGGTTACACAGTGCAACAAATCGATTTTTATATGGTAGACGCCTTTAGCACCACGACGTTTGCAGGTAATGCCGCCGCTGTATGTCCCCTCACGGACTGGCTGCCCGATGAAACATTATTAAAAATGGCGCAGCAGCATAACCAGTCGGAAACCGCTTTCTTTGTCGCCAATGATAATGGCTTTGAGCTACGTTGGTTTACCACGCAGGGAGAAATTAATCTCTGTGGGCATGCCACGCTTGCCGCGGCGCATGTGATTTTCGAACATCTGGATTACCCGGACACGACGATCCATTTTGCCACCCGATTTGTAGGTCCGCTGATGGTCACACGCAGCGGTGAATGGCTGACGCTTGATTTTCCTGCCTGGCAAAGCGAGCCTGTCGTACCGCCCGCCTTACTGCTGGAAGCGTTAGGCATCGCAGAATATAAAGAAGTTCGCGTGGGGCGCGATTACATGGTGGTGTTGGAGGATCAGCACCAGGTCGAGGCTGTACGTCCGAATATCCACGCCATGGTTCCACTAGGCAAAATGGTTTGTATTACCGCGCCTGGCGACGGGGAATATGATTTTGTCAGCCGTTTCTTCTGCCCGGGCGAGGCCGTCGCAGAAGATCCCGTCACGGGTTCGGCGCATAGCATGCTCATTCCTTACTGGGCCGCAAAACTGAATAAAACAGAAATGTTGGCGCGTCAGGTATCTGAACGCGGGGGAGATTTACGCTGTCAATTGGCGGACTCTCGCGTTTATATTGGCGGGCAGGCAACAACTTACCTGACGGGTAAAGTGCTGCTACGCTAACCCTCTTATCCGTTACACAACCCAATCCAGGGAGGATATATGTCGAACAAACTGGTGCAGATTCACTTTAATTTTCATGGTCCGTTTGGCGCCGAGATGTCGCAACAACTTGTCGAACTGGCCGAATCCATCAATCAGGAGCCGGGCTTTATCTGGAAAATCTGGACCGAGAACGAAGCCAATCATGAAGCTGGTGGCATCTATCTGTTTCAGGATCAAGACTCCGCACAGGCTTATATCAAAAAACATACTGCCCGCCTGAAACATCTGGGTGTGGAAGAAGTGTTTTTCAAAATCGTCGATATCAATGAGCCATTGAGTAAGATTAACCACGGTCATATTGGCTAACGTTATTGGCTTAAACGCCCCGTTGTGGGGCGATACCTCCCCCCCCAGTTTTCCCCTCACTCATATCCCAACATCCGCTATATAGCGTGTGTCACGTTTGTTTTAGTTCACAAAATCAGCGCCCATGAAAACTATCACTAGCCGACCGGAGCATGAAGGCGTATAAATGATACAAACAGTATTATTTTATACAAAATGAATCACCAAAAACACAGGAGATCGCTTATGTCCCCAGACATTACGCTCAATGCTTCACCAGGAAGTTTCCCCCCGGCGGGTCATTACTCGCACAGTACAACGGCAGGTGGTTTTGTGTTCATTTCCGGGCAACTGCCAGTCACCCTGGATGGCGAAAAAAAAGCCGATGCGTCTTTTGAAGAACAAACCAGACTGGCCTTACAAAATGTCGATGCCTGTCTGGCTGGTGCTGGAGTCTCGCGGCAACATCTGGTTTCAGTGCGTGTCTATGTGACGGATATCAACCAGTGGCCGACATTTAACAGGATCTATGGTGAATGGATCGGTGATTTTCGCCCTGCCCGTGCTGTCGCTGGCGTTGCCGAACTTCATTACGGTTTTGCCGTAGAAATCGAAGCGATGGCTTTGGCCGCGCAAGCCTGATTTTTAACTGCATACAGGTGAATAAAAATGACTGATATGACACTGCCTGATTATAACGATATTGTCGCTGCGGCAGAGCGCATCGCAAATTATGCCAACAAAACGCCGGTAATGACGTCCCGCACGGTTAATGAAGAATTTGGCGCTGAAGTCTTCTTTAAATGCGAAAACTTCCAGAGAATGGGCGCGTTCAAATTTCGCGGCGCTATGAATGCGCTACGCCAGTTCACGCCACAACAACGGGCTGCGGGCGTCGTGACCTTTTCTTCGGGGAATCATGCGCAAGCCATAGCCTTGTCGGCAAAATTATTGGGGATTCCGGCGACAATTATCATGCCGCATGATGCCCCGGCTGCCAAAGTTGCCGCGACCAAAGGGTATGGCGGAAATGTAGTGATTTACGATCGCTATACTGAAGACAGAGAAAAAATTGGTCAGGACCTGGCTGAGAAACAAGGGCTGACGCTGATCCCTCCTTACGATCATCCGCACGTTATTGCGGGCCAGGGCACCGCAACGAAAGAGTTGATTGAGGAAGTGGGACCGTTAGACGTCCTTTTCGTATGTCTGGGTGGCGGCGGCCTGCTATCCGGTTCCGCACTGGCAGCGAGGCATCTTTCCCCTGACTGTGTGGTCTATGGCGTAGAACCTGAGGCAGGCAATGACGGTCAGCAGTCGTTTCGCAGCGGCAACATTGTTCATATTGATACACCGAAAACCATAGCCGATGGCGCTCAGACTCAACACCTTGGGCAATATACGTTTGCGATTATTCAGCAAAACGTGAACGATATTCTGACTGTCTCAGATACTGAATTAGTCACCGCGATGAAATTTATCGCAGAACGAATGAAAGTCGTCGTAGAGCCAACTGGCTGTCTGGGGTTTGCCGCCGCCAGAGCACGGAAATCTGAACTTCAGGGTAAGAAAATCGGCATTATTATCAGCGGTGGAAACGTGGACATCAGCCGCTATGGTGAATTGCTGGCTGGATGATAAGCAAGGTATCTGCCATGCAGATACCTTATTCCTGTCTGTACATTCCCGTCTGGAAAAGCGAGCCCTGCTCACTGTAAACTGCTCGTCATCGTGGCAAAAGGCACCACTGCAGGAGACTGGCATGCCAAAAACCGACAATAACTCGCTTCTCAGCCAACTTGATACTATCGCCAGAGGGTTAAGCGAGACCTTTTCTCCCTTTTGTGAAGTGGTTGTTCACGACCTCAAAAAACCTGAACATGCCATTTTGTCCATCCATAATAATCTTTCCGGACGTAAACCAGGCCAACCAGCAACAGAATTGGGTCTGGCGCGCATAGCATCACCAGACTTTCCCAGCATCATAGCCAACTACAGCAATCAGTTTGCTGATGGTCGTCCGGTAAAAAGCACTTCCATTGGTATCAAGGATGAGGACGGTAAATACGTCGCGGCGCTGTGCCTTAATGTTGATATGACGTTGTTTCGGGGTATACAGAGTGCGCTTGCACAATTTACTGAAACCGAAGACTCCCCCATAAAAGAACATATCGATCCCGGTAGTAATGAAGTTATTCGCCAGCGTATTGATGACTTTGCCGCTAAACGCGCGACCACGGCGCGCGCGCTCAAACCTGAAGACCGTAAGTTATTGATTCAACAACTCCGTAAAGAAGGTTTGCTGAACGTACGAAAATCAATGGATACCGTCGCGCAGCATTTAGGCGTGTCGCGAGCCACCGCTTACCTGTATGCGCGCCAGTCGGCACACATGCGCGATTAAGCTGATTCAGACAGGCATAACTGCCTCAACTTGCCTGTCAATCATTGCTGGCACGCAGCAAGCCCACTTACGGGGCTGCTTTACAGCCAGAAATTATCATCCAACGAAAAACGTCACCTTATGACTGCAAAAAATAAACCTTGGCATTCGTAGGTATTTATTTGCGCTGACTGAATTGATAGCTTATTTTTATACAGACGAGGTAAATTTTAGCGGTACTTTAAATGACAGCATCGGCCTTACTTAATCAATGCATAAAATGGCCCCACACTAACCCACTGATTTCATTAAGTTAAAAAACAAAAAGGCGTACTGTAAAATAATGTCCATACAGTATATATAAATAGCATAATATCTAAATTATAATCTTTTTACATCCGGAAGTCAGGTGAGGTCAGAATGCGGTTATTTGTCATGTTGTTAAGCTTGGTCGTCTCCACACAGCTCTGGGCGGGTGAACTTTCCAAACCTACGGGCAAAGTCCTTTTAACCGTGTCCGGTAATATAGAAAATACAAATGAAGACGGGAAAGCCACTTTTGATACCGCCAGCCTCGAGAAACTGGGCATGGTAAGTTTTCAGACCACTTCTCCCTGGTATAATGGACGCACGACTTTTACGGGTATTCCACTACAAAAGCTCATGGATTTTGTTGGGGCGAAAGGTACGGTTGTAAAAGTTACTGCGCTCAATGACTACACCACCGTTATCCCTCTCAATGATTTCAAGAAGTACAATGTCATTCTTGCTTTAAAAATCAACGGAAAATATATGCAAATCCGTGATAAAGGGCCGTTATTCATTGTGTATCCCTATGACAGCATATCTGAACTGAATAATCAGATTTATTACTCAAGGTCAGCATGGCAGGTCAGTAGAATGGATATTGAGTAAGCGTTCAGAGGAACATCATGAACAGAATACTGGCTGGCATCATATTTTTTCTTTTTATATCTACTGGGTATATTTCCTTCCTGGTGCATGAAAGGCAGCAAGAGTTACAGAAATTAACGCATTACACCGATTCATGGTCCGCTGCGCAAATGGTATCGCAATATTACCGATTCGAATCATTGCTTGGTCTTTACACTATCGATGAAACGATGGGCCTCGATGAGGTACGCCTGCGCCTCGACATTATGCTTAGCCAGAGTGATTTGATAAAAGAAGGTGATTTAGGGCACTATATAGCGAGCAATCAGGCGCACAGTGAACTGGCGTTAAAACTTGAAAATACGCTTAACTATCTGGACGTTAACCTCGAGAAAATGAACCGTTCAGAACTCCAGGCATACGTGAAAAAAATGCATACGCTGGATTCGCAACTTGGCCGCCTTTCATCCGGCGCGTTAAATAAGGATGTTAACTCGATCAATAACGCCAACCTTAAAATTCAAACGCTGTACTATATTTACTCGGCAACCTCTGTTCTGCTGATCATACTGAGTGCGATACTGGGTGTACTGATATTCTTTCAGAACAGAAATATTCTGCGAGCGCATCTTCAGGTAAAGAGTCTCGCTGAAGAACTTCAGAATTCTAAAGAAAAGTTGCAAATCCAGAATGCAAAACTGGAATATGACGTCTACCATGACTCGCTTACTGATATGAATAACCGCCAATTCTTCTGGGGGAATTTAAATCAAACAATCGAGATGGCAGAAAAAAACAACGATTCCGTGACTGTGATGCTGTTTGATTTAGACCGATTCAAAGAGGTAAATGATACCTATGGTCATGATGCCGGTGATATTTTATTACGCCAGATATCGGACCGTCTGATTTCAATGAGCCACACTTCAGATACGCTGTATCGCTTAGGTGGAGATGAGTTTGCGTTTCTCTCAAGTGGTCTGACAGAGAGCCAGGCCGTTTCGCGCGCCCAAAAGATATGCGATTTTATCAGCCAACCCTACACGATTTATAACACAATTATAAACATAACTACCTGTGTTGGGATTGTTATATCAGAAACAGAACGCCGCTCCGATTATCTTTATAAATTTGCAGATCTGGCCCTGTATGAAGCCAAAAATGAAGGTTCAGGTAAGATAAAAGTCTTCCGGCAATGGATGTTAGAAAAGCTGCAAGAAAGCAGAACGCTTGAGCATGATATGGCGATGGCCATAGTGAATAAAGAATTCGTGGTTTATTATCAGCCTATTGTGGATTCTTTCAGCCGGGAAATTTACAGCTATGAAGCCCTTATTCGTTGGGTTCACCCTCTAAAGGGCCTCCTGTCGCCGGATAGCTTTATTCCTGTTGCGGAAAAAACAGGCATGATTAACGAGATGGGAAAATTTGTGCTGGAAATTGCCTGTACGGAAGCGGCTTCCTGGACGATTCCGGCCAAAATTTCAGTCAATGTCTCGCCGGTACAGCTAAGCAGCAAAGCCTTTGCCGGAATAGTGCTGACTATTCTGAAAGAAACAGGACTCCCCGCTCAACGCCTTGAACTGGAGGTCACTGAATCCTCTATCTTTACTGAGAGTAATACGCCGATGAATACGCTGAATAAACTCAGGGCGCTGGGCGTGAAAATCTCCATCGATGATTTTGGTACCGGGTATTCTTCTCTTTCCCGGTTGAGCCGGCTGGCCTTCGATAAAATAAAAATAGATAAGTCCTTTGTACATTCACTATCTACCCAGGACGATGCCCTTAATATTATCAAACTCATTACAGGCATGGCGAAATCCCTTAATATGAAGGCTGTTGCAGAAGGCGTTGAAACACAGGAACAACTGGAAAAACTTCAGGCACTGGGCTGTGATTTCGCACAAGGATATCTGTTTGGTAAACCTCAGCCGGGAATTGATGGGAAAATCAGACACGGCTAAATCAGAACGGATATCCCTGGCCGCTAAAGTGGGGCAACAACACTGTTGCCCGACTATGTAGGTTTTACGGAAATGACCTGTTTCATTACCTGTTTAAAAAAAATGATGAGACGATATCCTCTCTGAGCTTACGTGAGTCGGTATCCGCAAGTATTGAGCAGAGATCTTCAGCAAAAGTTGGTAAATCCTCAGAACGGTTCTATAGTCGGGACTGCTTCTCATTACAGGATTCACCGATGCGATTTAACGGACTGACCAAAGGTTTCTTCATTTTCATACTAGCCCTCGTTACCTGGGCGTTCTTCGATGTGCTGTCCCCTTACTTTTCCGCCATTTTGTGGGCCGCGATCTTAACGACTATTTTTAACCCGGTAAAAAACAGGTTGCGCAGCGCACTTGGCGAACGCAACGGGCTGGCATCGTTAATAACCATCGCCATTATCTGTTTAATTGTCTTTATCCCACTCATGGTGATCCTGTCATCGCTGGCCATTGAACTCAATGTGGTGTACAACAAGCTGCAACAAAACGACACGCAGTTTCCCGAAGTCGTCACCTCTATTCTTTCTTATCTTCCTGGCTGGGCGCGAGGATTCCTCGCAGAACACAATCTGGATAATGTTGCAGAAATCCAGAAAAAGCTGTCCGACATTGTGTTGCAAGGCGGCCAGTACCTTGCGGGCAGCGCGTTCCTGATCGGTAAAGGGACATTCGGCTTTGCCATCAGCTTTGGCATCATGCTGTATCTGCTGTTTTTCTTGTTAAAAGATGGACCTTATCTGGTACGCCAGATTCTGGACTCATTACCACTTTCTGATTTTGCCAAACAGCATTTGTTCGCCAAATTTGTCGGTGTAACGCGCGCAACCGTCAAGGGCACAGCGGTTGTGGCTTTAGTTCAGGGGATTCTTGGCGGCATCGCGTTTGCGATTGTGGATATCGACGGCAGCGTTCTGTGGGGCGCATTAATGGCGTTTCTCTCTCTGGTGCCTGCCGTCGGCTCGGCAATCGTCTGGGTACCCGCAGCCATATTCCTCTTCGCTACGCACCAACTGTGGCAAGGGCTGTTTATCGTCGGGTTCTTCGTGATTATCGTCGGTCTGGTGGACAACATCCTGCGCCCGCTTTTGGTAGGAAAAGACACCAAAATGCCGGACTACCTGATTCTGATAACCACCCTCGGCGGGATGGAGATTTACGGCATTAACGGGTTTGTGATTGGCCCGCTGATCGCCGCGCTGTTCATTACCTGCTGGAACCTGTTTTCCGGGCGCGATCATGCAGGTAACGTGGAAGGTATCGACGAAGCCTTTATGGAAGAAGGAAAAAATCCTCCAGATTTATGATGTCAGGACGATAACAGAAGGCGGCCCAGAGCCGCCTTTTTTATTTTCACGCAAAATCATACGTTTCCTATAATTTCAATCATGCTAATTGATTAATCGTCGCAGAAGGAACTAATCAGTGCGAATAGCCACAATCACCAACTGGGCCTACAGCGCGACGGTATGCCTGACCATCGCCTCCGGCGTTGTCATGCTGATGGCGTCCAACGCCGATAACACCGAACGCCAGGTGGTGGAACAACGTTATAAATTTGACCAACTGACCGAAGAAGTGGAACTCGACGCCTGGTCGCTGTCTGATATGGCGCGTCTCTACGTGGTCAGTAAAGACCCTGATGCTTTGAACAACTATCGTCAGAAAGAGGCGTCACTGAAAGCCGTTGAGCATCGCCTGGCAGCGTTGAAAGATGCCGGAGCGACAGGTGAAGAACTGGCGCTATTGCATGAAGGATTGCAGATTGTTGATGCTCTGCAGGACGAACAAACTGCAGCGCTGGCCAGCGTCGCGCGGGGAGAACACACACAAGCGATTGCCCTGCTCTTCAGCAAAACCTATGAACAGGAACTGGAGCGGGCACAGGACCGGATAGACCATTTCCGCCAGTTGCTCGACAACCGTGTACTCAATGCCATTGAAGATGCCACTCAGGCGTCACGTACACTGCGCACAGCCTCTGAAGTGATGGTCGGTCTTACGGCGCTGCTATTTTTGTTCGTTCTTGGGTTTATATTGAAGCGCCGTGTGTTGCGCCCGGTGGTGCGTTTGAGCGATGTAGTTAACCGTCTGGCATCGCAAGATTATGCTGTCGAGACACCCAGCTTTAACCAGATCGATGAAATTGGCGATATGGCCCAGGCGATCCGGATTTTTCGCGAGAACGGGCTGGCCCGTCAGCGGCTGGAGAAAGAGAGAGACGCCGACTGGGGGATCCGCGAACTACTGGCGCGCATGACGCAGCGTCTGCAGGGGTGCGAAAGTTTTGCCGATGTTATTAATGTGGCGGAACTGTTCGCGCCGAATATTGCTCCAGGTATCGCCGGCCGACTGTACATACTGGATCGGGAGCCCTGGCAGATGCGCTGCGTTGCGCAGTGGCTCTCACCAGAGGGTAAAGCCGATGCGTTTCACCCGGACGAATGCTGGGCGGTACGCCGCGGCCAGAGCCATCCACCGGTACAAGACGAACCGGATATCGCCTGCTACCATCTGCCAGAATCGTGCCAGCGGCATACCTTATGCGTGCCGCTGATTGCCCAGGGTGAAGCCATCGGCCTGCTCTCATTCCAGAATCTCAGCGAGGATTCCACCTCATCTCGCGCCTACCTGGAACTGATGGCAGAAGCACTCGGCCTGGCATTAGCCAACCAACGCCTGCGCGATGCGTTGCTGGAGAAAGCGCTGTACGACCCCCTAACCGGCCTGCGCAATCGTCATCATCTTGAAGATACTCTCCGTACCCAGATGAGCCAGGCGGTTCGTACCCAAGAACCGATCAGTTGCCTGATGATCGATATCGACCATTTCAAAAACATCAATGACCGCTTTGGTCATGAGGCCGGCGATAGTGTGATAAAAAGTATCGCCGCCGTTATTCAGCGTGTTGTCCACGACAGCGGCATGGCTTTCCGTTACGGTGGCGAAGAGTTTCTGGTACTGCTGGCAGGTGCGGATGAACAGGCGGCCAATAGTTTTGCGACGGATATTTACAACGGCGTACGCGAATTGTCACTGCGCTTTGGCGTATCCGATATTGGCCACGTGGATGTCTCTATCGGTGTTGCCAGCTACCCGCAGCATGCCCAAAGCGATAATCTGCTGCGTGCCGCAGACGTCGCGCTGTATCGCGCAAAAGAACTGGGGCGCTCGCGCATTGTGAGCTTTGGCATGTTGGAAGCGAGCTGAACTATGTCAGTTGTCGGCGCATTGCTTTACCTCTACGTCAGGTAGTGGTAAGTTGACGGGATGAACACCAGACACGATATCAACGCTTTTACTCATAATCTGTGGTGGCTGCCTTCTTAAAGGCGGTCAGAATGTGTTTCCCCATTTTAAATAACCGCCGAAAGGCGGTTATTTGCATTTGAAGACCCCTTTCGGTTTTACGCTTAAGGAGTCTTATATGAACAACAAAACCATCATCCTCACTGGCGATCGTCCTACTGGCCCGTTGCACCTCGGCCACTATGTTGGCTCGTTGCGCCAACGCGCCACGCTGCAGTACGATTATCAGCAGTTTATATTGGTCGCAGACCTGCAAGGACTGACCGATAACGGCAGTACGCCACAAAAGATCCAAAACAACATTCCCGAAGTGCTGGCTGACTATCTCGCCGCGGGCATAGACCCCTCACTCACCACCATTTGTTTGCAATCGGCCTTGCCCGCCCTTGCCGAACTGACCGCGCTTTATATGAACATTGTTACCGTGGCGCGCGTGGAACGTAATCCTACGGTCAAAAACGAAATTGCGCAGAAAGGGTTCGCCCGCTCGTTACCGGTTGGCTTTCTGGTTTATCCCATCAGT
The DNA here is from genome assembly GCF_026719375.1 of Citrobacter sp. W9. Lineage (NCBI taxonomy): Bacteria > Pseudomonadati > Pseudomonadota > Gammaproteobacteria > Enterobacterales > Enterobacteriaceae > Citrobacter > Citrobacter sp. W9. The sequence continues at coordinate 52,704 of NZ_JAPPTE010000009.1, read as the reverse complement.
CAGGCGGCAGATATTTCGGCCTTCAAAGCTGAAGTGGTTCCGGTCGGCGACGATCAACTGCCGATGATTGAACAGACCAATGAAATCGTGCATAAAATGAACAGCTTATTACCTGCCCCAGTCTTGTCGCATTGTAAAGCGTTGCTGAGTGAAACCAGTCGTCTGCCCGGTATCGACGGTAACGCCAAGATGTCGAAATCACTAGGTAATACAATTCTGTTGTCCGCCAGCGAGGAAACCATTCATCGCGCCGTCAGCGCAATGTACACTGACCCTAACCATCTGAAAGTGTCCGATCCGGGGCAGATTGACGGCAATATCGTATTCACCTACCTCGACGCGTTTCACCCAGATAAAATCAAAGTGGCGGAGATGAAAGCGCATTATCAGCGCGGCGGATTAGGTGACAGGGCATGCAAAAATGAGCTGGAGATGTGCTTGCAAGAACTCATCGCGCCGATGCGTGAGCGTCGGGCAACTTACATTCAGGATAAAGGCATGCTGATGGCGATGCTGAAAAAAGGCAGTGAACAGGCGCACGAAGTCACACAGCAGACATTAAGAGAAGTGAAACAAGGGCTGGGTTTACCGGTGTTCTGAACACGAATCGCGCTCCCGACGATTTGCCACCGTCGGGAGTGATCAGCGACTGGTTCAGCCACTTCTTATGGCTCTATGCCACAGCGTAGACTCCTCCGGGATACAAATTGCAACACTATCATGTTGCGCTGCAATACCCACATTAAAGGTTATAGCTTTTGTTACTTCCTGGATATTATTAATATCCGGTAACAATGGAGAGTCTTTATCAAAATTCACTTGATAATAAGAGACTAACGTTCGGCTTGCAGTTATTAGCCTATTTTCCGTTATGCGCGTAGCATGGCTAGCCTAACCCAATACCATGAAATATTTAAACATTTTTACATTGTGCCATCGGGTATTGCTTCCCTTTGTATAAATCATCCGTATTCAGTTACTATTACATACTGAAAATCAGTGTGTTAGCGATTAACATGGTGATGATCCCACCAAGAGCCGGAATAACAGTTCTGCGCACGATCATAAATGGAGAACACTCACCTGACTGACTTACTGCAATAATGATACCTGCGACCGGCGACATTGCACCTCCCATCCCAGCCCATTAATTGCATTGGCAAAAGCATTTATAGGTGGTACCGCATTCACCCTACGGTTAACTCGTCCACTACCTCGGCTACGCCTTTAACGCTGCGAATATTGCCGATGCCTGTCCCGAGTGAGATATAACCTTCATCGGTGTTACCTTCCAGCATACCAATACGCAGGCCACGCAGCCCTCCCATCTTTTTACCTAACTCCTCATTACTTGCTCCGGCTTTGTCCATTGATACCAGAGTTGTTGCCAGCCTGCCCGGCAGTGAGCGGTAATAGTGAGGAAGCGTGCGGAACAGCAACAAATCCAGCCCGTTTGCATCAATGATTTTATCTTTAACCGATTTTGGTACGCGACTTTCTTCGGTGCCGATAAAGACTGAACCGGCAAACACCCCTTCAGCGCCGAGCGCGTGTGCCGCTTTTGCGGTGCGGTTGTCGGTAATACCGCCTGCAGCCATTACGGGAATATTTACCACGGAATCGGCAATCAATGGCACGATGGAAAAAGTACCCAGTGCAGTACCCGGAAGAGTCCCACCTTCGTCAAAACCGGTCGCAACGATGATATCGGCTCCGGCCTCTTCAGCAAGCCGGGTATTTTCAGGCGTCGGGTTGATATCCCTATAAATTACGGAAATACCCGCCGCTTTTAATTCGTCGAACAATGCGGGAATCACCGCTCCTTCTCCGTAACCGGTGTATACCACAGCCCTGACGCCTTCTTCTTTTATCACCTGCAAAATAGGTTGAGTCCAGATGTCATTTTCAGGCGTAGGTATCAGATTTACACCGAAAGGCTTTTCGGTAAGTTTTTTGGTTTTGCGGATTTCTGCGCGCATTTTTTCTGCCGTTTCTTCAGGGGTGGAAACGGCGGTTTCGGCGGTTAAGCCTGCGTTGGGACCCAACACGCCTAGCCCACCAGCATTGCTTACGGCTGCAACTAAACGAGCATCTGTCAGCCATGATAAAGGTCCCTGGATGACAGGTTTTTCTATGCCAAGGATTTGGCAGACACGATTATCTTTCATGTTGGAATTTCCTTCATATTAGCTTGCCGCACCGATGGGGCGGCCTGAGATTTACTGTTTCGAAACGGGGTAACGAATGACGGGGAGTGTAAGCAGGAATATTATTTAGAAAAATAGCTAAAATTATTCATCACTGTTATAAAATTAGTAACAATCTAACCCATATGCTCTGTCATATTTCAGAAAAAAGATAACCTTATGCAAATAAATCTCTTTGAATCTATTAGAATTTTTATAGAAATAGTTGAGTCAGGGAGCTTTACTCAGGCGGCAGAGAATCTGGGCATTTATCGTCCCGCCGTTACCAAAGCGCTACAGCTACTTGAACAGCACAGCGGCACGCGTCTGATGCAGCGAACGACGCGCCGTATCAACCTTACGCCTGACGGGGAAGAGTTCTATCGTCGTAGTAAACCCCTGCTGGCACAGGCAGATGAATTGCTGGAGTCCTTCAGCAGCGACCAGGTTCTGCACGGTCAGCTACGTGTAGATATGCCTATTGCGCTTGCAGCGCTGCTGGTCATTCCCGCGTTACCCGACTTCTATAGCAAGTATCCGGGAGTTGAAATCATTCTGAGCAGTTCGGACCGCCGTCGGGATATGTTACGGGATGGTCTGGATTGCATACTGCGGGTGGGGGAACTGGAAGATGGTGATTACATTGCTCACAGAATGGGCAGTATCAAAATGACGACCTGTGCCAGCCATGGCTATATTGCGCAACATGGCAATCCGGAAACGCTGGAGGATTTGAGGAACCACCATGCCATCAACTGGGTTAACAGCAGCAGCCGGCAAATTATGCCGTGGACCTTTGCGACGCCAAAAGGGATCGAGGAAATAACCTTGCCGGGTAAACTTGTTGTTGATAACTCTGAGGCATACGTTGCTGCAGGCCTTGCTGGTCTGGGCTTGCTTCAGGGAATGAACGTATTTTTACAGCCCTATCTCGATAGCGGGCAGCTTGTTGAGGTATTGCCCCACCATCCTTCTCCTGACCGCAACTTGTCACTTCTTTATCCACACCGACACCTTTCACGCAAGGTACGTATATTTACTGAATGGTTAGAAAGCTTATTGTGCAAAGGTTTATGAGTTCAGACGTCATATAAACTGCCGGTAAAATAAACAATTTGAAAAGCGAGGAAACGTTCCAAATTAAAGGTGATTATTCTGAGAATACCATGTCCTCTTCTCGCTCAAAACGGACTTGCAGTCCTACACAATTATCCGCTTCTTACCTGCAATGAATACGGAGCAGGTCAGCATGCTGAACAGAAGGATGCCAACCCAAATGCCCCCATTATGTCCCCAGCGTACCGGGTGAATAAAAAACACGCTGCAAAATCAACAAAATATAATCAACTTGCTTAATTACTCTGCAAACGCGTGAGATCCGGAAGAAAAATGCGATTTCCCTCTTGCCTCATTCGGTCTGTGCCGCTAATATTCGTCCCCGTTGTCACCTACAACGTTGCGTTCATAGCTCAGTTGGTTAGAGCACCACCTTGACATGGTGGGGGTCGTTGGTTCGAGTCCAATTGAACGCACCATATTGCGTCCGTAGCTCAGTTGGTTAGAGCACCACCTTGACATGGTGGGGGTCGGTGGTTCGAGTCCACTCGGACGCACCATATCACTTTTGATGTGGTGCCTTTCTCCTTATATTATTCTCGATAAAATCCCCTAATTGTTGTTGCCGTCCTGAGCGATTTCGCTATTCTTGCTGTCTATCCCGTTTGTCTCCTGCGCCGTTATCGACCACACTTATCCTGCTTCGCTTGTTTTCGGCACAATGCCGACACAGAACATCGATCACAGGGCATAAAAATAATATCAGGTGGATAAGATGAACAAGATCGCTATCGTCGGTACGGGACCGACAGGAATCTATACGTTACTCGCGCTTCTCAAGCATCAAACCCCGCTTTCAATTAGCCTCTACGAACAATCGAATGAAGCTGGGGTAGGCATGCCCTATAGCGATGAGGAAAACTCGCGATTGATGCTGGCAAATATCGCCAGTATTGAAATACCTCCCATTACCTCTTCTTATCTCGACTGGTTACGTCAACAAAGCGTTGAACATTTAGCCCGTTATGGCGTGAAACACGCCTCGCTGCATGACCGACAATTTCTGCCGCGAATTCTGCTCGGTGAATATTTTCGTGACCAGTTTTTACGCCTTGTAGACCTTGCGGACAAACAGGGGTTTAACATCACCGTACACGAGTCCTGTCAGGTCAAGGATGTCAAAGCCACAACGGATGGCGTTGTTATTTGCAGCGATCATAACGACCCGGAGCACTTTGATCTTGCTGTCATCGCCACGGGTCACGTCTGGCCTGACGCACAAAGCGCATCACGCACCTTCTTCCCGAGTCCGTGGACCGGGCTTATGGAGGCAAAAATCCCGGCGTGTAATGTAGGAATTTTGGGTACGTCGCTGAGCGCTATTGATGCGGCTATGGCCGTCGTCGCACAACACGGCAGGTTTGTATTAGATGATGCGCAGGGTGTTCATTTCGAAAGAAATGAAGGCAGTCAGGATCTCAACATTCTCCTCATGTCCCGTTCTGGCATTCTACCGGAAGCCGATTTTTACTGCCCTCTCCCCTACGAACCACTCTCCATTGTGACTGCTGAGGCACTGGAACAGTGTATTGCAGATGGTTCTGCTGGGCTGCTGGACAGGATCTTTATGCTCATAGTCAAAGAAATTGAGCTGGCAGACCCTGTCTGGAGCAAAGAAGTCGCCCTCTCTTCCCTGAACGCCGACAGCTTTACGGATGTCTGGTTCGCTGCCCGTAAAAAGCACGATCCGTTTCGCTGGGCCGCAGCCAATCTTGAAGAAGTCGAACGCAATAAACGTGAAAAACACACGGTTGCCTGGCGTTACGCTATTCTGCGACTGCATGAGGCCGTACAGGAAATTGTCCCGTGGCTGGATGAGAAAGACAGAGAGCGGTTTAACAATGGACTTGCTCGCGTCTTTATCGATAACTATGCAGCCATTCCTTCACAGTCGATCCGTAGATTACTGGCGCTGCGTGAGGCCGGGATCCTGAATATTCGCGCGCTCGGTCAGGATTATCAGTTAGAGCAAAAAGAGAAAATGACGGTGATACGCGCTCAGGGCGAAACCTATAAGTTTGACGTTTTTATCGATGCCAGAGGCCAGAAAGCGTTAAAAATTAAAGATCTGCCATTTCCATCGCTGCGGGATCAACTGCAATCCACGAGTGAGGAAATACCGGATGTCGGCGATGACTATACGTTACAGGCGCCTGATATCGTCCGGGGCCGCATTGCGCTCGCCGCACTTCCCTGGCTGATGCACGATCAACCGTTTGTGCAAGGGCTTACTGCCTGCGCAGAAATTGGCCAGTGCGTCGCGCGTGCCATTTCCCGGCCAGCCACGCGTCTTCGTCGACGCATACCCTATTACGAGGCGTGACACAATGTCTTCTTCCATCACTCTGCTTGCAGCCGGCAGTTTACGTCCGGCACTGACCCCGCTGATAACCCATTTCACGCACATAAGTGGAATAGATGTGAAAGTGGAATATGGTCCAGCCGGTTTACTGCGTGAGCAGATTGAGGCAGGCGAACCCTGTGCGCTGTTTGCTTCGGCCAGTCGGGAGCATCCGCAACGCCTTCTGGCTCAGCATAAAGCTCTCTCAACGCACACCTTTTGCTGGAACCAACTGGGTCTGGTTACCAACCGGACCGCTGAATGGCTGGATTTGCTGCGAAACCCTACCCTGCGAATTGGTACCTCTACGCCCGGCTGTGACCCTTCCGGGGATTATACCTGGGCATTTTTTGACAAGATGGATGCGCTGGAGAGGGGCCTTGGGCAGCAGCTTCGCGAAAGGGCCATTCCCCTGGTTGGTGGTCGAGACACCGTCAGGATCCCGCAGGGAGAACTGGCCAGCGCCTGGGTCCTGCGTCAGGGACTGGCCGATCTGTTTATCGGCTACGCGCATTATGCAAAAACGCTCCGCACACTACCCAACGTTCGTTATGTAGCGATTCCGGCTGAATATAACATTCAATGTGAATACCAGTTGGCGCTGCTGGAGGCATCCAAAGATGCGCTGGCGCTGGTTGAGTTTATGCTCGGCAACGGCGGTCAGGAATTTCTGATCGCCGCCGGTTTTATACCACTTACCGACGAATAGAAAACAGCGGCGCAATAAACGGCGTCTGGTAATGATCAACGTTCACTTTTCGCAGCGGTAATCCATAGGCCTGGGACAGATTATCTTCCGTCACGATGCTGTCCGTCGGCCCTGCCCGCCATTTTCCTTCAGGAAGCAGCAGCAGCGTATGCGTGGCTATCTGTAGCGCATGCAGCGGATCGTGGGTTGAAAACAGCACGCTGCAGCCTTGTTGGCGAGCCAGATCGCTGATGAGCTGCAGCACCACCTGCTGATTAGCGAGATCCAGCGCGGAACATGGTTCATCAAGCAATAACGTCTGGCATTCCGTGACCAATGCCCTGGCTATCATCACTAACTGTTGTTGCCCGCCAGAGAGTGAACCAAACGAGCAGGCGCCAAGATGTGCGATATTAAGTTGCTCCAGCGCCTGCGCTGCCCTTTTTTGATCCTGCTGGCTGGGCTGCGCAAATAACTTCACGTGCTGTGCCCGCCCCATCAGTACCACATCGCTGACCGTATAGGGAAACGGCAGATGACAATGTTGCGCCACAATCCCAATTCCACCGGCATTCTCAATACTGCCGCCCAAAGCAGGCAGCGTGCCGGTTAGCGTATCGAGCAGCGTACTTTTACCCAGACCGTTACGTCCCAGCACCGCCCAGACCTCACCTTTCCGGCAACTGAACGTAAGCGGCTCAAATAGCGGTGCGCGATACCCGTAAGTCAGCCGATTCACGCGCAGTGCGACAGATTTCATTGTTTCCTCCGACGACTGTTGCGGATGAGTAAAAAAGCAAACAGCGGCGCGCCAAATAATGCAGTGATGATCCCCAGCGGGATCTCCGCAGACATCAGGGTGCGCGCAATATCATCTACCACAATCATAAAACCGCCCCCCAGCCAGAAGGCACAAGGGAGCAACCGACGATGATCGACACCCACCAGCAAACGTGCCAGATGCGGAATAACCAGACCGACCCAGGCAATACTGCCGCTTACCGCCACCTGAGCGGCGACTAAAAAAGCGCAGCACACCAGCACGCTGCGTCGCAGAGGAACCACCGCCACGCCCAGCGCTCTGGCATCTTTATCATTGAGCGATAGCAGATTTATCCGCCAGCGTAACTGATACAAAACCGTCGCGGCGATACCCACCGGAATCGCCAACAGCAGAACTTTATGCCAGTTGGCCGTCGCAAAACTCCCCAGCAGCCAGAACACAATGTTCGGTAACGTCTCTTCGGTATCCGCCTGATACTGAATCAGACTCACCAGTGCGGCAAAGAAACCGCTCAGAATGATACCCGACAGGATCAGCACCAGCGTATTCTCCAGCCCCTGCAATGTAGCGATGGCATACACCAGAATCAGCGCCGTCAGACCGAAGAAAAACGTTGAGCCCATCATCAGCCACGGCGACAGGCCGAGCAGAATAGCCAGCGTACCGCCAAAGGCAGCCCCCGACGTCACGCCGATAATATGCGGGTCGACCAGTGGATTATGAAATACCCCTTGCAGCGTCGCGCCGCATAAACCCAACGCGCCCCCTGCCAGCAACGCGATCAGAATACGTGGTAACCTGACCGTCCAGACAATCTGGCTGGCAATCCCTTCGGCGTCGCTATAGTGCGTCAGATGGTAAAATACCTCGCTTAACGACAGCGGATATTGTCCGAGGCACAGCGAGCTGACGCCCAGTAATAAGACCGCCGCCATTAGCAGCGGCTGCTGGGGTAAAATGCGGTTACTTAGCTGCATCAGACTGCCAGTTCACACGATAAAAACGCTGATAGTAGTCTTGCGCCTGCGCATCGACATCCACGTCTTTATAGGCGTCCGGATACAGTTTTTTGGCCATCCACAGTTCACCTATCGCCAAGGCTTCCGGCATCGGATACCCCCAGGCTTTGGCGTATTCCGGCATCAGCCAGATGCGATGATTTTTCACCGCATCAATCCCCTGCCAGTTGGGATCGTTTTGGATCTCAGTCACCACCTGCGGGTAACGGTCCTGAACAAAAATCACTTGCGGATTCCACGCTAATACCTGCTCAAGCGCGACCTGACGGGCGCCTTTCACACTGGTCGCCGCCACGTTTAATCCCCCCGCATGCTGCATCATCAGTCCCGTATACTTCCCGGAGCCGTAAGTCATCAGGTCGGGGTTAGCCATATAAATACGCACCTTTTTCGCATCAGGAATGTTGGCAACTGGCGCGTTGAACTTTGCCCGCGCCGCAAAAACGTAATCGATCAACGTTTCTGCCTGCGCTTTGCGCCCCACAACATCCGCAATCAGGCGAATTCCCTGCTTTAACCCTTCGTTGTAGACCTGCTCTTCATCGGCCATAGTCGGATTCATTTTATTCTGCTGACCATCAGCATCCTGACGCAATGAGATAGCGACCACCGGAATACCGGCGTTCTGAATCTGCTGAATCATCTCCGCAGGCGCATAGTTGGCAACAAAGACGACCTGTGGGTGAATCGCCAGCAGGCTCTCGATATTCACGCTGGTGAGATCGCCCGGCGTCGGCAATGTCGTTATCTTCGGCATAAAACGCGCGAATTCAGGTCCGAGCTGTTTTTTCCAGCTCGACATTACACCAACAATGTCTTGCTGGGCGTTGAGTTGCACCAGAATATTCAGCGTCTGGTGTTGCAGCACAACCACTTTGTCGACATGGTCTGGAATCGTGATCTGACGACCAAGCTGATCGGTAATCTTACGCTCGGCCTGCGCGGAGAACGCCACCAGGAAGCTGGCGCAAACCAGCACAAAAGAACGGAGAGTTAACATGGGGTACCATCTGGATGAGGAATAAAAACGATATATATTAAATTATATAGCGATATAACTGGCAACCCATTAGCGATAATTACCGCGCTACACACGAGGAAGATCAATTTTTGTGGGCAAAAATAAAGCCGACGGCAATGACCACCGTCGGCTTTTGTTGATACTGAGTGGCTAAACTATTTCGTCGCAGCTTTAATGATATCGAGCGCTTTCGCAAACTGATCCTGCGGAATTGTCAGCGGGTAAAGGAAACGAATAACGTTGCCGTACTGGCCACAGGTTAACAGCAGCAATCCCTGCTCAAGGGCTTTCTTCTGCACGCGTTGCGCGACGGCAGCGCTGGGCTCCCCCGTCGCTGCATCGCAAAATTCAGCAGCAACCATTGAGCCTAAGCCGCGCACTTCGGCCAGCTCAGGGCACCATCCTTGCGCGTCAGTCAGGGTGGCGCGCAGTTGTTCGCCGAGAGCCGCTGCTCGTTGGCACAACTGCTCATCACGAATAATATCCAGTACCGCATGCGCCGCCGCAATCGACAACGGGTTGCCGGCATAGGTACCACCCAGACCACCCGGCGCAGGCGCATCCATAATTTCTGCCTTGCCTACCACGCCAGACAGCGGCATCCCACCCGCAAGGCTTTTTGCCATCGTCATCAGGTCCGCTTTGTCGGCGTAGTGATCCATCGCAAACAGTTTACCCGTGCGAGCAAAACCACTTTGCACCTCATCGGCAATCATCACGATGCCATGCTCATCACAGATACGGCGGATCCCGGCAACAAACTCCGACGGCGCCACCACGAAACCGCCTTCGCCCTGGACCGGTTCGAAGATAATCGCCGCAACCTGAGTTGGATCGATGTCGGCTTTAAACAGGCGTTCAATCGCTTTTAGTGAATCCGCCGTGGAGACACCCTGCAACTCAGAAGGATATGGCGCATGGTAAACGGAACCCGGGAACGGGCCGAACCCTTTTTTATAGGGCGCTACTTTGCCGGTCAGCGCCATCGTCATGTAAGTACGTCCATGAAAACCGCCGCCAAAAGCGATAACACCGGGACGACCGGTATGCGCGCGGGCGATTTTCACCGCATTTTCCACGGCTTCTGCGCCAGTAGTGAAGAATGTGGTTTTGCGTTTACCGTCAATCGGCGCAACGGCGTTGATTTTCTCAGCCAGAGACACATAGCTTTCGTACGGTACAATCTGATAAGCCGTGTGGGTAAAAGCCTGCAGTTGCGCTTCGACTGCCTGCACCAGACGAGGATGACGGTGCCCGGTGTTCAGCACGGCAATCCCGGCGGCAAAATCAATATACTGATTGCCCTCAATATCGGTAATCGTGCTGTTTTCTGCCGACTGGGCGTAAAAATCACACATGACACCCACGCCACGCGGGGTGGCATCCAGACGACGTTGTTGCAGGTTTTTATTGTTCATTCTCTACACCTTGTCCATAAATACATTTCAGTTGAATTACCCTTTAAATTTAGACGCCATCTGGTACTTTAATCGAGAGCCAAATCGTTTTATTTTAAGGATCCAAATGCGTTCACTTGCCGGAGATGTGATCAAGCAAGCATTTAGCCAGCAGACAGATGAAAAATTACATCGTCGCCTGTATGCCGCCATCTGTAGTTGCATCCTTGAGGGCAGCCTGAAACCGGCTACCCGCATGCCTCCCTCGCGGGATCTGGCGGGCGAACTGACGTTATCGCGAAACACCGTCTTGCGGGTTTACGAGCAGTTGCAGGCCGAAGGCTATATCTCTGCGCGCAACAGCAGCGGCACCTTCGTTAGCGACAGCGTGCTCGACAATCTCGACCTCCGCCCCAACAAAGAGCCTGTTGCTGCCGCGCTTGAGGATCACACCCGCTTATCTGCCCGCTGCCTTGAACTGCTGGGGCATGCCAGCGCCAGTCCCCGGCAATGGGGAGCCTTTATTCCTGGCGTGCCTGATGTTCAGCATTTTCCTCACCGGGTGCTCAAAAAAATCCAGGATCGGCTGGCAAGGCGATTGCGCCCGGCGTTTCTCACTTACGATGCCGCAGGCGGGGTGAGTGAATTGAAAGAAGCGCTGGCAGACTATTTGCGCACCGCCCGGGGTGTACGTTGTTCGCCTGATCAAATCCTGATTACTGAAGGTATTCACCAGGCGTTGGATCTGGTTACGCGTGCGTTGTGCAATCCGGGTGACAGTGCCTGGATTGAGGAGCCAGGCTATTGGGGGATAAAAAACATTCTACGCATCAACGCGGTTCACTTTTCGGCAATCCCGGTTGATGAGCAAGGTATGATTCCGCCAGGCCCAACAGAACCCGCACCGAAGCTGATTTTTGTGACACCGTCACATCAGTATCCGCTCGGTTCGGTAATGAGTCTGAGCCGTCGGCAACAGCTTCTCTTGCGCGCCCGCGAAACGCGAAGCTGGATAATAGAAGATGATTACGATAGCGAGTTTCGCTTTTCCGGGCAGCCTATTCCGTCATTACAGGGACTGGAGGAAGAGACGCCGGTTATCTACATCGGAACATTCAGTAAGACCCTTTATCCCGCACTGCGACTCGGGTATGTGGTACTGCCCAAACCGCTAGCCGCGCCGCTTAAAAAGGTTCATAACGACCTCTATCGCGGCGGACATTTGTTGATTCAGGCCGCGCTGGCGGAGTTTATCCGCGAGGGATACTACGCGGCGCATATTCGAAAAATGCGCCAGTTGTACAGTCGTCGTCGCCAGATGCTGGTGGAACTGATTACCCGCCAACTTGGTGAGCAATATCTTGGCTCCTTCAGCAGCAACGCCGGGCTGCATATGATTTTACAGCTACCCGCCGGAAGTGATGACGTCGCCATAGCCCGGCAAGCGAATGCGCAAGATCTGCTGGTGCGTCCGCTGTCTCGTTACTACGTGAATGAAGAGAAATGCAGCGGCCTGCTGTTGGGGTTTGCCAGTATTGAAGAACATGAAATGGCGGCGGCGTTTACCCGACTCGCGACGATTATCAGGGAAAACGCCGTATAAGCACTGCCGGATAGCGGTGCTCGCACCTCTCCGGCATGCTGTTTAATGTGACGCTTTTTTAACGCCAGCCAAATCCTCCTGGCTTACTTCACCATTCCCTTCCCCCCAACTTTTACGCACGTAGTTAATTACGTCACGCATTTCGCTGTCGGTTAACATGCCGCCGTAGGCTGGCATCTTAAAGGAGACGCTGCCCCGCGTTGTCGGGGTTTCTGCGCCATAGGCAATCACTCTGTACAGTGGCGTCGGGTCATCCACCATCACCAGCGGATTGCGGATCAACGAAGGTGCATTATCATCCGTACCTTTGCCTTCCAGACCGTGACACGTTGAGCAGTAGCGGTTATAGGTCACTTTGCCCGCCTCGGCTGAATTCGACCAGGATGTCGTAGTCGCTGCGGTACGCCCCGCTTCAGGCTTCGTACTTTTCAGGCTCAGCAGATATTGTGCGATCGCCGTGGCATCTTCGTCCGTCAGATACTGTGTACTTTGCGTAACGACTTCAGCCATCGAACCAGAAACCGCGGCATGTTTACTTTTACCGGTCAGCAACAGCGATTTTAACTCCGACTCCGACATTCCGGTGCCCCGCAGCGACGGCGCATACCAGCCGTCGATCATCGCGCCGCTCAGATACTCGGGATCGGCATTGCTGTACGCTTTTTCGTTCATCGCCACACCTCTCGGTGTATGGCATGAACCGCAGTGGCCCGGGCCTTCCACCAGATAAGCGCCTCGTTTTAGCAGGACCGCGTTTTCATCCGTTTTCGCGCCCGTAACAGCCGTCTCTGGCGCGTCGGTAAACAACCAGTTCCAGATATGCAGCGGCCAGCGGGCGGAGAGTAGCCACGGAATGGCATTCTCTTTATTGGGTTGTGCCGACGGCGTGACATCATGCATAAAATAGCGGTACAGCGCCTGAACATCCTCGTCAGAAAGCTTCGCGTAAGAGGGATAAGGCATGGCCGGATAGAGCGGATGACCATCTTTGGCAATCCCCTGACGGACCGCCTTTTCAAAATCCTCGTATGCGTAGCTACCAATCCCCTGCGTCTTATCTGGCGTAATATTGGTCGAATAAATATCTCCAAGCGGAGTGGGAAACTTTTTACCCCCTGCCATCGCCGCGCCACCTTCCGTCGTGTGACAGGCTACGCAGTCAGAAATCCTCGCGATGTATTCGCCATGCGTTTCAGCCGCAGAAACCGTGGCGGTAAATAAACAGGCGGCAAGAACGGTTACATTACGCATAGATCACCCCATCTCCTTGAGTTCATTAACCGCTCGCCATGCCTGATCGATCGCCGTATGAGCATAAGCCCCCCAGTCAGAATCGGAGTTAGCAATGGCAATACGACCGACTGGCTTGCGCGCCCGCTCGATAATCTCGGGCATTTTGTCCATATCGTCGAACAACGAGTTAGGGTAATAGGCATAGCCATGCGCCCAGCGGTTAACCGTAATGGCGGCAATATCGCGTTGATTTTCAAAGCCTGTTGCGCCAAACATCTCCTGCAACTGGGCGCGAATCATCTCTTCATGCGCCGCAAATGTCGTCCCCAGCAGATAGGCCCTCCCCAGACGGAACTGCTCTCTGGCCGAGAGGTTACTGCCAGGATACGTGGGGACGTAGACCATATGAATCACCATCGGATCGTCCGGTGAGGCTGGGTGTTGATAGCCGCCGATACTGACCGGATAGTCGAGCTTAACCCGGCTGTAAGGTGCTGCCGGAGAGTAAAATTCATGCACGCCAAGCTGTTTAAATGCCTGCCAGTTTTTAACCACCACGTTGGTGTATACCAGCGGCGCTTTCACGTTCAGTTTGAGATCAGCCTGCTGCTGTTCCGGCATCTCTGGCACCAGATACGGAATCAGCATGTTATAACCCGCCATAATGGTGTTCTTACCACGAACGCGATGCATTTTTCCGTCGCGCAGATAGCTGACAACAACGCCATCCGGTACGTTGGCGGCGTTAATCACCGTGCTGTTCAGGCGCAGACGCGTGGTGTTTTCCGGCAGGTCCAGTTTTTCATAATGCAGTCTGGCGAGGACCGAGTCCTCCATGGTGGTACCCGGTAGCGCATCCGGCAGCATATACCTGACCAACAGTCGGGCAAGACCGGCATTTCCATCCGGAAAATGGTAAACATACGGCTCTTCGAGGTCGGCCAGCGACTCTCCATCCAGCGGGGGTAATCCCAGCGCTTCCATACCCGGTAAGGCGCACGCCCGGGCATCGCTACAGGAAATCCCTTCAATGCCAATGGCAAAGAAGTCGTTAGAACGCTGCTGAAAATAGAGCAGCGCCATTTTGCTCAAACCGACTTTTGTCGCCAGAAACTCACTGTAGCTGTGAGTATCCAGCCATTCAGTTTTCTCATCAATCGTCATACCCGGAAGGTAGTCCGCAGGACGTACATGCAGATCGATTAACGCTTTTCTGTCGTTCTCGCTTAGCGGAAAATCATTGATAAAGTCTTCGATCTTGCGTCCATTCAGTCTGTCCGGCGGAATATCATCAGATACCGCCCGTCCCGGATCGCCGCTGACGATTTTTGTTTCGCCAAAATTCTTTTTATCGAAGAAAACGCCGCGACTGAGCTGCCAGTCGGGATAGAAGTTTACGTCAAAACTCTCTTTCAACCGCGTGACGCTGACGCCCACGGTTTCCATCAGCTTTTGCACTTCGGGACTGAAATTATGCGCCGGCGACTGGAATGCTTCACTGCCGCCATAGCCGAGTAGTTTCTTGCCCGAGCTGGTAAACTCATTCCGTTTGGCATGTCCTCCAAAATCGTCATGATTATCGAGGATCAAAATCCGGCTATTTTGTCCGGCAAGTTGACGCCAGAAACAACCGGCAGCCAGGCCGCTAATACCGCCGCCTACAATCACCAGATCGTACTCTTCCTCAATAGGCAAAGCGTTTAAATCAAAATGTTTATGCTCACGGCCCACGGCATGCGCCATTTCAAACGATCCCGGATGATTGCCCCGCAGCCCTGTAAGCGCAGGCGGATAATAACTTCCATCTATAAATGCGTTTTCCTTCCCTGCCGCCCTGACCCATTCCAGCGGGGTAAGCCCCGCTGCAACGGTCACCGCGACGCCGTTGAGAAAATCACGTCTGGTAATTGCCATTAACTTTTTCCTTATTGCTACACGGCCCTTAACACGACACAAATAAGAGGCATCCCCTTCTCAGCAAAAAGGGGATCGCCATCTATTTCACTGGCTTTAATTCTTCATCCAGTTTCTTAGAATCATAATAATCACCCTGCCAGGTGATTTTTCCTGCTTTAACATGAATATAGCTAACACCTTCAAATCTTATCAGATTATTTGTCGGTGGGCTCCCTGCCCATTCACCACTATTTTTTCCTGAGAACTGCCAACGAAAAGCCACGGTATCCTCGTCATAAACGGGTTTACCGATCATTTTCCAGGTCAGATCCGGGACCGCCTTAATAAAGGCCCCAATAACTTCTTTTTCTGCTTTTTCCCGGCCGGTAATCGGTTCTCCCGCGGCGGCATCATAATAGACTGCATCATCTGCAAGATATTGAGCCGCTCGCGAAGCATCATGCGCATTCCACGCCGCCATATACTCGTTCACGGTATTCAGCGAGGTACTTTCTGCCAGGCTATAGCCCGAGAGCATCACCAATGAAAGCACCGCCACTTTTAATGTTTTCATCACTACCCTCTCTATTCAGAAATGTCGCACATGATATGTTTCACCCGTGTGTATTCCTCGAGTGAATAAGATGAGAGATCTTTGCCATAACCTGATTTTTTGAAGCCGCCATGCGGCATTTCGGCGCACAGGGGAATATGGCTGTTAATCCATACCGTGCCAAAATCGAGGTCAATGCAAAAGCGCTGCGCGCGGCTGTGATTGCTGGTCCAGACACTCGCCGCCAGACCATATTCCACATCATTGGCCTTAAGTAATGCATCTTCATCGCCAGAAAACGACTGAATAGTCATTACTGGACCAAATACTTCATGCTGGATAGCTTCATCGTGCTGTTGCAGACCAGAGACGATCGTCGGCTCAAAATAGAAGCCAGGGCCAGATCCGGCGCGCCCGCCGGTCTCAATTTTTGCATGCGCCGGTAAACGCTCAATAAAGCCTTTCACTTGTTCCAGTTGATTCCGGCTATTCAATGCACCATACAGCGCATCCTGGTCTTCTGGCGGCCCAAATTTAATACTCTTTGTTTTTTGTACCAGTTTTTCCAGGAATTCAGCGTAGATGGACTGTTCGACCAGAATACGCGTGGCCGCCGTGCAGTCCTGCCCGGCATTGAAAAAGCCAGCCGTGACAATCGCCGCAATCGCCTTGTCCATATCCGCATCAGCAAATACCACCGCGGGCGCCTTCCCGCCCAATTCCAGATGCGCCCGGGTCAGGTTCGCCGCTGCCGAGGCCGCAACCTGCAGACCTGCACGGACCGAACCGGTAATCGAAACCAGTGAGGCTTTCGGGTTTGAGACCACCAGAGAACCGGTACTGGCTTTGCCTAAAACCACGTTAAACGCCCCTCTCGGGAACAAGGGTGCCGCCAGTTCCGCCAACAGCAGCGTACTGACCGGCGTGGTGTCGCTTGGCTTTAACACTACCGTGTTACCCGCCGCCAGTGCCGGCGCAATCTTCCATACCGCCATCATAAACGGGTAATTCCACGGCGTAACTTGCCCGACAATACCCAGCGGTTCCCGGCGAATAGTCGAGGTAAATCCAGCGGAATATTCGCCTGCTGCCTTGCCTTCAAGACAACGCGCAGCCCCGGCAAAAAAACGGATGGCATCGCAGGATGCCGCGATCTCTTCCTTCTCAATAAAATGGCGAAGCTGGCCCGTCTCCTGGCTCTGGGCATTGACCAGTCGCTCCACGTTGCGTTCTATTTCGTCCGCCAGGCGCAATAACGCTATTTGTCGCTGGGCCGGTGTCGATTTTCTCCAGATGCTAAACGCCGCTTCAGCAGCAGAGTAAGCCTGCTCCACCTCTGCCGCGCTGGCATTAGGAGATAATGCGTACGTTTCACCGTCGACCGGACTCACCAGTTCGAAGGTCTCTTCGCTGCCGCCTGCTACATATTGCCCATTAATAAAATGCTTCAGGGTTTTCATGTCTGTCTCCACCCGTTAATACATAAAGAATCTTATGTAATATATATATTGTAAAAACTTTTCAAATACGCAACATTGACACTATGATAAGCCTCTCATTTTTAACTTGTTCTTTACATTATTCAGAGAAAGGCTTGTCATTGTTAGCTGACGCGGCGCGCGCAGCTCCAATGGTTATTGGGACACACATCCGTCTGTGCGGCAGCTTTTGCGCATGGGCATGTAAAATAACGCGGCCATTCTTACCTTCCTTGCCCAGCAGGCATGTGTTAGAAAGGGTCGTTGTTTCAGGGAATTGAGTGCAGAAAAGATTATGATTACTCACGCGGTCATATTTGCGCCTATCGGGCAGGTCAGTCGTTCAGACCAGATAGTGCAACGCCTTTCAAATGCCATTATCACGGGATTGTTGGAGCCGAAAGAACAGCTTCCCAACGAAACTGATTTGGCAAAGATGATGGGTGTCTCACATATCACTATCAGAGAAGCGCTAAACACGCTTCGGGCTAATAATCTTATCCATACTGTTCGTGGCCGTAATGGTGGCAGCTTCGTTTGCGAAAATATCGATGGCAAAAATAGCCCCCTGCATCCGTTCAAAGCGATCAGTACCGATTATCTTTCGGATCTGGGGGAAATGCATTGCGCCATCATTAGCCATAGCGCAAGACTTGCTTCCAGACGAATGACCGGCGCGGATATCGCCAAATTTCGCGAGTTTGTTGAGGTGCTCAGACAGGCAAAATCACCTGAGCTGATGACCCAGGCCGATATGCGATGCCTGCTGGCAATAGCCGCCAGTTCACATTCGGCACGGCTGGCGAACCAGGAGCTTCAGGTGCAAGCTGAATGGGCATCGCTGGTGGCGATCCTCTATCGCACGGACAGCATTCATGCCGAAATTATCGCGCTTTATTCAGCGCTGGCCGATGCGCTGGCCGCCCACAACGAGGCGGAATCAGTACAGCTTGCCACGCGGATCATCGACACCTTTACCTATTACCTTATCGAAAAAAAGCTGAAATATAACTCGAACTGACAATCCGTGAAGGCAGGACAGACAATGAGCTCTTCGACATCTTTAAGCGCATTAATCCGTAAAATTGATGATATTACTGTCTCTACGGTAGATTCTACCGTGGCGCTGGCGAGGAGCATCCATGAGGCGATTGCCGGGATACAGAAAGCTTCAGCCGAGGTTGTCCTCGATCCCTCGGTGCGATCCACCGTTCAACAGCATATTAAGCGTACGCTCAATGACAACCATTACTGCTCTGGAGCCGGATTTGCCAGCCATATAGAGAGCACCGCCACCACCAAAGAGTATTGGCTTTTGGAGTGGTGGTATAAGAAAGATAATGGTTTGAGCCAGGCGCACCTCGATTTGGATCAGGCCACGCAGCAACGACTGGATTTCAGAACCTTCGAGTGGTTTAAACATTCGCCACCGGCAGGCAAAGCTTATATCCACGGCCCGTACGTCGATTATATCTGCAATATCTCCTATACCCTGACTTCGGCAGTGCCGGTCTACTACAACGATCAGTTTCTTGGCGTCGCCGCCGTCGATCTGCTGGTCAGCCAAATCGAAGCCGAACTGCTCTCCTGCGCTCATCCTGACTATGTCATACTGACCAATCTGGAAAACAGGATTATCTTCTCCAGCTGGCCGCGCTTTCGCGTGGGTGAGTTACTGTCGCCCGCCAACAGCACCGTGGTATATCAGAGCGACTACTTTATCCTTTATCACTATCAAAACTAAGGGCCCGAAGGCCCTTGTTTTAGTTGTCCTGCCCCATATTGAGCTTATTGGCGTAAGCAATGGCGTCGTTTTCCGGCGCCGCAGAGCGCCCAAACGGTCGGGTCAGGAACATATAGATAAGCCCCGATCCAACGACAATCGCCAGGCCGAACAGCACTGTCCAACGATCAATGAAATCGCTGCTGTCTGCTGGTTGGGCCAGCAACCAGATCCCGCATAATCCATAGGCTAAGGCCAGTACGTTTACAATCACGCCCCAACCGCCAATGGTCCACTCCCCGGCCGGTTTCCAGCCCTTCAGACGCTGACGTAACGCAGCAAGTACGACCATCTGGAACGAGATATAAATACCGATTACGGCAAACGCGGTAATACGCGACAGGTTGTCTGGCTGGAAATAGACCCAAACACAGATGATCACCGGCAGCAAGCAACTGACGACCATCGCATTATCCGGAACGCCGTTTTTCGAGATTTTGGACATCCATTCACTTCCCGGCAGCATTCTGTCGCGAGAGAACGAAAAAATAAGACGGCTTAACGCAGCCTGTAGAGACAAAATGCACGACAACATCGCCACAATCGCGACAATGATAAAGATAGTTGCGCCGGTTTCTCCCAGGGCTTCATTGAGAATGGCGGGGATTGGATCGGACGTTTTACCATTCACGATACTGACCAGATTCGGTGAAGCCAGCAGATAACCCATCACGGAAATGATGGCGGAAATCGCGCCAAATACGATGCTTAAAATCATCGCGACCGGGATCTTTTTGCTCGGGTTCTGCACCTCTTCCGCTACGTTACCGCAGGCTTCAAAGCCAAAGAACATAAACAGCCCCATTAGCGCGGCGGACATAAACGCGGTGGAGTAGCTTCCGTCCTGAGCAAGCACGCCCATCGAGTCGAAGATGACGGAGAAAGGCTGAGAACGGTGAAAGATCAGCAGGTAAATTCCCAGCGCAATCACGCTGACAATTTCACACCAGAAGCCAATTTTGGCGACTCTGGCCAGGTTTTTGGTCCCGGACATGTTAACAGCCATCATCAACAGCAGTAGCAGGACAGACGTCAGCAACATGGTGGCAGGCGTTTGACCATAGTGGAACAGCGACTCAACAAACGTCGAGGTATATTCCGCAATTGACGTAATGGTGACCACCAGCGCCCACAGGTAAATCCAGGCGGCAATCCAGGCATATTTCTTGCCCCATAATCTTCTCGCCCAGGGATACAGTCCACCGGTTATCGGATACTGGGAAGCGACCTCGCCAAATACCAACGCCACTAAAAGCTGGCCACATGCGACGATTAAAATCCACCATACTGCGGGCGGCCCCGCCAGCGTTACGGCCAGCGCAAACAGCGAATAGACGGCAGTGAGCGGCGAAAGGTAGGTAAACCCCAACGCGAAATTAGAAATTAAACCGATTGAGCGATTGAACTGTTCTTTGCCATCTTTCTGAAAATTATCGTTTTTCTTATCAGGTGTCTGTTCCATATATCTTTCTCTTTTGTGGAATAGTCGCAGGGTTGAACAATTAATGTATAAAAGATATTAAGTTATATGTATAGTGATTTTGTCGCAGATTTGTTAAAAATGATCGCATATCACGTTAATGAAAAAGTGAAAGCAAAACGGTAGAAAGCGCTGGCATTTAGCAGTATTTATGACCAATGGATCTTCGCAGCCGCCAACCGTGGGCTACGCTGGCGGAAAAATATGCGCGTCTGATTTAAGTTCGGGGCTAAGTAGCAATAATCGCTGCTGTTAAGCAACATTTTTGCAATATAATAGTGTGATGTTAAACGCTGAACCTGAGCAGGTGAATGATGGAAATTGATCTCGATAATCTGGTCTTTGATGGACTGGAAGAAGCGCAAGAGCGTAATGCTGAACGTCTGGAAGATGCAGATAAGAAAGCGCAGGAAATTATTGCTGATAATGACTGCGGCGACGCCTGCAAAATCTGATTTCCGAACCGGCGCAATGCCGGTTTTTTTATCGCCTGTTACCCCTTTCCGTTTCAGCCCTTATACCGTAAAGCCTCAATCAATTTGGCAAAGGCGGCGGTGTGCTGCCTGCGGCTGGGGTAGTACATATAATAGCCCTGGAAGGGTTCGCACCAGTCCTCCAGCACTTTTTCCAGCGCACCGTCAGTCACCGCCTGTTCGACAGTGTCTTCCGGCACAAATGCCAGCCCCATCCCGGCAATCGCTGCGCTAATCCGCGGGGGGAGATTGTTAAAAATAAGCTGCCCTTCAACCCGCACGCGCAAATCTTGTCCGCCTTTGCTAAATTCCCAGGCATACAGCCCGCCCAACGTCGGCATGCGCATGTTGATGCAGTTATGGTTTTGCAGATCGTGTGGGGTGAGTGGTTTACCATGGCGGGCAAAATAAGCGGGTGAACCGACCACCACCATGCGCCAGTCCGGACCAATTCTGACAGCAACCATATCTTTTGCCACCTGCTCGCCGAGACGAATACCCGCGTCATAACGGCCAGCCACAATATCCGTCAGGCTGTTGTCGAGGGTCATTTCCACTTTCACTTCAGGATAAGCCTGCAAAAAAGGCGCCAGCGCGGGCCAGACGGTCGATTGCAACGCATGTTCACCCAAGGTAAGGCGAATGTTACCCGCCACCCGCTGACGGATGTCGGTTAATGCCAGCAGCTCCGTTTCAATGTCATCAAAACGCGGACTGATACTGTTGATAAGCCGTTCTCCGGCTTCAGTCGGCGCGACGCTGCGCGTGGTACGGGTCAGGAGTCGGACATCCAGCCGCTCTTCGAGTCCACGTATCGCATGGCTTAACGCTGACTGCGAGACCCCGAGCTTTGCCGCAGCCCGCGTAAAACTCCGCTCGCGGGCGACGATAATGAGATAATAAAGATCGTTAAAATTATCACGCAGCATGCTTGTCCCCAGCCATTAACTTTATTGACGTATGGTACATGTCATGAGGGTAATCACGTAGCGTTTCTCAACGTTCGCGCACATCACTCCTGTTCTCCCCCCTTTCACTAATAACATTTTGTATATAGATAAGAATTTTTTCTTATTTTGTCTGAATCGTAAGTTATGGGAGCGTAAAAAGCACAAACCAAAAACTACAGGGATTTCTTACAATGATGGCAACGAAAATTCACAGCGCTAAAAAAACACTTCTGGCACTCAGCGTGCTGCTGGCCTCTGGCATTAGCGTCTCACAGGCTCAGGCTGACCAATTGGCCGATATCAAAGCCGCCGGCGTCGTTAAAGTGGCGACATTCGACGCCAATCCGCCGTTCGGTTCAGTTGATGCAAAAACGCATAAGATTGTCGGCTATGACGTCGATTTTGCCGAAGCGCTGGCCAAGTCCCTGGGGGTAAAACTGGAGCTGGTGGCCACCAATCCGGCCAACCGTATTCCGCTATTACAATCCGGTAAAGCCGATTTAATCGTAGCGGATATCACGATCACACCTGAGCGTGCACAAGTGATCGATTTCTCCGTGCCCTATTTTGTCACCGGCCAGCAGTTCCTTGTGCCAGCAAAATCCCCGGACAAGCTCGATGAATACAGCAAAGCGCGAATCGGCGCGGTAAAAGGTACTACCGGTGAGCAGGCGTTACATCAGCGCTTCCCGCAGTCGCGCGTACTGGCCTATGACGATATCCCCCTGGCATTAACCGCCTTACGCAACGGTAATGTGCAGGCCATCACCCAGGACAGTACAATCCTGGCGGGCTTGTTAAGCGGTGCGCCGGATAAAGCGGATTTCAAAATTTTGCCGGACCTGCTGAGTAAAGAAGAGATCGGCGTGGGGGTAAAAAAAGGCGAACCGGCTTTGTTAAAAGCCGTCAACGATGAACTTTTGAAGCTGGAGTCTACTGGTCAGGCAGCAAAAATTTATGATGTGTGGTTCGGCCCTGAAACTAAAAACCCGCAGCCCCGCGCCTTTAAAATAGAAGCCCAGTAATATGCTCTCAGCTCTTTTTCATCGTTCCGCAGCTTCGGCTGCGGATTCTACCCAATTGGGTCAGGCAAGCGTCAAACTGCACAATGTGTTTAAACAGTATGACGCTCATACCGTACTTAACGGCGTCAGCCTGGCAGTTGAACCTGGTGAAGTGGTGACCATTTTGGGTCCTTCTGGCTCTGGAAAATCCACTCTTATACGTCTTATCAACCAGCTTGAGTCGCTCAGCGGTGGCGAAATTTTCATTGATGGTAAACCGATTAGTCAGTTGCGCGGCGCTGCATTACGCCAGTTACGCAGCCGTATCGGTTTTGTATTTCAGCAATTCAATCTCTATTCGCATCTGACCGCGCTGCAAAACATTGCGCTGGCGCTGGAATATGTTCACGGCTGGAACAAAGCGGAAGCAAAAGGCCGGGCACTCGAATTGCTGGATCAAGTGGGACTGCTCGAGAAAGCCGATGCCTATGCCGCTCAGTTATCCGGCGGGCAGCAACAGCGCGTTGCCATTGCCCGCGCGCTGGCTTCATCGCCACAAATCATTTTGTTTGATGAACCCACCTCCGCGCTGGATCCAGAAATGATCGGCGAGGTGTTACAAGTGATGAAAAATCTGGCTCACAGCGGTATCACGATGATCGTCGTGACTCATGAAATGCACTTCGCTCGTGAGATTGCCGATCGTGTGGTATTCATTGATGGCGGCGATATCCTGGAAGTCGCCTCGCCGGAGGATTTCTTCACCCGCCCACAACATCCCAGAACCCAGCGTTTCCTGAAAAAAGTGCTCGACCCGTTACACCAGGAGTTACCGTTATAATGCATCTAATGGACTGGCAGGGGGTGCTGAGCGGGCAACCTCTGCAATGGATAATTTCCGGTTTTCTCACCACGCTATGGGTGACGCTGGCAGGCGTCACGCTCGCCACTCTCTTTGCTCTCCTACTACTCGGCTTACGTTTGACAGGCAATCGCATTGCCACCGCGGTGGTCGGTGTGTGGGTCTCCGCTTTTCGCAATACGCCTTTACTGGTGCAACTGATGTTCTGGTATTTCGCCGCATGGAATTGGCTACCCCGTGACGTGATTACCTTTATTAATGCTGAACACCCATGGTCAGTTCTGCCGGGTGACGTCTGGTGGTTAACGCCGGAGTTTCTTTGTTCTGCCTGGGGGCTGGGTGTTTTTACTTCAGCCTTTTTGGTCGAGGAGATTGCCTCTGGTTTGCAGGCGGTTTCTGCCGGACAACGCGAGGCGGCCATTGCCCAGGGCTTTTCCTCATGGGCGGTTTTTCGTCACATTCTCCTTCCCCAGGGACTGGCGAACGCATGGCAGCCCATCGTTGGGCAATATCTCAACCTGATGAAGCTCTCCTCGCTTGCCAGCGGTATTGGATTTGCAGAGTTGACCTATCAGGTGCGGCAAATTGAGAGCTATAACGCGCATGCACTGGAAGCCTTTGCCGTTGGAACAGTGCTCTATCTGCTCATCGGTATCGTGTCAGGTATGCTGCTTACGCGTCTTGGACCAAAAACTGTGTCAGGTAAACCGTTCAGGGCAAAAGCCCGTCTGTTCAGCGTCAGGAGCATATCGCATGATCGCTAATATTTCGGTCATTACTGACAATCTTGACTATCTTCTGTGGGGACGCGTGACCGAAGGCCAACCCGGCGGCGTTCTGCTTACTTTGCTGATGGCTATCGGCGCGGCATTGCTGGCACTTCCCGGTGGGATAGTTCTTGCCTGCTGCGCCTGGCGTTTTCCTGGCGCGATGCGCAAAGGACTGTTTATCTGGGCCGAGTTTATTCGCGGCATTCCGTTAATCTTTGTGATTTTCTGGATGTGGTATTTGCTCCCCATGCTGACTGGAAGCGATCTGCCTGGCGCAGTTACCGTGACGTTGGCACTGGCATGGTTCACCGCCGCCTCGGTGATGCACTCGGTGTATGCAGGAATTAGCGCCTTACCTGGCGGGCAATATGAAGCGGCAGTGGTGCAGGGTTTTCGCCCGTACCAGGCCCTGTGGCTTATTTTATTGCCGCAAGTGCTGCGCAACATTATGCCGTCGCTGACCGGGATATTTATTGGACTACTGAAGGACACGTCGCTGGCGTTTATCGTCAATGTGCCAGAACTCACGACGGTTGCCGGTCAGGTTAATAGCCGGGTGCAAATCTATCCGGCGGCCATTTTTATCTTTACCGGACTGGTCTATTACCTGCTGTGCTTTAGCCTGGAAAAATTCACCCAGCGACGGTTCGCGCTAAAATGACCTCAAGGCTCAACATTCCACGAACTGGTGGTCTTCGTTGAGCCGATATTTCACGCCAGCCCGGATATTTTTTTCACCTTCAACGGCAAGCGCAAAACGCATTCTTTCGCCATCATGATAGGCCAGCGCCGCGCATCCGCCAGGACCGAGTATTATCGAATCGACAGTGCCGGTACTGGCAACAACGGCGTTCTCTCCGCTGGCAATAATATGGATATTGTCTGCGCAATTGGCGATTTTCGATTCCGCGCCGAAACAGGCTAGCTGGGTTAAATCACCGCTGCAGGCAATCCGATTTCTGTCGCCCAGTGCACTGATGCGTACACGCATGCCGGCACTGGCGATGCGCGTACCGTCACCCACGCTACTGATACGCGCTGAATTTCCCGCGACCGCAATTCGCCCGCGATCGCCCGAGCTGCCGATATGCGCGTTATAGCCTACGCTGCCTATACGTACGCTGTAACCTGCACTGGCAATTTGCGCGGCATAGCCAGCGCTGGCGATTTTAACGTTATCATCCGCACAGCCAAAGCTGACATTATCTTCCGCACTCGCCAGCGGGCTGCTGGCCCCCCCCGTTGTTTTCACGCGGGAAATATTTCCCATCGCGCGAATATCCTGCCGGACAAAACTCTCCTCTTCCCGCCATTTTGACCAGCCGTATTCCACCAGACTATTTGCCCAGTCGATATACCCTTCCCGCTGGAGCGCACGATGTACATCGGCATAACTTCCACCGGCGGGAAAAGTACGTAGAAACCAGCGGTACATTACGGGCCCAACGCGCCAAGCCCGTAAGTCATCACGCGTAATCATCATCGCTTAATGCCGGTGATAGCCATCCACCATGCACTTGAAGGTTTCGCCCGGCGTGCGGCCCGTAGTGCAAAGATAAAGATGCCCAAAAATGAAAAACAAACTGATTATTGCCAGCGCAAAATGCGCCTGTAACAACCAGTAACGCACACCGGGGAACAGATCGCCGACTACCGCCGGATAGAGCGATAACAGACCCGATATCAACAACAGCGGCAGCAGACCATACATCACGCCAACATAGGCCGCCTGCTGTAGCGGATTGAATTTCGAACGCTTTGATGCCGGGAATGGATGTGACTCTCCCTGCATAATGCCAAACAGGTAAAAACGCGTTTGTCTTTGCGCGCGTCCGATCCAACCCTGCCGCTGAATAATATAGTGATGTCCGTTATCGCCAATCAGGTTGATCAGGACAAAACCAATCCAGCAGGCGAGCAGCAAAAAGCCACAAACTTCGTGCACCGTCAGCAGGCTTTTCATCACCGACGCGCTAACGGCCGAGAAGTGATTGACGAGTCCACTGACCAGAAGTAGCAGAAATAACAGCGCGTTCGACCAGTGCCACAAGCGGACAGCCTTCGAGTATAAGTAGATCTTCTCACCGTGCCCTGCCGACGCTTTATGCGCGGCACGAAAGCGCAGCATGGCGTGTAGCGCCAGCACCAGCCACATTCCCACCAGCATTAATCCGGCGATGACCAGCCACACTGGCCAGTAGTCAGGAGAAAACATAGGGACATATTGCGCAAGCTGGGCGTGAAACTGTTCGGCATTCTGCGACGCGTTCATACATTTTCCTTTTTAATCAAATGTTGACCGAACCGACGATACAGATGGGGTTTCCCGGCGCCTGCAAGTTGATACTCGTAATACTTGTTTTCCCGCAGCCAGGTCTGAATCTCCGGGCTATCTTCACGACCAAAAATCAGCGCGTGTTCCGGGCAGGCGTTAACACAGATCGGTGGAAAACCTTTCGCCAGACGTGATTCAGTGCAAAAGTCGCATTTATCAGCCACTTTGGTGCGCGGATTGAGATAGCGGACCTGATAAGGGCACGCGCCTATGCAGTAACTGCAGCCGATACACGAAGACGTGTCGACCCGGACAATGCCGTTCTCATCTCGCCAGGAGGCGCCGGTTGGACAGACCTCAATACAGGGCGCATCATCACAATGCTGGCAGGACTGACGAAAATAGTGATACAGCGTTTCGTTGTCGTTATCCGAAACCGGAATATGCGCTATCGACAAACGGCTGCCCTGGTCAGGAACATGATTGGTTTTTCTGCATGCGCGGGCGCAAATATTACAGCCGTTACACAGTGATTCGTCGTGAATCATGACATAACGAACGCCTTTAGTGCTCCTGGGGCTTGCTAACAAACTTTGACCTGGGCCGGTAAAAAAAATCACCGTCCCCATGCCAATGACAAATTTACGTCGGGTGAAGGACATCGGGTTATCCTCTAATGCTGTGACAGTGGTCGTCCACACATTCCATGACATCAACCTGAAGAATTCAGGGGTTCTGATACTGCTCAACCTCAAACCATTCGCACAGGCCGTACGCTTTGCCATAACTCATAAAACGTTCGCTGAACAAATAAGGCTCCGCATTTGACGATTCCACAGTGCGTATATCTGCGTAATCCGGGTGCGTTTCCATTGCCGAGAGCGCCGCTGCAACCTGCTGATCGCCAAAGCTATACGGCGGTTGCGTCAACATGGCGACCTTATAGGGGCGTGGATACGTTTGACAGTCAAAGCGTACCGCCTCGGCAATCGCGCGACAGATGTCGTTCTCCACCACCTGCACACACATGCTGGCGTAGTTTGCCGTCATGGTTTGCGTCGAAAAGAAATATGCCTCTTCAGCGCCGTGCACACAGGTAATATCCGCCCCATTCGCGCCCTGACACAGGGTATCCAGCAGCACGGTTAAGTCAGTCTCAGGAACCGAATACGGTGGCTGCAGGAAGACACTGCGAGCCACCAACTGACCCGATGCTGAATGTTGGCGGATAAATTCCGCCACTATCGACTCCGGGCTGGCAGGTTCCTGAACCTGCGGCGCGTTCACCTGTTCGGCAGGCGGCTGTAGCGCCTGCAGCCAGTGTCTCTTTTGGCTATCTACCTCATCAGGAAACGCCTCAATGGGTGCCTGAACGTTGCTCACGTTAGTCATCTCGCGTTCCTTACGCTGGCAACAGATCTTGTGCCGCCAGATCGGCTGCCACATCCTCAAGTCCGAGTCGATTCAGCGTTTCGCGCGTAGGGCAGCCCAGCTCCGGATCCCAACCCATTTCCTGATAGAACATCGTCAGTGACAGGCGCATATCCTCCCGGTCCATCTTGTCGGTCCCCTCGGTGAAGACCGGGATCTTCGGATCTTTATCAAACACCCAGGAGCAAATGAGATCGTGCTCATTGCGCATATCTTTGGTTTGCATCAGTTTGACCGTATAGGCACGATGCAGGGTAAAGATACGTTCAGCGGCCAGATCCAGACTCGCCTGCGTGGTTTCATCGCCGGTAACCGCCTGGAAAAATTTCGCTTCCAGATCCAAATCTCCGCGATAATTACGGCTCTTGAGCGGCGAGACCGTCATCGGCCAGACCCAGTTGCATAGCGTGACCGCGTTATGCAAACAGACTTTCAGCAACGTCCATTTGGCATATTTGATCTTCGCGGCATTGATCGGGGTGTAGTTTTTGGTTTCGTCGTAGGCATCCTGCGAACCAAACAATTCGCCCGCCACTTCGCGCTGTAATTTCAGCGGCAAACCGGAACCGATGAAGTTAATATGGGTATGCGTCATACAGTCACGGTTAAACATACAGTTGGTGATCGCCCCAACCTGCGCTGAAGCCTCGTTAGCATGGTGGACAGGAAAACCAAACGGCGACCACAGTTTGTTCTTGGCATAACCCCAATACTCTTCGCCCAAATCCCAGCGTTCAGCAATGGCATATGAACCGTCCGCAAGGTGGCTGAGTTCCCCCACGCGATGCGCCAGCCGATAGTAAAAATCCTTAATAAAATTAGGATCGCCCGCTTCAAGCTGATCCCAGCGGATCTCCGCATACTCTTCCGCCGGCAGTACGCGCTTAAAAACGCCTTTCGAGTAGCAATAAGTAAAATCGCGGTGCAACTGCCCGTAGTTACACCAGATGCCATAATCGTCGAACAGGTTCAGACCAATCAGGTTTCCCACCACGCGCCCATCGTCTTTATCGTCAAAATCTTTCGGGCCATTGGGGAAAATGGTGGTGTGCACAAAGTTCGCCACGCAGGTGTTGCCACCGGTACTCGGTACGCCAAAATCTTTCACCCGCGGGACATTGAGCTGTGACATACAACGAATCGGGCACGAATGGCAGCCGCTCATTTTTACCGTGTATTTCTCAGCGGCAGGTCCGAGATCGAACACGGATTTATAGGTACGGAAACCGACGGTATTCTGGTTGCCCGGCGGGATTTCACCCGTTTCAATTGGCCCGCCTTCCGCCGCTCCCCAGAACAGTCCCTTGCGGGCCGTCCAACGCGAGTTTGGCGAAGAGTATTCTGCCCAGGCCTGCGGGGTGCTCGGCACAACGTGGTTGTTGTTGGCGCCGATAAGCTCGGTCATCATGTAGTCATTGAGCCGCTTCATCTCTTTGCGGTCGGCAATGTTGACACCTTTGGTCCCTTCTACCGCAATGGCCTTCAGATTTTTCGAGCCCATCACCGCGCCAGTACCGGCGCCGCCGCTGTGGTTGCGGCTGTTGATCATGCAAGAGAGCGGTACCAGATTTTCCCCCGCCTGGCCAATCGCGGCGACGCAAGTCTCAGGGCTGGTAATGCGGCAAATCTCTTCGGTTGTGGCGCGCGTGCCCTTGCCCCACAGGAAATCGGCTTTTTCGATGCTGACTTTATCGTCTTTGATGTTGATCCAGACAGGCGCCGCGGACTTACCTTCGATAATAATGGCGTCGTAACCGGCAAATTTCATCTGTGCGGCGAAGAAACCGCCCATGTGGGCATCTACGACTAAATTACCTTTGGTAAATGTTGACAAGGAGGTGATATTGACGCGGGAGCTACAGGGTGCGCCCGAGCCCGTTAATGGCCCGGTGGCGAAAACCAGTTTATTCCCTTCATCAAACGGCATGGTGCCTGGCGGGACTTCGTCGTACATAATTTTATACCCAAAGCCCATCCCACCGATAAATTTCTTAAATTTACTGGAATCTTCATGGGTGATATTACCCGTGGTGAGATTGATCCGTAAAATATTACCTGTCCAACCGTTAGCCATCATGTTTTCCTTTGCAAGAAGGTTTAATAGATATACCCGTCAGGCAGCTTTTTTATTCAAAACTGCGCTATTTTTGGCAATTAATGACGCGTATCAGGCATGCCTGCCCTCTATCAAACGGTAATATCTTTCCACTCGATAATTTTTAATGCCCCAGTCGGGCACGCATTGGCGCATTCCCCGCATAACACACATTTTGAGGATTTTTTCGTTTCCGTGTTGACGGTCGCCATCATCCACGGGCAGGCTGTGGTACAAGCGCTACAGCCAATGCAACGTTTATGGTCCACGGCAATACAACCGTCTTCCTGCTTCCAGGTAATGGCGCCAATCGGGCAGACCTTCATGCATTGCGGATCTTTGCATTGGCGGCAGGTATCCGCGGTATAGTTTAAATCACCATACAGTCCGCCACCGGACCCGACGCCATCATCGCCAAAGAAGTAATTACGATGAATTTTGATGCGGGAAAAGAAGGTGCCAACGGCCCCATCGTTATAATTGGTACAGGAAATCTCGCAGCGATGACAACCAGTGCAGCGTGCTCGCTGCGTTACCAGCACCCCTTTCGGCGTATTGATAAGTCCAACGGTACCGCTGTCGATATCTTCCTGCTTACAACCAAAAAGTGATAACAACGCGGGCGCAATGGTCAGTCCTGCCAGACCCTTTCCGGATATACGTAGGAATTCAAGCCGCGTTAAACCACAATCTAAAAATGGACGATCAACCTGGTTCATTTATTTCGCATCCTCTTCGCAAACGCAGTAGCGGCAACACATCAAGGCTAATTTTTACGCACAGATCGGGCCAATTCGGCCATTAATGTTGCCAACAACACGTGAATATTTGCCCTAACCTGATCGTATAAATGACGGTGGTTAAACTAAATGAATCTAATCCTTTAGGGTTAGGCACAATGATAATGTGGTTATTCAGCGCCCGTCGTTTTGATCGTCATCAATTAAAAAACGGAAGAAAAGTAATTAATGCGGAGTGAGATTTATTATCATTAAGATAAGTTGAAATAATATTTCATATGGCTTGCAAATATTTGTGACTCCACTCTCAAATATATTTTTATATATCAATCGATATACAACGAAATATACAGCGGAGTATATTTCTCTAATTGCAGTCCTAAATTATATATATTGATAGAATAACGTGACGAGAATAAGAGGATGGCGCAAATGACTGCCCTCCTCTTTTTATGGATTATCCGGCCAATGCTTTAATAACGGTCTCAATGGCCTGTTTTTCTAGCTCACTGCGCTTTACACGCTGGTTGGCGAGGGTGGTTCTCAGCACACCCGCAATGACGATATGCTTTGGCTCTTGTCCCAGATCGCGCATTTCCAGTACTACTTTACCGACTATTCTGCACATTTCCCGGTACAACTCATCGTCTTTGGTCTGATTTCCCATATTTGCCCGCTCGTCATTAACTCAAACCAACAGCATATATCACTCTGGCTAATTAGACAAAATTCAATGAAAATCAAACAAATGTCATAAATCTATCGGATCCGCTGCAGTCGATTTACCAGTTCCGCAAGGCTCCGCGCCTGCATTTTTTCCATCACCCGCGCGCGATGAACTTCAACCGTGCGCACGGCAATATTCATAGCGTCCGCAATTTCCCGATTCATTAACCCTTTTGCAACCAGTTGCGCCAACTCTCGCTCCTTTGGTGTGAGCATCTGATAGCAGGCCACGATCTCTTGTCGCGAGAAAGCGGCGTGAGAAACCTGCAAAGCGTGCTCTAACGCCGTCTGCAAAGGCCCGGCGGACACCGGCTTTTGCAAAAAATCGACTGCTCCACGTTTCATTTGCTCAACCGCCATCGGCACATCACCATGCCCGGTGAGGAACACCACCGCCAGCGTACTTTCTCGCTGGCGCATCGCTTCATGTACAGCATGCCCATCCAGTACCGGCATACGCATGTCCAGCAAAAGCACGCCCACCTGGTGCAGATTTGCCCCTGCGAGGAATGTTTCACCCTGCTCCCAGCAACATACCTCATATCCCAGACTTTCCAGTAAAAACGCACAGGCCTGGGTGACGGCAATGTCGTCATCCAGCAGATGAATTAATGCCACTACGGCCTCCCTCCTGGTTTTGCTTAAAATGTAATGTCACTACCGCCCCCGCTTTTTCATCAGGAGCCTGATGATTTTTGATCTCAATGTCGCCATTTACGTAACGCACCAGCCGCTGACAAATGGCTAATCCCAGCCCCATGCCTTCTTTACGGGTGGTCATAAACGGCTGAAAAGCCTGATACAACTGCGCCTCATCAATACCGCCAGCGTTATCCTGCACCTGAATACGCACATCCCCTTCCTCACGCTGAGCGCTAAACCATACCGTGGTTGCCCCGGCCTGGGCCGCATTGAGCACCAGATTGGCCAGCACCTGCTCAAGCAGAACGCTTGGCAGAGTCAGCGTTAACGTCTTGCCGACACGCGTTTGCAGCGCCACCGCCGGGAATTGCTGGGGCATGCGCAATAATTGCCAGACGTGATGAATTGCATCATGAACGTTGACGGCCCGCCAGTCATCGGTCATCACCGGATTACCCTGCGCCTGGCTGACCCACTGGCGCAGATTGTGCAAGGTATCAGCGCCCCGCTGCGCCTGAGCATCAATGTTCTCCAGCGCAGGCAACAACGGATGCTGCTTATCCTGACCGCGCAGGCGGATCAAACAGCCCTGCGCATAATGGCGGATAGCCGACAGCGGCTGATTAAGTTCGTGGGCAAACCCGGAGGTCATCTCGCCAAGCACACTCATTTGGCGAGCGGTTTCCAGCGCCTGTTCTTGTTTGCGCAGCAGAATGCTGTTCCGCTCCAGTTGCCTGCCGCGACGACGAACCAGCAGCATCACCCAGATATAATTGAGCGTCAGCAGCAACAGCACAACGGCCACAGCCCCCATAGCGAGCTGGTGCTGGATAAACCAACTTTTGACGTCCAGCCAGAGCTGACGCTGCTGCGGATGCTGGCGGACATCGCGTAGCAACGCTTCTACTTCGCGTGTCGAGGCAGGCGCTCCCCAGCGAAACGTTGCATTCTGCGGAGAATTGAACAGCACCCGTGTGACGCGATCGGCGAGCTCGTCGCTCACTGCAGGCAGTGCCGCAAATGACCAGTCAGGATAGAGCGGCGTACTGGTTAAACAGGGAATCGAGGTCGGATGGTTGAGTACAGCCCTAAAGTCCGTTTTATGAATGAGCCCTTCCTCATCCATATTTTCCAGCAGACACACCGGCACAATCACCGCCTGCACAGCTTTTTCGCGTAGTAAATAGAGTAAGGCATCGGCAGGAAAACCGGTAAACGTCAGGCGTAAATCGCGCTCAGGTCGCAGACCGGCATCGCTAAGTGCTTTATACCCCAACAAATAGCCGCCAAAAGCCTGAGCATCAATGGCGCCAACCGTTTTACCGATCAGATCATGCGCGGAAGTGATTCCACTATCGCGCCTGACGAGAATCGCGCTACCGATCACGTTACTGGCGGCTTTGCCTCCCCGGGTAGAACGTAACGACGCCAGCCAGCGTAACGCAGAGCGGTTGTTTAGCTGTACAAACTGCGCCGGATTAGTGACCACAAATTGTACCGTGCCACGATTCACCGCCTCCTGCATCTGGTGCAGGTCCAGCGGTTGTATATGAAACTGCTCACCGGGAATTTGCTGATTCAACAGGGTTTCCAACGGCTGCCAGTGCTGACGTGTGGAGATCTCCCCACGCATTGCCAACACGCCAATGTTCCATGTCTGCGCCGCGACCGTGCCGCTTAGCATCCACAGCGACGCCAGTACAGTCAGGCATCTTACTACGTTGCGTCCCACTCAATTATCCCTGTCAATTATGTTGTTTTAGATCAACAACAAGCCGGGTATGTGGTTAACCACAATAGAGTACCCCCCGTCACGATTTTTACACTGTAAATCATTGAGATTCTTTATTCATCACACACAAATCAACGGCGTGACCAATGTTTCGTTGTTGTACCGTGACGGGAGAAAATATGGACAGCAGTAAACGGCAGTTTCTCCAGCAACTGGGCGTCCTGACCGCTGGCGCTTCACTGGTCCCCCTGGCGCAGGCGCAATTCCCCTTCTCGCCTGAACGCCATGAAGGCTCACTCGCGCATCGCTACGCCATGTTGATTGACCTGCGACGCTGCATCGGCTGCCAGGCCTGTACCGTCAGTTGCGCTATTGAAAACCAGACGCCGCAGGGAGAATTCAGAACCCTCGTTAACCAGTATCAGGTGCAGCTTACAGGCCAGCAAAGCGTCACCAACGTCCTGCTGCCGCGCCTGTGCAACCATTGCGATAATCCCCCTTGCGTACCCGTTTGTCCGGTGCAGGCCACCTTCCAACGTGAAGACGGTATTGTGGTCGTCGACAACACCCGCTGCGTGGGTTGCGCTTACTGCGTGCAGGCCTGCCCTTACGATGCGCGGTTCATCAACCATGAAACGCAAACCGCCGATAAATGCACATTTTGCGTACACCGTCTGGAAGCGGGGCTGCTCCCGGCCTGCGTGGAATCCTGCGTCGGCGGCGCACGCATCATTGGCGATATCAAAGATCCGCACAGCCGGATTTCTCAAATGCTGCATGAACACCATGAGGCCATCAAAGTGCTAAAACCCGAAAGCGGAACATCACCGCACGTGTTTTATCTGGGTCTGGATGAAGCGTTTGTCACCCCGTTAATGGGACGCGCCCAACCCGCTCTCTGGCAGGAGGTTTAAATGAACCATTCACTGATTATCGAAGAGGTTCTGGCCCATCCGCAACATGTAAGCTGGTTACCCTGGGCCGTACAGTATTTCTTTTTCATCGGTATTGCCGCCTGCGCCGCGCTGTTCGCCTGCGTGCTGCACTGGCGCAAACAAGAGACACCGGACCTGGAAAACCTGACGCTGTTAATTGCCCTGACCTGTGCAATAACCGCCCCGTTGGCGCTAACCGCCGATTTACACCAAACCGCCCGCGTCTGGCATTTTTATGCTTATCCAACGCCATGGTCCTGGATGCCATGGGGCGCGCTGTTTTTACCGCTGTTCACCGGCTTCCTGGGCCTGTGGTTTTTGGCGCAGCACGTTAAGCGGATAACGCTTAAAAGTTACAGTGTAACTAAATGGTTGGCCGTCGGTAGCGCCTTGTCCGCCATCGGATTACTGGTTTACACCGGTCGCGAAGTGTCGGTGGTGCAGGCGCGTCCCATTTGGTTCAGCTACGCCTTTCCGGTTGCAATGTTCCTCAGCGCGCTGCAAACGTTCCTCGCCCTGCTCATCGCTGCAACAAACAGTGAAGGATCTTTGCTGCGCAAACTGGCGTGGGGGCAAATTGTCGCCTTGAGCGCGCTGGTTATCGTGGTGGCAATTTGGGTGAGCGGCAATACGCTCTCCGGTTCAGCAATTCGCCAGTGGCTGGATGTCGCCTCTTCGGCACGACACTACGCCATCGGTTGGGTTGTGTTATGGCTTGTCTCGCTTGGCCTTTGCGGGCTGGTGCTGCGTTTTCCATTATCGCGGCTGCTGCGCATATTACTGGCGTTTAGCGCCATGGCGCTGTGCTGGCTGATGCGCTGGACGTTACTCATCCAGGTACAGACCGTACCGAAATTTAACGCCCAATTTAATCCTTACACCCTGCCCGGCGGCACCGATGGCTGGCTGGCCATTGTGGGCACCTTCGGCCTGTGGATAGCACTGATTATTATTGTTCGTGAAGCCCTGAACGCGATCGCAAGGAGAATACAACATGGCTAATTTAACCCGTCGTCAGTGGCTTAAAGTCGGTCTTGCAGTAGGTGGCATGGTGACGTTTGGTCTGAGTTATCGGGATGTAGCAAAGCGCGCACTGGACGGTTTGCTGGACGGTACCTCTGGTAAAATTACCCGCGACCGCATTTTTGGTAATGCGCTCATCCCTGAAGCCAATGCCCGGCCGCAATGGCAGCAAAATCCGCAGCAGGTGATCTCAATGACGCAGTGCTTTGGCTGCTGGACACAGTGCGGTGTGCGGGTACGCGTTGATAGTGAGCAAGGCAAGGTGCTGCGCATTGCCGGTAACCCTTATCATCCATTATCTCACGAGCACCATATTGACGCCTCGGTTCCCTTTGCCACGGCAATGGCGCAACTGGCGGGCGAGTCGGGTCTGGACGCGCGCTCCACCGCCTGCGCTCGTGGCGCAACCTTACTTGAAGGTCTGTACAGCCCACAGCGCATTCTGCAGCCCATGAAACGCGTCGGCAAACGCGGCGAGGGAAAATGGCAGCGCATCAGCTTCGAACAATTAATCACAGAGGTGGTGGAAGGCGGTGACCTGTTTGGTGAGGGCCATGTTGATGGCCTGCGGGCAATTCACGATCCCGATACGCCGCTTGATGCCAGACATCCCGGCTTTGGGCCAAAATCCAATCAGTTGCTGGTCACCAATACCAGCGATGAAGGACGTGATACGTTTTTACGTCGCTTCGCGCTGAACAGTTTCGGCAGTAAAAACTTCGGCGCGCATGGCGCTTACTGCGGTCTGGCCTACCGGGCCGGTTCTGGTGCGCTAATGGGCGATCTGGATAAAAATACCCACGTGAAGCCCGATTGGGATAATGTCGAGTTCGCGTTGTTTATGGGAACCTCTCCGGCGCAATCCGGCAACCCGTTTAAACGCCAGGCTCGCCAGCTCGCCAGCGCTCGTTTACGCGACGACTTCCGCTATGTGGTGGTGGCGCCAGCCCTGCCATTAACCACGGTACTGGCTGACGATCGCGGCCACTGGCAGCCCGTGCGTCCGGGAAGCGACTCCGCGCTGGCGATGGGTATGATCCGCTGGATAATCGAAAAACAGCGCTATAACACCGATTACCTTGCGATTCCCGGCGTACAGGCCATGCAGCAAGCCGGTGAAAAAAGCTGGAGCAACGCCACGCATCTGGTGATCACCGATGAGATCCCAAATCTTGCCGGGCAGCATTTAACCCTCGCGCATCTGAACGCAAACGCCGCCCAGGAGCCGGTGGTCGTTAACGAAGCCGGAGAAATTGTCGCCGCCAGCGGTTGCCCACGCGCGCAGTTGTTTGTCACCCGCGTGGTGACGCTGGCAGACGGCCAGACGGTGACGGTAAAAAGCAGCCTCCAGTGCCTGAAAGAATCCGCCGAAAAACTCACGCTGGCGCAATACAGCCAGCAGTGCGGCGTGGCTGAAGCAGACATTAGCGCACTGGCCGACGCGTTTACCCGCCACGGACGTAAAGCGGCGGTGATCGCCCACGGCGGAATGATGGCAGGTAATGGATTTTATAACGCCTGGTCGGTAATGATGCTCAATGCGCTGATTGGCAACCTGAGTCTTGAAGGCGGCGTGTTTGTCGGCGGCGGCAAGTTCAATGGCGCCACCGATGGACCACGCTACAACATGGACAGTTTCACCGGGAAGATTAAACCAAAGGGATTAAGCATCGCACGCAGTAAAACCGCGTATGAGTCTTCCGAAGAGTACCGCAATAAAGTAGCCGCCGGACAATCGCCCTTCCCGGCAAAAGCCCCCTGGTATCCGTTTGTGGCAGGTCAACTTACTGAACTTCTTGTCTCGGCACTCGAAGGCTACCCTTATCCGCTAAAAGCCTGGATCTCTAACATGACCAACCCGTTTTACGGCATCGCAGGGTTGCGCGGCGTGGCGGAAGAAAAGCTTAAAGATCCTGCGCGTTTGCCGCTATTTGTCGCCATTGATGCCTTTATGAACGAAACCACGGCGCTGGCAGATTACATCGTGCCGGATACCCATAACTTCGAAAGCTGGGGATTCAGCGCCCCGTGGGCGGGCGTCGCCAGCAAAGCTACCACCGCTCGCTGGCCCGTGGTCAGAGCCGCAACCAGCAGTACCGCTGACGGTCAACCGGCCTCAATGGAATCTTTCTGTATTGCGGTAGCAAAACGCATTGGTTTGCCTGGTTTTGGTGATAATGCGATTACCGACCCACAGGGCAATCAGTATCCGTTAAATCGTGCGGAAGATTATTATCTGCGCCTCGCCGCCAATATTGCGTTTATGGGTAAATCACCGGTCCCGGAGGCTCAGCCGGAAGACATTGCCTTGACCGGGGTGCAACGGATCATGCCGGTGATAACGCAAACGCTGAAAGCCGATGAAGCCAGCCGGGTGGCATTTGTGTATTCACGCGGCGGGCGTTTCGCCCCAGCCAGCAGTGGCCGGGTGGAGGATCGCGTCGGCAATGCGTGGGAAAAACCGCTGCAAATCTGGAATGCAAATGTCGCCGCGCACCGCCATGCGATTACCGGCGAGCGCTACAGCGGCTGCCCGGCCTGGTATCCTTCGCGCCTGTCAGACGGACGTGCGGTCGAGGAGTTGTTCCCGGAACAAGAATGGCCGCTGAAATTGATCTCCTTTAAATCCAATACCATGTCCAGCGCCACGGCGGTCATCCCGCGCCTGCATCATCTGAAGCCGGTTAATCTGGTGGCGCTCAACCCGCAGGACGGTAAGCGGTACGGCTTAGCACATGGCGATACGGTACGTATCACTACGCCTGGCGGTCAGGTACAGGCGCAAATAAGCCTGCTTCATGGTGTTATGCCGGGAGTTATCGCCATTGAACATGGCTATGGACATAAAGAAATGGGCGCGGCGCAGCATACGCTCGACGGCGAGCCGATGCCATTTGACGCGCAGATAAGGTCGGGAATTAATCTCAATGATTTGGGCTTTGCGGATCCTACCCGGCAGGTAACCAATACCTGGCTTGACTGGGTGTCGGGTGCGGCGGTACGCCAGGGGCTGCCAGCGAGAATTGAGCGCGTGTAACTCGCGCGTCCGGTGGCAACGCTAACGCATTTTATCCGGCCTACAACGTCCTGTAGGCCGGATAAGGCAAAAAGCGGATCAGTTATTTACCGGGATCACCGCGCCTTTGTATTTAGTGCGGATCCAGTCCTGAATCTCTTTTGAATGCAGCACGTCTACCAGCGCCACAATATCCTTTTTCTTCTCATCGCCGCGATGTACGGTAATGATGTTGGCATACGGGTTGTTTTCACCGCTTTCGACGGCAATCGGATCTTTCACCGGATCCAGCCCCGCGTCGATAGCGTAGTTCGCGTTAATCACCACCGCATCGCCTTCGTCGTTGTTGTACATCTGCGGTAACAGCGCCGCTTCCACGTTAGGCAGGAACTTCAGTTTTTTCGGGTTTTCCACGATGTCGCTAATGCGCGCGGTGACTTTGTCCACCCCCGGCTTCAGCTTGATCACACCCTCTTTTTCGAAAATCGACAGAATACGGCCTTCCTCAGATACCGCATCGCGCATGATGACCTTGCCGCCTTCCGGCAGATCTTTAAGCGATTTCACCTTCTTCGAATAGATGCCGATCGGCTCAATGTGAATTGCTCCGGCGCTGACGAAGTCATAGGTTTTATCGCCAGCATGATCTTTAATCACGCTGTTCAGATACGGAATATGTTGGAAGTAGTTAGCGTCAATTTCACGGCCAGCCAGCGCGGTATTCGGCAGGATGTAATCCTGGAACGGCTTAATTTCCAGGTCGATCCCCTGCTTTGCCAGAATCGGTTTGGCCTGCTCAAGGATCTCCGCGTGCGGTACGTTTGATGCGCCAACGGTCAGCGTATCAGCCCAGGAGGCGAAGCTCAGGGCGCTTAAGGTTGCTGCGGCGAGTAATGTCAGTGATTTTTTCATGATAATGGTTTCCGTATTTTATTAGCGTTTATCTAACAGAGAGGTGATCACATCGCCGCAAAGCTGGATGATGAAGACGATGAGCAGAATCGTCACCGTCGCCACCAGCGTGACGTCGCTGTGGTTGCGCTGGAATCCTTCCAGATAGGCCAGATTCCCTAAACCCCCGGCACCAATGACTCCCGCCATCGCGCTGTAGCTGACCAGCGCAATCAGCGTCACTGTGATCCCGGACACCAGAGCGGGAGAAGATTCCGGCAGTAAAACCCGAAAAATAAGCGTACTCAGACGCGCGCCCATCGAACGTGTCGCTTCAATAACGCCTTTATCCACTTCACGCAGGGCAATTTCGACCAGACGCGCATAAAACGGTGCGGCTCCCACAATTAACGCAGGCAGCGCGGCATTAGCGCCGAGAATGGTGCCAACCATCGCTTTGGTAAATGGGATCAGCAGCACGATCAAAATGATGAAGGGGATCGAACGGAAGATATTCACCACCAGCGAAATCGCGCTATACACGGCGCGATTGTGGAACAGTCCGCCACGCGCCGTCAGAAACAGCGCCAGGCCAAGGGCGATCCCAAGGACAAAGGTCGCCACGCCAGAAAGCGCGGTCATATAGAGCGTTTCCTGGGTTGCTGCTAATAATTGATCCCATTTCAGATGGGGGAACAGTCCTTCAGCCATGTTGAATCACCTCACCTTCAATGTCGCTATCGCGCAGGTCGGCCAGAATATTGCTCAGTTGCTCCTCGGTAGCCACAACGTGCACCCATAGCTGACCAAACACCCCGTGCGCGGTTTGCGTCATCTTGCCGTGCAAAATGTTAAACGGCAGGCCGTAGCGCAGGGTCAATTCTCCAACGACGGGACGGTGGGTGCGTTGCCCGGTAAATGTTAGCTTGATCACCACGCCGCCCAGTTCGCGTGCCAGCTGTGGGTTAAACTCATCTTCTTCGGCGTACTGGCTCACCTGACGCACGAATTGTCGGGTGATCGGCTGCTGCGGATGGGTAAAGACGCTGAGCACATCGCCTTCTTCAACGACTTTACCGTTTTCCATCACCGCCACGCGGTCGCAGATTTTGCGCACCACGTGCAT
The DNA here is from genome assembly GCF_026719375.1 of Citrobacter sp. W9. Classification (NCBI taxonomy): domain Bacteria; kingdom Pseudomonadati; phylum Pseudomonadota; class Gammaproteobacteria; order Enterobacterales; family Enterobacteriaceae; genus Citrobacter; species Citrobacter sp. W9. Next base: position 11,435 of record NZ_JAPPTE010000009.1, on the reverse strand, counting down.
TTCATGGGTGATCAACACAATGGTTAATTTGAAGCGACGGTTAATATCGAGCAGTAAATCAAGGATCTGATCGGTAGTTTGCGGATCTAACGCCGAGGTGGCTTCGTCGCACAGCAGTACGTCAGGATTGTTCGCCAGCGCGCGGGCAATTCCCACCCGCTGTTTTTGCCCGCCGCTGAGCTGAGACGGATAAGCATTCTCGCGACCACTCAACCCAACCAGCGTAATCAGTTCGGCAACCCGCGCTTTGATGGACGCCTTTGGCGCACCCGCGATTTGCATAGAGAAAGCAATATTTTCGCTAACCGTGCGCGACCACAGTAAGTTGAAGTGCTGGAACACCATGCTGATTTTCAGTCGCGCCTGACGCAGAGATTCTCCGCGGGCGGCAGAGATATCGTGGCCGTTAATCGTCACGCTGCCGGAGGTCGGTTTTTCCAGACCATTAAGCAAGCGAATTAAGGTGCTCTTACCCGCCCCGCTGTAACCAATAATTCCGTAAATCTGTCCCTGCTCAACCGTCAGGTTGACGTTATCGACAGCGGTAATGGATAGCCTGCCTGGCGTAAACACTTTTGAAATATTTTTCAGGACAATCATGTCGTTTGGGTATCCGCTGCTGCTTTTTGTAATGCTGCTAGCGCTTTTAGCTGTTTAGCAGTATGGATGTCCAAACGAGTGTAATGAGTGAAATTGGCTTTTAGAATGAATTAAAACGAATTTGATATAATTTTTAGGAATATGATCTGTACATTGAAAACGCCCGCCTAAATCTGTTTATTTGGATAGCCAGGGCAGGTTGTTGCGCAACAAACTGTCGCTGAGCCCAACGCCTTTATCCATACCGATGAACAAATTAATGAATATTTTTTGTAAAACCGCACAGAACTGTTTTGAAACAGCGTTTCCATTTTCCTTTTAGATAAAATTCAGCGTATAATGCGCGCCAATTGTCTCTTGAATGGTTTCAGCACATTGACCTGTAAAACTCAACGACTACAAAACTCACCTTCCCGTTGGGCTGAAACGCAAGCACACATTCCTCTGCACGCTCTTTCGATGTCACCTATCCTTAGAGCGAGACATCACCACTTTCGTAACTCAGGTTTAGCTTCCCATCCGTGCGCGATGGGAGCCAGATTTCCCAATCCTTCTCAACTTAAAGACTAAGACTGTCATGAAAAAGACGAAAATTGTTTGCACCATCGGTCCGAAAACCGAATCCGAAGAGATGTTAACCAAAATGCTGGACGCGGGCATGAACGTCATGCGTCTGAACTTCTCTCATGGCGATTACGCAGAACACGGTCAGCGCATCAAAAATTTGCGCAACGTGATGAGCAAAACCGGTAAGAAAGCCGCTATCCTGCTGGATACCAAAGGTCCGGAAATCCGTACCATTAAGCTGGAAGGCGGTAACGACGTTTCTCTGAAAGCAGGCCAGACCTTCACCTTCACCACCGACAAATCTGTTGTCGGCAACAGCGGAATCGTTGCTGTGACTTACGAAGGCTTCACTAAAGATCTGTCTGTCGGCAACACCGTACTGGTTGACGATGGCCTGATCGGCATGGAAGTTACCGCGATCGAAGGTAACAAAGTTATCTGTAAAGTGCTGAACAACGGCGACCTGGGCGAAAACAAAGGCGTTAACCTGCCAGGCGTTTCTATCGCGCTGCCAGCACTGGCTGAGAAAGACAAACAGGACCTGATCTTCGGTTGCGAACAGGGCGTTGACTTCGTTGCGGCATCCTTTATCCGTAAACGTTCTGACGTGGTTGAAATCCGCGAGCACCTGAAGGCGCACGGCGGCGAAAACATCCAGATCATCTCCAAAATCGAAAACCAGGAAGGCCTGAACAACTTCGACGAAATCCTCGAAGCGTCTGACGGTATCATGGTTGCTCGTGGCGACATGGGCGTTGAGATCCCGGTTGAAGAAGTTATCTTCGCGCAGAAGATGATCATCGAGAAATGTATCCGCGCGCGCAAAGTCGTTATCACTGCGACCCAGATGCTGGACTCCATGATCAAAAACCCGCGTCCGACCCGCGCTGAAGCCGGCGACGTCGCGAACGCCATCCTCGACGGCACCGACGCAGTCATGCTGTCTGGCGAATCCGCGAAAGGTAAATACCCGCTGGAAGCCGTGACCATCATGGCGACCATTTGCGAACGTACCGACCGCGTGATGACCAGCCGTCTGGACTTCAACAACGACAGCCGCAAACTGCGCATCACCGAAGCCGTTTGCCGTGGCGCGGTTGAAACTGCGGAAAAACTGGACGCTCCGCTGATCGTCGTTGCAACCCAGGGCGGTAAATCTGCTCGTGCAGTGCGTAAATACTTCCCGGATGCCACCATCCTGGCACTGACGACTAACGAAACTACCGCGCGTCAGCTGGTACTGAGCAAAGGCGTTGTGGCACAGGTTGTTAAAGAAATCAGCTCCACCGATGATTTCTACCGTCTGGGCAAAGAAGTTGCTCTGGAGAGCGGTCTGGCGCAGAAAGGTGACGTTGTGGTTATGGTTTCTGGCGCGCTGGTTCCAAGCGGCACGACCAACACCGCATCCGTTCACGTACTGTAATAATTCCGCCGCGAATTAATTTGCTTATAAAAGCGCCCTCGTGGCGCTTTTTTTATTTTATCGATAGCCACAATTAATAAAAAATCAAATCGGATTTCACTATCTAATCCGTGATTATCTAAGATGAATCCGATGGAAGCTTTCTGTTTTCACTCGGTTTTTTAGCCGTTTTTGCACAATTCGATGCTTCTTTGAGCGAACGATCAAAAATAAGTGCATTCCCATCAAAAAAATATTCTCAACATAAAAAACTTTGTGTAATACTTGTAACGCTACATGGAGATTAACTCAATCTAGAGGGTATTAATAATGAATCGTACTAAACTGGTACTGGGCGCGGTAATCCTGGGTTCTACTCTGCTGGCAGGTTGCTCCAGCAACGCTAAAATCGATCAGCTGTCTTCTGACGTTCAGACTCTGAACGCTAAAGTTGACCAGCTGAGCAACGACGTGAACGCAATGCGTTCCGACGTTCAGGCTGCTAAAGACGACGCAGCTCGCGCTAACCAGCGTCTGGACAACGCAGCTACTAAATACCGCAAGTAATAGTATCTGTGTAATAAAAATGGCGCACGTTGTGCGCCATTTTTTTTTGCCCTCCATTTCTCATTCCCTGTTATTGCGTAGCGCGCACCTCTGCATTCTCTCCCGGCACACCATTTCGCGCAGACTTCACTTCCGCACCATTGCTAACGACCGAGGCCTGGCTGGCCGTCACTGTGACCGGATAACCCGCACGGCGATACAACGCGCGTTCCACCAGGCTGCTATCAACGGCTTTATTGTCTTTGAACTGAGTAAAACCGGCTGGGAGCACATACGGCATGGTCTGAACGTTTTGTTCCTCTTCCGGCGACAGTGGGCGATGCACCTCGACATACCGCATGCCGTTCGGCTCAATCGAATATTTGATCGGCTCATTAATCACCCTGACCGGCGTTCCTGTTCGGACTTGAGCAAACAATGCCTTGATGTCCGGCGCGTTCATGCGAATACACCCGGAGCTCACGCGCAGACCGACGCTGTCCGGCGCGCTGGTGCCATGGATCAGGTATTCACCGTTTCCATGCGCCAGACGCAGTGCAAAGCGTCCTAACGGGTTATTTGGCCCGGCGGGCACTACCGGAGGCAATGTTATGCCACGTTCCAGAGAGCGTTTACGGATGCCTGCTGTAGGGGTCCAGGTAGGATTCGGTATTTTCTGCCCTACCCGGGTTTCCATCACCGGAGTTTCCAGCCCCTGCAAACCGATACCAATCGGGAAGACCTGAACGATATTCTCTCCCGGCGGGTAGTAATACAGACGTAGCTCCGCCAGATTCACAATAATGCCTTCGCGTGGCGCATCAGGCAGCAGTAATTGCGAGGGAATAGTAATCAGGGTTCCGGGTTTGGGAACAGGGGCAATAGTATTATTGGCTTCGAGGATCAACATTGCGGCGGTATCAAACTTACGGGCAATCGCCTGTAGGTTTTTATCCCCTTCCTGCACGGTATAAGTTTGATTTTGCCCAACAAGACGACTGTTTGCCTGGGGCAACGGATAATCGACCGCCCATGCGGCCTGAATAGCGCTGTAAGCGCCGATTAGCATTAAGGTAATAACAGACGCGCGTTTCATACTCACTCACCCCCCTGGCGTTCCTGCCGGACGACGGCGAGCGCCAGATCCGGCTTACGAGTCACTGCGTTGCCTTACACGATCGATTTCAAGTCGGTCTGAAAGTTGACGTGTTTTATCAGTTTAGCTAAGAGTTGCGGCTTTGGCGCGGATAGCCCGAATCATTGCCTCCAGCCCCTGTGAACGAGACGGTGTGAGATGCTGTGCGAGCGCCATTTTTTCAAACCACGGACGCACATCAAAATTCACAATATCCTGGGCCGTCATGCGGTCGTACAGAATGAAGACCACGGCGATAAGCCCTTTCACAATTGCCGCATCGCTGTCGCCCTGAAATTCAATAATCCCTTCAGCATTCTGACGCATAACAATCCATACCTGACTTTGACATCCCTGAATGCTATTTTCGGGGCAGCGATCGTCGGCGTTTAATTCCGGCAAACGCTGACCCAGTTCAATGATGTACAGGTATTTCTCTTCCCAATTAGCGCAACGCAGAAAATTACGCAACAATTTTTCTTTATCCGGTAGCGCAGCCATAACGCCTCCCTGTTATCCCAGTAAGTGATGAATACGCTTGAGACCTGTCACCAGGCGATCCACTTCTTCATGGGTGTTGTACATGGCAATCGACGCCCGACACATGGCGGGAACGTGATAGTAGGCCATCAGCGGCATTGCGCAGTGATGCCCCGTCCGCACGGCGATCCCATAGTTATCGAGAAAACTCCCGACGTCATAGGCGTGATGTTTGCCGAGGTTAAAGGCAATCACCCCCAGGCGGTTATCCGGTCCGTAAAGCGTCAAATCCGGCACGTCCGCCAGCTGTTCCAACGCATAGCGCATCATGAACTGTTCATATTCGCTAATTTCAGTCAGCCCCAGCGCTGAAACATACTCAATAGCCGCGCCAAGCCCGATAATTCCTCCTGTGTTAGGCGTACCGGCTTCAAAACGCCACGGCGCTTTGGCCCACGTCGTCCCCTGGCTCAGGCTCACGGTCGCAATCATCGAACCGCCGCCTTCCCATGGCGGCATTTCCTGCAGCAGCGACTCTCTGGCATACAGCACGCCAATACCGGTTGGCCCGTAGAGCTTGTGTCCGGAGAAAACATAAAAATCGCAATCTAACGCCTGCACATCCACTTGATGATGCATAACCGCCTGTGCGCCATCCACCAGTACTTTTGCGCCGTATTGATGCGCCAGCGCAATCATCTCACTTAGCGGGTTTTCGGTGCCCAGTACGTTTGAAACATGGGTAATTGCCAGCAGTTGCGTACGCTCATCGAACAGCGCTGGCAACGCTTCCAGTTGCAATGTGCCGTCGGCATTGAGCGGAATGACCCGCAGTTCTGCGCCCACGCGGGCGCATAGCATTTGCCAGGGAACAATGTTGGCATGGTGCTCCATTTCGCTGATGATGATGTTATCGCCAGTCCTGACATTGCTGTTGCCCCAACTGTTCGCCACCAGGTTAATGCCTTCCGTGGTACCGCGAACGAACACCAGCTCTTCAGCGGAACGAGCGTTAATAAACAACGAGGCGAGCTTGCGCACATTCTCCATTTTTTCCGTGGCCTGCGCGCTCAGCGTATGGATACCACGGTGAACCGCCGCATAGCCGTGACGGTAAAACTCGGCTTCGGCATCGATCACCTGATTAGGCTTTTGCGCGCTGGCGGCGCTGTCCAGATACGCCAGCGGTAAACCGTTCACTTCACGCGTCAGGACCGGAAAATCAGCCCGCACTTTTTCAATGGGGAATGTCATGCTACGCCTCCCGGCAGGCGGTGAGCGATCCGCGCCAGTACCAGTTGTTTAAGCGTTTCATCGCGCAGGGCTTCCGTTAGCTCAGCGGCAAACGCATAGAGAATCATCTGTTGAGCATCCTGCTGACCGATCCCGCGCGAACGCAGATAGAACATCTGCTCGTCGTCAATCCGCCCTACCGTCGCCCCGTGACTGCATTTCACGTCGTCGGCATAAATTTCGAGCTGAGGCTTGGTGTCCACTTCCGCCAGTTTTCCGAGCAGTAAATTGTTATTGGTCATCTGACCGTCGGTTTTAATGGCGTGTTGAGCGACGTTGATCAGGCCATTGAACACCGCCCGCCCCTTATCGCTGACAATCGTTTTATGCAACTGGCGGCTGTTGCAATAGCCCTTGTTGTGCGCAAGCCAGGTCCGGGTGTCACAAACTTCGTTTTTCACCGGCATCGCCAGGCTGTTAAGGCGCAGCGTGGTATTTTCGCCGTTGAGCTGGGTACTGGTGTTATGGCGTAACACGGCATCACCCAGCAAGAAACTTTGGCTGACTGCCGAGGCATCTGCACTCAACTGAATATCATTATGGGCAAAGTGGTGGCTGAGCGAATTCTCAAACGCCAGTTTAATGTGGTGCAAATGTGCATTGGCCGCGACGTTCATCGTTAAGCGCGCCCCGGTAAAATGGCGAAGCTCGCTGAGACTGACATAATGCTCAATAACGGTGGCTTCTGCGCCTTCCGCCAGATCCAGATGGTGACGATAGTGCGCCGTATTCACCGCATCGCCCGTCGCTCCCTGGGTAATGTGCAGCAGCAGCAACGGTTTCGCTGGCCGGTGGTTACGCTTGACCAAAATGTGCGTTACGCTGCGGGACAGGCTTTCGGTCAGATGCAGAAATACTTCCGGCTGGATAGCCGCAGGCAGCATCTGACGCTCATCATTAACGGTAATATCAAATCCGCTACCTTCCACGCTGTCGCTGAGCGTTGGACAAAATTTCCCGTCGACAAACACCAATCGTACCGCATCAATCGCTGGTGCCAGCGCCTCAAACTGGGCTGGCGTTAGCGCGGAGATATTGCTGACGAACCGGCTGTTGGTTAATCCCTCCAGCGGCGTGTATTTCCAGTCCTCATGCTTACGCGTTGGCAGCCCCAGACGCAGTAGCTGTTGCAGATGCTGTTGCGCATAGTGCGAACGGGTCTCCCCTTGGGTCTCAAACAGATGGTGCCACTGTTGCAGCACGTTACTGCTGTTCGCTAAGCCAGCCATATCCTTGCTCCTCCAGTTGTTTGACCAGCGTGAAATCGCCGGACTTCACAATTCGCCCCTGGTAGAGAACGTGAACATAATCGGGTTTGATATAGTCCAGGATGCGCTGATAGTGAGTGACGATAATAAATGAGCGTTTCCCGTCGCGCAGCGAGTTCACGCCATCGGCGACGATTTTCAGCGCATCAATATCCAGCCCGGAGTCTGACTCATCGAGAATGCACAACTGAGGCTCCAGCACCGCCATTTGCAAAATGTCATTCCGCTTTTTCTCACCGCCAGAGAAACCGACGTTTACCGAACGCGTCAGTAAGTCTTCCGGCATCTTCAGCAGCGCGATTTTTTCTTCCATCAGATCCTGGAAGTCGAACCTGTCCAGCGACTCCTCCCCACGATAACTGCGCACCGCATTCAGCGCCGTTTGCAGGAAAAACTGATTACTGACGCCGGGAATTTCTACCGGATACTGAAATGCCATAAAGATCCCTTCACCGGCCCGGTCTTCCGGCGACAGTTCCAGTAAATCCTTACCGTTAAATTCAACCGTCCCGCCAGTGACTTCGTAGTCTTCACGTCCGGCGAGCGTGGCGGACAGCGTACTTTTCCCGGAACCGTTCGGCCCCATAATGGCATGGACTTCTCCGGGACGAATCTCAAGGCTGAGCCCACGCAGAATCGCCTTATCTTCGACACTGACCTGTAAATCTTTAATGCTTAACATGTGCTTTCCTTAAATTTTAACCGACGCTGTGTTCAAGACTTATGGCGAGAAGTTTTTGCGCTTCCACCGCAAATTCCAGCGGCAGTTCAGAGAACACGTCTTTACAGAAACCGTTGACGATCATCGAAATGGCATCCTCTTCGCTGATGCCGCGTTGCAGACAGTAAAACAGCTGGTCTTCACCGATGCGTGACGTCGTGGCTTCGTGCTCAAGCTGGGCGCTGTTGTTTCGACACTCGACATACGGGAAGGTATGCGCCCCGCAGTCCGCCCCGATCAACATGGAGTCGCATTGGGTATAGTTACGCGCGTTGGTGGCGGTCGGCATGATTTTTACCAGGCCGCGATAGCTGTTCTGACTCTGACCGGCGGAGATCCCTTTCGAGATGATGGTCGATTTGGTGTTCTTGCCAATGTGGATCATCTTGGTGCCGGTATCGGCCTGCTGGTGACCGCTGGTCAGAGCGACGGAGTAGAATTCACCGATAGAGTTATCGCCACGCAGAATGCAGCTTGGATATTTCCAGGTAATAGCCGAGCCGGTTTCCGACTGCGTCCACGACATTTTGCTGTTTTCGCCTTCGCACAGCGCGCGCTTGGTGACGAAGTTCAAAATGCCGCCGGTATTACCATCACCGGGGAACCAGTTTTGCACCGTCGAGTATTTCACTTCAGCATCTTTATGGATGATAACTTCCACCACCGCCGCATGTAGCTGGTAGCTGTCGCGTACCGGAGCTGAACAACCTTCGATATAACTGACGTAGCTGCCCTCATCCGCAATCAGAATAGTGCGTTCAAACTGCCCGGTCTTTTCGGCATTAATCCGGAAGTAGGTAGAGAGTTCCATGGGACAACGCACGCCTTTCGGCACATAAATAAAGGTGCCATCAGATGCCACTGCGGCATTCAGCGCGGCGAAGAAATTATCATTACCCGGAACGACGGTTCCCAGATACTGTTTCACCAGCTCGGGATGGTCATGAATCGCCTCACCGAACGAACAGAAAATAATGCCCTGCTCTGCCAGCTTGTCGCGATAGGTTGTCGCCACCGACACCGAGTCGAAAATAGCATCAACCGCCACCTCTTTTCCTTCACGAACCGGTACCCCTAGCTGTGCAAAGGCGTCTTCTACCTCTTTGCTTAAAAAGGCATTCGCCCCTGTTTGCTGAACAGCCCCCGGTTCAGAAGCACAGGTTTCATCACAATTGCCGCAGGACGGCGCAGAGTAATAGCTGTAATCCTGATAATTCAGCTTGTCGTAGTGCGCTTTGAGCCAGTGCGGCTCTTCCATGGTGAGCCATGCGTTAAAGGCATTCAGGCGAAACTCCAGCATCCAGTCGGGTTCATTACGTTTTGCCGAAATCGCGCGCACAACGTCTTCATTGATCCCTTTTGCCAGCTCATCGGTTTGCAGTTGGGTGAAGAAGCCCTCTTTATAATTGAGGTGCCCGCCAGCCCAGGTGTTGACATCATCAGTTGCTTCAGTATTACGAGACATAGTACCGCCTATACCCCAAAACTTTCGCCACAGCCGCATTCGTTCTGGGCTTTCGGGTTATGAAATTTAAATAACTGATTTAATCCTTCGCGAACGAAATCGACTTCCGTCCCGTCGATAAACGGCATCGCCTGTAACGGCACATAAAGTCTGGCGCCATCAGATTCATACAGCAGATCGTCTTTTTCCGGCTCACGGACGGTGTCCAGCACGTAGCCGAATCCCGCGCATCCGGTTTGTTTCACACCTAAACGCACGCCCAACATACCGGGTTGTTTTGCCACCAGTTCGCGGATGTGCGCCGCAGCTGCCGGCGTTAACGTCAAACCACGCCATGCGAAATCGTCCGGGTTAAATGTTCCTGAATGCAATTCCATAGGGTTACCTCGAGTCATTAGCTTTCAAGCTATAACACCATGTTAGTGATAATGATTATCACTTCAACCCCTCAACAGCAGGGGCATTCGGGTTAATCGCCATTTTTGGCTACTTTTAATAAGCATAGACCCTGCAGCGCGGGTTATCAGAGATGGATTATTTTGTTCAATGCATTGATTAATAATGGATTATGAAAATCCAATCGTTCAGGCAGGTCAAACGCCAAAAGATGTATAGGTAATACCTATTTAAGGGATTGGTTTTAAAATCTGAATAAAATCATGCAATTATTGTATAATCAGGGACTTAATACTTGCATATTACAAAACGTATTGATTTACAGGCATATTACTTACGTTAATAAAAAAGCGGTAAGCATAAACTTACCGCCCTTTAACTATTACCAGTTAACCCGAATTCCCAGGTTGCCAGCAAAACCATGCATATTACCTTCAAAATCATGCTGATATTTCATATCTGCATATAGTGAAGCATTTTTAGTAATATCACCGGTAAAACCACCGCCCACTTCATACCATTGGTCTGAATAATCTTGATTAAATTTCACCGAGCTCACCGTTACATCTGGCGAACGACCAATATTAGTCAGGACATTTGCAGTTAAATATGGATGAGCTTTAGATGTTTTAACACTATCATAACCCAGACGTCCTCCGATACGAGCAAGGCCCGAGTTATCAGACGTTGATTTAACGTAGGCAACGCCATCGTTTGTCGCATCTAAGTGAAGGTATTGATACATAAGTTGAACTTGAGGTTCCAGATATAACCCATTAGCATATTTGAATGGCTTACCTGCCTCTACGGATAGAGTTATGCCATCACCATCCTGAGTGGCATCATTACCGTAAATACTATTATATTCATTACGATAGTGAGTATACTGAGCCACAGTATCTACATATACGTCATTTGAAAAATATGAGGTGTAATATGCCCCTACACCGTAACCTTTGGAATTGATCTTACCTGTCGTTGTCGATCTGCCTTGATACATTCCACGAACAGAATCTTTAGCAGACGTGCTAACTTGTCCGAAAGTAGCAAATACGCCACTATGTACTCTGGTGCCATCTTCTTCAAAGTTGTTATAAAGATCGCCGCCAAGCTGAGCAAACCAGGTGTCGGCGTCATAGTTAAAACGATCTGCATTAGATTTTGTTTCACCGCCGCCAATACGTCCCCAGGCCCCCTGAGGCATATTACTTTCTTTCTTAATATTTTCCTGTTCACCGACCCTTTCATGCAAAGTACCAACGGTCTGATAGCCATACATACGGTTTAAGTATGGGGCGATAACGTAACCAGGTACTGATGGGTTATATGATGGTTCCGATGTTGGGGCCGGGGCCGGAGTCGGATTTGGCGTCGGCTCCGGGGTTGGGTTTGGCGTCGGATTTGGCGTCGGCTCAGGGGTTGGATTCGGCGTCGGTGGATTTGCCCCTATATATCCAGACGCATTTTCTCTCTTACGGTTGCGATAATTTCCTGCGTATAAATTCCCGCGGTGAGCGATATCCCAGCGCACTGTGTGGGTGATATTCATTGTAATGACTGAA
>NZ_JAPPTE010000099.1:0-254 GCF_026719375.1 Citrobacter sp. W9 | reverse complement strand
GTTGCCGATCCATGCCCCGCTGAACCCCAAGGCGATCAAAACCAGCGGCCCCAGGCAGCAGGCCGACGCAAGAATGGCGGCCAGCCCACCGGCGAAGAGCGCGCCGCGCCCGTTTTGTGGTTCAGACTTTTGTGGTTCAGACATACGCTTGTCCTTTCAAATTTGGTTTGGATAGCTTAAGCTTACTTCCGTAGTTATGTACGGAGTCAAGCGATATGCAAATTAATTTTGAGAATCTGACCATTGGCGTTTTT
>NZ_JAPPTE010000098.1:0-254 GCF_026719375.1 Citrobacter sp. W9 | reverse complement strand
CGATGTTATTCACCCTGGCCAACCTGTTTCGGGTGGACCAAATGATACGTCAGTGGGAGAGATCTCAGTAAAAACCGGAAATAACGCCAGAAATGGTGGAAAAAATAGCCTAAATAGGCTGATTCGAGGCACTGTTGCAAATAGTCGGTGGTGATAAACTTATCATCCCCTTTTGCTGATGGAGCTGCACATGAACCCATTCAAAGGCCGGCATTTTCAGCGTGACATCATTCTGTGGGCCGTACGCTGGTACT
>NZ_JAPPTE010000097.1:0-254 GCF_026719375.1 Citrobacter sp. W9 | reverse complement strand
TCGTGGTATGGATGACGGATGGCTGGCCGCTGTATGAATCCCGCCTGAAGGGAAAGCTGCACGTAATCAGCAAGCGTTACACTCAGCGCATTGAGCGACATAACCTGAATCTGAGACAACATCTGGCGGCACTGTTGCAAAGTTAGCGATGAGGCAGCCTTTTGTCTTATTCAAAGGCCTTACATTTCAAAAACTCTGCTTACCAGGCGCATTTCGCCCAGGGGATCACCATAATAAAATGCTGAGGCCTGGCC
>NZ_JAPPTE010000096.1:0-254 GCF_026719375.1 Citrobacter sp. W9 | reverse complement strand
GGTGATGCTGCCAACTTACTGATTTAGTGTATGATGGTGTTTTTGAGGTGCTCCAGTGGCTTCTGTTTCTATCAGCTGTCCCTCCTGTTCAGCTACTGACGGGGTGGTGCGTAACGGCAAAAGCACTGCCGGACATCAGCGCTATCTCTGCTCTCACTGCCGTAAAACATGGCAACTGCAGTTCACTTACACCGCTTCTCAACCCGGTACGCACCAGAAAATCATTGATATGGCCATGAATGGCGTTGGATGCC
>NZ_JAPPTE010000095.1:0-255 GCF_026719375.1 Citrobacter sp. W9 | reverse complement strand
CGCCTTTCCCTCACGGTACTGGTTCACTATCGGTCAGTCAGGAGTATTTAGCCTTGGAGGATGGTCCCCCCATATTCAGACAGGATACCACGTGTCCCGCCCTACTCTTCGAGTTCACAACAGGTGCGTTTTTGTGTACGGGACTATCACCCTGTACCGTCGGACTTTCCAGACCGTTCCACTAACACACATGCTGATTCAGACTCTGGGCTGCTCCCCGTTCGCTCGCCGCTACTGGGGGAATCTCGGTTGATT
>NZ_JAPPTE010000094.1:0-255 GCF_026719375.1 Citrobacter sp. W9 | reverse complement strand
TCTTCGGTGAACGCACTCTGGCCACACTGGAGCGTCTTCTGAGCCTGCTGTCGGCCTTTGAGGTCGTGGTATGGATGACGGATGGCTGGCCGCTGTATGAATCCCGCCTGAAGGGAAAGCTGCACGTTATCAGCAAGCGTTACACTCAGCGCATTGAGCGACATAACCTGAATCTGAGACAACATCTGGCAAGGCTGGGACGGAAGTCACTGTCGTTCTCAAAATCGGTGGAGCTGCATGACAAGGTCATCGGGC
>NZ_JAPPTE010000093.1:0-262 GCF_026719375.1 Citrobacter sp. W9 | reverse complement strand
ATCCGCCAAAACACCTTCGGCGTTGTAAGGTTAAGCCTCACGGTTCATTAGTATCGGTTAGCTCAATGTATCGCTACACTTACACACCCGACCTATCAACGTCGTCGTCTTCAACGTTCCTTCAGGAGACTCTAGGTCTCAGGGAGAACTCATCTCGGGGCAAGTTTCGTGCTTAGATGCTTTCAGCACTTATCTCTTCCGCATTTAGCTACCGGGCAGTGCCATTGGCATGACAACCCGAACACCAGTGATGCGTCCACTC
>NZ_JAPPTE010000092.1:0-264 GCF_026719375.1 Citrobacter sp. W9 | reverse complement strand
CGCGCATACAGCCGGGCAGTGACGTCATCGTCTGCGCGGAAATGGACGAACAGTGGGGATACGTCGGGGCTAAATCGCGCCAGCGCTGGCTGTTTTACGCGTATGACAGGCTCCGGAAGACGGTTGTGGCGCACGTATTCGGTGAACGCACTCTGGCCACACTGGAGCGTCTTCTGAGCCTGCTGTCGGCCTTTGAGGTCGTGGTATGGATGACGGATGGCTGGCCGCTGTATGAATCCCGCCTGAAGGGAAAGCTGCACGTAA
>NZ_JAPPTE010000091.1:0-280 GCF_026719375.1 Citrobacter sp. W9 | reverse complement strand
GTTTTAAAGTGGAAGAGCGCTATGCGTTTGCCACGCTTGTGCGCTGTAGCCCGGTGACCGGCCGTACGCACCAGATCCGTGTGCATACCCAGTATGCCGGTCATCCAATTGCTTTTGACGATCGCTACGGTGACCGTGAGTTCGATAAGCAACTGGCGGATACGGGGTTGAACCGACTTTTCCTGCATGCCGCAGCGTTGAAGTTTACTCATCCAGGTACGGGGGAAGTGATGCGTATTGAAGCGCCAATGGATAAACAGTTGAAGCGCTGCCTCGAGGT
>NZ_JAPPTE010000090.1:0-286 GCF_026719375.1 Citrobacter sp. W9 | reverse complement strand
AATCCGCCGCATCGGCAGCCCTTTGGCGCGCGCGGTACGAATAAAGTTAGAGTGCAGCACTTCAATCATCGAACCGCGAGTAATACGAGCGATACTGGCGATGTAGGCCAGTGACAAGGCCACCATTGGCAGGATCATAAATTTCAACGCCCCACCGTTCCAGCCCCCGCCGGGCAGCCATTTCAAAGTTATGGCAAATATCATGACCAATAAGGGAGCGACCACGAAACTGGGGATAACTACCCCAGTCATTGCCACCCCCATCACCGTGTAATCCCAACGTGTA
>NZ_JAPPTE010000008.1:0-202398 GCF_026719375.1 Citrobacter sp. W9 | reverse complement strand
AGTGCTTTTGCCGTTACGCACCACCCCGTCAGTAGCTGAACAGGAGGGACAGCTGATAGAAACAGAAGCCACTGGAGCACCTCAAAAACACCATCATACACTAAATCAGTAAGTTGGCAGCATCACCAGCCCATCATACACTAAATCAGTAAGTTGGCACCATTACCCACTTAATCAACCTATAACAGTCATAAAAGATCTGAATTTTCACTATGATTAGACAGTCAATCCAGTTCAGTAAATCGCCGGGATATGCATTGTTATGAATGAATATCCCGGTGATTTAGAGTATATTTTGCCCCTTGCTAGAATTGTCTTATTTAAAATGAATATTGATGAAGTAGTTCGTTCCAACTTATCTCAATGGGTTGTTAGTTTTGGCATAGTCAAAGGGAGAGATAACTTCTTGCATATTCGCATCCAGATAATCTGCCCACCACTGCAGCATCAACCTCCTCTCCCCCAGATGCTCCGCCTTATGAATATAAGCCGCCCGCACAGAGTTACGCTCCTGATGGCTCATCTGCCTTTCTACCGCATCCCTCGACCACAATCCCGACTCAATCAACGAACTACACGCCATTGTCCTAAAACCATGGCCACACACTTCCGTTTTCGTGTCATAACCCATCACTCGCAGAGCTTTATTCACCGTATTCTCACTCATGGGTTTACGAGGATCGTGATCGCCAACGAAGATCAACTCTCGGTTTCCATTCATGCCTTTGATCTTTTCCAAAATAGCTAAGGCCTGACGCGACAAGGGAACAAGATGTGGCGTCCTCATCTTTGAACCACGCTGAGAATGTTTAACACCTTCCAGCGGTTCACGCTTACCTGGAATCGTCCACATGGCTGTTTCAAAATCGACTTCTGACCAGCGGGCAAAACGCAGCTCGCTTGAACGGATGAAAACCAATAACGTGAGTTCGACAGCCAGTCGGGTTAACGGTCTTCCAGAATAGTGATCGATACGGTGAAGCAATTCAGGTATACGATTGAGTTCCAGAGCAGCACGATGCTGTCTTTTCGCCGTAGCCACCGCACCGGCAATCTCTTGAGCGGGATTGTAATCGATTAAGCCGCTCTGAACAGCAAAGCGCATAATCGCGGTAGTTCGCTGCTGTAAACGGGCGGCGACTTCAAGACGCCCGGATGACTCCACCGCTTTAATGGGTACAAGAAGATCCCGAGTCTTAAGCTCTGCTATGTTCCGCTTACCGATAGCAGCAAAGAGATTATCTTCCAGGCTTTTCAATACACGAGCACTATGCGATGCAGACCACTTCTGATTACTGGCATGCCAGTCTCTGGCGACCACTTCAAACGTTATCGCCTCTTGCTCCTGTTCTACCTTAACCGCTTTCTTGTTTTCACTGGGATCGACGTCGTTAGCTAAAAGCTTACGCGCTTCGTCTCGCCGCGATCGAGCATCAGCTAACGAAACTTCAGGATACTTCCCTAGTGCCAGCATCTTCTCTTTACCACCGAAGCGATAACGCAGTCGCCAATATTTGGAACCGTTGGGGTGAACCAGCAATACCATACCGTCGCCATCAGTAAGCTTATAGGCTTTTTCTTCAGGCTTAGCCGAACGAACCTTCACATCACTCAGAGCCATGATGAGTATCCTTTCAAGGGTTCTGTGTGGGTACAAACATTATCGAACCGGGATATACCCACAGTTGTACCCGCATCAGTAAGTTGATGTAGATTGAATCAGGTTGACTTAGGTTGAATGAAAAAGCGAGGAAAGCCTTGCGGATACTGGATTTCAGGCACAAAAAAAGACGTCCGTTGACGTCTATTGATGTTACGATGGTGCCGAAGGCCGGACTCGAACCGGCACGTATTTCTACGGTTGATTTTGAATCAACTGCGTCTACCGATTTCGCCACTCCGGCACGGAAGGGATGCGGAAAACGTTGTGGATTATACCTGTCATGCGCCACCATGCAAGCGTCAGCGTGCGTATGGATCGCTAAGTGTTGAAAATTTCAGCATTACCTTTCGGAGCTGCAATCAACATCACGGTTTAGTCCCCGCAATAACCTCCTTAAGCCCCCGTTCTGCGAAGCGTCCCGTTTCCCCATGCTCTACACTTCCAATTCAACACCACACTGAGGGAAACACGATGTCGATGATAAAAAGTTACGCCGCAAAATCGGCGGGCAGCGAACTCGAACTCTATGAATATGATGCGGGCGAGCTTAAGCCGGAAGATGTCGAGGTACAGGTCGATTACTGCGGTATCTGCCATTCCGATTTGTCGATGATCGACAACGAATGGGGGTTCTCTCAGTATCCGCTGGTTGCCGGGCATGAGGTGATTGGTCGCGTGGCGGCGCTAGGCAGCGCGGCGCAGGATAAGGGTCTGAAAGTTGGCCAGCGCGTCGGCGTTGGCTGGACGGCGCGCAGCTGCGGGCATTGCGACGCCTGTATCAGCGGTAATCAGATTAACTGCCTGCAAGGTTCCGTTCCCACGATTCTCAATCGCGGTGGCTTTGCCGAGAAGCTGCGGGCCGACTGGCAGTGGGTGATCCCGCTGCCGGAAAGCATCGACCTGGCGGCGGCTGGCCCATTGCTGTGCGGCGGTATCACGGTGTTCAAACCGCTACTGATGCACCACATCACTGCCACCAGCCGCGTCGGGGTGATCGGCATCGGCGGCCTGGGGCATATCGCCATTAAACTGTTACACGCGATGGGCTGCGAGGTGACCGCGTTCAGCTCCAATCCGGCGAAAGAGCAGGAGGTACTGGCGATGGGAGCGGATAAGGTGGTCAACAGCCGCGATCCGGATGCGCTAAAAGCGCTGGCGGGCCAGTTCGATCTCATCATTAACACGGTTAACGTCGACCTCGACTGGCAGCCCTATTTTGAAGCGCTGGCCTACGGCGGTAACTTCCATACCGTCGGTGCGGTGCTGAAACCGCTGCCGGTGCCGGCATTTACCTTAATTGCCGGCGATCGTAGCATCTCCGGTTCGGCGACCGGTACGCCCTTCGAACTGCGTAAACTGATGAAGTTTGCCGGGCGCAGCAAGGTATCGCCGACTACCGAACTGTACCCGATGTCGCAAATTAACGAAGCTATCCAGCACGTGCGCGACGGCAAAGCCCGCTACCGCGTGGTGCTGAAAGCCGACTTCTGATGCAGGGCTCAGTCCCGCAAGGGGCTGGGCCTATTGCCCGCTACGAAACGCAAGCACCGCCTGGCGGCACTGTTCCGTCACATGCTCGATGTCATGGTTCACATCGATGCGGGCAATATCGCGTTCATCTTCCTGCGGACACTCCAGCGCGTCGAACTGGCTTTTTAACAAGCCCACCGGCATAAAATGCCCTGCCCGACGCTGCATACGTGCCAGAATGGTCTCGTAATCACCATCCAGCCACAGAAAATGCACATTCGGGCTGCCCTGCCGCAATATATCGCGGTACTGTTTTTTTAATGACGAGCAGACAATAAATCCGGTCTCATTCTTTTTATATAAACTGTATGAGGCATCATTTAATCGCGCTAACCAGGGAAGTCTGTCCTCATCGGTTAATGGAATACCCTCAGACATTTTATCAATATTTTTGGCTGGATGAAGATCGTCGCCATCAATGAATTTAGCCGATAATACAGCGGCAATTTTGCTGCCAATTAAAGATTTACCGCTCCCCGAAACGCCCATCAAAATATAACTTTCCCCGGCCATCAAAAAACTCCAGATTTATATTCCATGACGCGATACTACGCCTTGCACATTGCAGAATTCACCTTTTTTCGGCACGACCGCACAGATTTACAAGGCGCATCACGTTATGCGTAACATTGTAGTGTAACAATTTTCCAGCGTGACTTACTTCACAAATAATAATAATTAAAACCGCTTAAATGCTGTCGAGGTTACTACCTGACCAGTGAGGCATTTATGCAAGTCAAAACCCAATCCTGCGTTGTCGCGGGTAAGAAAACTGTTGCCGTTACCGACCAAAATATTGAATGGGATAATAAAGGAACACTAGTAAAAATTACCCGCGGTGGTATTTGCGGGTCCGATTTACATTATTATCAGGAAGGAAAAGTCGGTAATTTCACTGTTAAAGCGCCGATGATTTTAGGCCATGAAGTTATTGGTAAAGTGGTGCACAGCGACTCCAAAGAATTACATGAAGGTCAGTCAGTGGCGATTAATCCGTCGAAGCCGTGCGGCCACTGTAAATATTGTCTGCAACATGAAGAAAACCAGTGCACGGAAATGCGCTTTTTTGGTAGCGCCATGTATTTTCCCCATGTCGACGGCGGTTTTACCCGGTTTAAAACCGTCGATACCACGCAGTGTATTCCCTACCCCCAAGAGGCCGATGAAAAAGTCATGGCCTTTGCCGAACCGTTAGCGGTCGCGATCCACGCCGCGCATGAAGCGGGCGACCTGCAGGGCAAGCGCGTGTTTATCTCCGGCGTCGGTCCTATCGGCTGCCTGATCGTCAGCGCGGTAAAAACGCTCGGTGCGGCAGAGATTGTCTGTGCTGATATCAGCCCGCGTTCGCTGTCGCTGGCCCAGCAGATGGGGGCCGACACGCTGATTAACCCGCAGCAGGACTCGCTCGAGGAGTGGAAAAAAGAGAAAGGCTACTTCGACGTTAGCTTCGAAGTCTCCGGTCATCCGTCCTCAATCACCACCTGTCTGGAAGTGACCCGCGCAAAAGGCGTGATGGTGCAGGTCGGCATGGGCGGCGCGGTGCCGGACTTCCCGATGATGATGCTGATCGGCAAAGAGATCGCGCTCAAAGGTTCGTTCCGCTTTACCACCGAGTTCAACACCGCGGTGTCGTGGCTGGCGAATAACGTTATCGATCCGCTGCCGTTACTCAGCGCCGAATATCCATTTACCGAGCTTGAACAAGCGCTGATCTTCGCCGGGGACAAAACCCAGGCGGCAAAGGTCCAGCTCGTTTTTGCAGAAACAAAATAAGGAATAACATGATGAACGATCTTTTTTCACTGGACGGCAAAAACATTCTGATCACCGGTTCGGCTCAGGGTATTGGTTATTTACTGGCGACCGGCCTGGGTAAATATGGCGCGCAGATTATCGTCAATGATATTACGCCAGAGCGCGCGGAGGCCGCCGTCGCCAAACTGCAGCAGGAAGGGATCCGCGCCGTTGCCGCGCCATTTAATGTTACGCAGAAACAGGACATTGATGCCGCCATCGAGCATATCGAAAAAGACATTGGCCAAATTGATGTGCTGGTGAATAACGCCGGTATCCAGCGCCGCCATCCCTTTACCGAGTTCCCGGAACAGGACTGGAACGATGTGATTGCCGTTAACCAGACGGCGGTGTTCCTGGTCTCGCAGGCGGTCACTCGCCGGATGGTGGAACGCCAGGCCGGGAAGGTCATCAACATCTGCTCGATGCAGAGCGAACTGGGCCGCGACACCATTACGCCGTACGCCGCCTCCAAAGGCGCGGTAAAAATGCTCACCCGTGGGATGTGCGTTGAGCTGGCGCGCCACAATATCCAGGTCAACGGTATCGCGCCGGGCTACTTCAAAACTGAAATGACCAAAGCGTTGGTCGAGGATGAAGCCTTTACCTCCTGGCTGTGTAAACGTACGCCTGCCGCGCGCTGGGGCGATCCGCAGGAGCTGATTGGCGCGGCGGTATTTCTCTCTTCCAAAGCATCCGATTTTGTTAACGGGCACCTGTTGTTCGTCGATGGCGGCATGCTGGTCGCCGTCTGATACAACACAACGCAACATCACGCAGCGCCCAGGCGCTGCATTTTGGCACCCACCCGAAATCATTCGAGTTGCAGGACAAAATGCCAAAAGCATTTTGAACAGCGCTTGCGCTGGCCCCGAAGGGGCGAGGCCGCAGGTCGAGTAACGCGGCAAGTGAATGAACCCGATGAGCTTACTCGAGTAAGTGATTCGGGTGAGTGAGCGCAGCCAACACACCTGCAACTTGAAGTATGACGGGGATATAAGAGAAACGATTATGCCATTAATAATAATTGCGGCAGGCGTCGCACTGCTTCTGGTCCTGATGATTGGCTTTAAAGTTAACGGCTTTATTGCGCTGGTCCTGGTGGCGGCGGTCGTCGGTTTTGCCGAAGGGATGGATGCTCAGGCCGTTCTGCACTCTATACAAAATGGGATCGGCGGTACGCTCGGCGGGCTGGCGATGATCCTCGGGTTTGGCGCGATGCTCGGCAAGCTGATCTCCGATACCGGCGCAGCCCAGCGCATCGCCACCACGCTGATTGACACGTTCGGTAAGAAACGTGTGCAGTGGGCGCTGGTGATCACCGGTCTGGTCGTCGGTCTGGCGATGTTCTTCGAAGTCGGCTTTGTTCTGCTGCTGCCGCTGGTATTTACGGTGGTGGCCTCTTCCGGTCTGCCGCTGCTGTATGTCGGCGTGCCGATGGTGGCGGCGCTGTCCGTAACCCACTGTTTCCTGCCGCCGCATCCGGGCCCCACCGCGATTGCCACCATTTTCGAGGCCAATCTCGGCACCACCCTGCTGTACGGCTTTATTATTACCATCCCGACGGTAATTGTCGCCGGGCCGCTGTTTTCTAAACTGCTGACCCGCTTTGAGAAAGCGCCGCCGGAAGGGTTATTCAACCCGCATCTGTTCACCGAAGAAGAGATGCCGTCGTTCTGGAACAGTATCTTTGCGGCGGTTATCCCGGTCATACTGATGGCGGTGGCGGCGGTATGTGAAATTACGCTGCCGAAGTCCAACAGCGTGCGGGTATTCTTTGAGTTTATCGGCAACCCTGCGGTCGCCTTGTTTATCGCCATCGTGCTGGCCATTTTTACCCTTGGTCGACGTAACGGACGGACGATCGAGCAAATTATGGATATCATTGGCAACTCTATCGGCGCAATCGCGATGATTGTGTTCATCATCGCCGGCGGCGGTGCGTTTAAGCAGGTACTGGTCGACAGCGGCGTGGGGCAGTATATCTCGCACCTGATGACCGGCACGTCGCTCTCTCCGCTGCTGATGTGCTGGACGGTCGCCGCGTTGCTACGTATCGCGCTCGGTTCTGCGACCGTGGCGGCGATCACCACCGCAGGCGTGGTGCTGCCGATTATTAACGTTACTCACGCCGACCCGGCGCTGATGGTGCTGGCAACCGGCGCGGGCAGCGTGATTGCCTCCCACGTTAACGATCCGGGATTCTGGCTGTTTAAAGGCTATTTTAATCTCAGCGTTGGGGAAACATTGCGTACCTGGACGGTGATGGAGACGCTGATTTCCATTATGGGTCTGCTGGGCGTACTGGCGCTGAACGCCATCCTGCATTAAGACGGTCATCACCGGGGAGCACAGGTCAGCGCTCCCCGGCACGGGAGAGAAAATGAGGAACCACAGAATTTCTTTGCAAGATATCGCCACACTGGCGGGCGTGACCAAAATGACGGTGAGCCGCTACATTCGCTCGCCGAAAAAGGTCGCAAAGGAAACCGGTGAACGCATTGCGCAGATTATGGAGGAGATTAATTACATCCCCAACCGCGCGCCCGCGATGCTGCTGAATGCGCAAAGCTATACGCTCGGCGTGCTGATCCCCTCGTTTCAAAACCAGCTGTTCGCTGACATTCTGGCCGGTATTGAGTCGGTCACCTCGGACCATAACTATCAGACGCTGATCGCCAACTACAATTATGACCGGGAATCCGAGGAAGAGTCGGTGATCAACCTGCTGTCGTACAATATCGACGGCATTATTCTGTCCGAGAAATATCACACTCTGCGCACGGTTAAATTTCTGCGTTCAGCCAATATTCCGGTGGTCGAGCTGATGGATATTCAGGGTGACCGTCTGGACATGGAGGTGGGCTTTGATAACCGTCAGGCGGCGTTTGATATGGTCAGCACCATGCTGGATAAACGCCCGCGCCGCAAAATCCTCTATCTGGGTTCGAAAGACGACGTCCGCGATGAACAGCGCTATCGCGGTTATTGTGATGCCATGACGCGGCGGTGTCTGTCGCCACTGCGCGTTAATCCGCGTTCTATTTCGTCCATTCATCTCGGCACCCAGATGATGCGGGACGCGCTCGCCGCGCATCCGGATTTAGACGGCGTCTTTTGCACCAACGACGATATTGCGATGGGCGCGCTGCTGCTGTGCCGCGAACGCGAGCTGGCCGTTCCGGAACAGATCTCGATTGCTGGTTTTCACGGACTGGAAATGGGGCGGCAGATGATCCCAAGCCTCGCCAGCGTGATCACCCCGCGTTTCGACATTGGCCGTATGGCGGCGCAGATGTTGCTGAGCAAAATCAAGAACAACGACCATAACCACAACACCGTGGATTTGGGGTATCAGATTTATCACGGCCACACGCTTTAAGATTTTTTATCTCCCTTGCTCATACTTTCTTTCATTCATATTGCCTATACTCCAGGCAGGATAAATGGAGGAAATCTCAATGAGCGCACCCCTGCTAATCGCCCGCACGCCGGACACCGAACTGTTTTTACTCCCAGGCATGGCCAACCGTCACGGGCTGATTACCGGCGCGACCGGGACCGGTAAAACCGTCACGCTACAGAAACTGGCCGAATCGCTGTCTGAGATTGGCGTGCCGGTATTTATGGCCGACGTAAAAGGTGACTTAACCGGCGTAGCGCAGGAAGGACAAGCCTCTGAAAAGCTGCTCGCCCGCCTGAAAAACATCGGCATTACCGACTGGCAACCGCATGCGAATCCGGTCACGGTGTGGGATATCTTCGGCGAAAAAGGCCACCCGGTGCGGGCCACGGTCTCTGACCTCGGGCCGCTGCTGCTGGCGCGTCTGCTGAATCTCAACGATGTGCAGTCCGGCGTGCTGGATATTATCTTCCGTATTGCCGATGACCAGGGTCTGTTGCTGCTCGATTTCAAAGATCTGCGGGCCATTACGCAGTACATCGGCGATAACGCTAAATCGTTCCAGAACCAGTACGGCAACATCAGCAGCGCCTCGGTGGGCGCTATCCAGCGCGGACTGCTGTCACTGGAACAACAGGGAGCGGCGCACTTCTTTGGCGAGCCGATGCTGGATATCAAAGACTGGATGCGCACTGACGCCAGCGGTAAAGGGGTAATCAACATCCTCAGCGCCGAGAAGCTGTACCAGATGCCCAAACTGTACGCCGCCAGCCTGCTGTGGATGCTCTCCGAACTGTATGAACAACTGCCGGAAGCCGGCGATCTGGAGAAGCCAAAACTGGTGTTCTTCTTCGACGAAGCCCATTTGTTGTTCAACGACGCCCCGCAGGTATTGCTGGATAAAATTGAACAGGTAATCCGCCTGATCCGCTCGAAAGGGGTCGGCGTGTGGTTCGTTTCACAAAACCCGTCCGATATTCCGGACAACGTACTCGGGCAGTTGGGAAACCGCGTGCAACATGCCCTGCGCGCCTTCACGCCAAAAGATCAGAAAGCGGTGAAAACCGCGGCGCAAACTATGCGCGCCAATCCGGCATTTGATACTGAAAAAGCCATTCAGGAGTTGGGTACCGGCGAAGCGCTAATTTCCTTCCTCGATGCCAAAGGTAGCCCCTCAGTGGTGGAACGGGCGATGGTAATTGCGCCGTGCTCGCGCATGGGACCGGTAACCGACGACGAGCGCAACGGGCTGATTAATCACTCCTCATTGTACGGAAAATATGAGGAAGAGGTCGACCGTGAGTCCGCTTATGAGCGTTTACAGCAAGGCGTACAGGCCAGCACCGAGCAGCAAAATACGCCTCCCGCCAACGGTAAAGCGATCGACGTGGATGGCGGTATTCTCGGGGGGTTGAAAGATATTCTGTTTGGCAGCACCGGACCACGCGGCGGTAAGCGCGATGGCGTAGTACAGAGCGTGGCGAAAAGCGCGGCGCGACAGGTCACTAACCAGATAATTCGCGGCATGTTGGGAAGTTTGATGGGCGGCAGAAAACGCTAGCAGTGAAACGCCCCTCCCGCACTACGGGAGGGGCGGATATTACGACTTACGCAGCATCAACCACAGGCTTATCAGGAAGAAGCTGGCGCTAGGCAGCAACGCGCCGATAATCGGCGGAATGCCGTACACCAGCGTTAATGGGCCAAAGATTTGGTCCAGCACATAGAACACAAAACCGAAGCTAATCCCTGTCACCACGCGCACGCCCATCGGGACGCTACGCAGCGGGCCAAAGATAAACGACAGCGCCATCAGCATCATGACCGCCACTGACAGCGGCTGGAAGACTTTGCTCCACATATTGAGCTGGTAACGTCCGGCGTCCTGGCCGCTCGACTTCAGATACTTCACGTAGTTATGCAGACCGCTAATCGAGAGCGCATCAGGATCCAGCGCGACGACGCCGAGCTTGTCCGGCGTAAGGTTGGTTTTCCAGGTCCCGCTCACCATCTGCGAACCAGTGATTTGCTTTGGATCGGTCAGGTTAGATTCATCCACCTGCGACAGACGCCACACCTTCTGCTCCGGGTCAAATGTCGCGCTCGCGGCATAGCGAACGGACTGCAAACGACGTTTATCATTAAAGGAGTAGATACTAATTCCGCCTAACTCGGCGTCGCCTTTCACCCGCTCGATGTAGACAAAGCTGTCACCATCTTTCGCCCACAACCCCTGCTGCGTGGAGAGCAGCGAGCCACCGTACATCTGCTGGGCACGATAGTTACGCGCCATCTGTTCGCCCTGCGGCGCCACCCATTCACCGATGGCCATCGTCAACAGCACCAGCGGAATCGCGGTTTTCATTACCGACAGCGCCACCTGCATACGGGTAAATCCGGAAGCCTGCATTACCACCAGTTCACTGCGCTGAGCCAACATGCCCAGCCCCAACAACGCGCCGAGCAGCGCCGCCATCGGAAAGAAAATCTGGATATCTTTTGGTGCGCTGAGTAGGGTATACAGCCCGGCGCCCATCGCATCGTAGCTCCCCTGCCCGGCTTTTTTCAGCTGGTCGACGAACTTGATGATCCCGGAGAGCGACACCAGCATGAACAACGTCATCATGATGGTGGTGAAAATGGTTTTACCGATATAGCGGTCAAGTACACCAAAGGGCTGCATTATACCGCTCCTTTACGCATAAAACGGGCACGCAAGCGGCGCATAGGCACCGTATCCCAGAGGTTAAGTACAATCGCCAGCGCCAGATACGCCAGGTTAACCGTCCACATCCAGAACACCGGATCCAGCTTACCTTTGCCGCCGTTCGACTTCAGGGATGTCTGGACCAGGAAGAACAGCAAATAGAGCAGCATGGCGGGCAGCATCGACAGTACGCGCCCCTGACGCGGGTTGACCACGCTCAGCGGTACGACCATCAGCGCCATCATAAATACGGTGAATACTAACGTGATACGCCAGGTCAGCTCCGCGCGAGCACGATCGTTGTCGGTCGTCCACAGCGTACGCATATCCATCTGGTCGGTATCGTTTGGATCCAGCGCCACAGCCTGATGGCCAATAATCGCCTGATAATCCTGGAAGTCAGTGATGCGGAAATCACGCAGCAGCGCAGTCCCTTCAAAGCGCGTGCCCTGGTTCAGCGTCACGACCTGGGAGCCATCGCGCATCTGGGTAAGATGTCCGGAATCAGCCACCACCACCGAAGGACGGGCATTACCTTTCGGGCGGATTTGCGCGAGGAATACATCTTTGAAGTTGCTGCCGTCAACGCTTTCGATAAACAGCACCGAACCGCCGTTAGTCGCCTGCTGGAATTGCCCCTGAGCAAGCGCAGCCATGCCGGGGTTAGCTTTCGCTTCCGCCAGCACTTCGTCCTGATGCCTGGAGGACCATGGTCCGGCCCACATCACGTTAACCGCCGCAATAATACTGGTAAACAACGCCAGCACCATCGCCGCTTTCACGAGCACAGCCTTGCTCAGCCCACAGGCGTGCATGACCG
The DNA here is from genome assembly GCF_026719375.1 of Citrobacter sp. W9. NCBI lineage: Bacteria > Pseudomonadati > Pseudomonadota > Gammaproteobacteria > Enterobacterales > Enterobacteriaceae > Citrobacter > Citrobacter sp. W9. The sequence continues at coordinate 190,481 of NZ_JAPPTE010000008.1, read as the reverse complement.
TAATTTCACTTTCGGTATACAGTTTGCCCAGCGTCATCAGCAGCCCGAGGAACAGGCTTAAGGGCAAGATAAGTTGCGCCATTTCTGGCACGCCCAGCCCCAGCAGCGAGAGCACCAGATTCGCCGGGATATCACCGTCAACCGCCGCACCCAGGATCCTGACTAACTTTTGACAAAAGAAGATCAAAAGCAGGATGAAAAGGATCGCAAGTTGGCTTTTGAGCGTTTCCCGAACCAGATATCTTATGATTATCACTTTAAATACGCCCGTAAAAACCCGTCTTTTGCCGGAATTTAGCTTGTTTCATGGCTTAAACGTCATTTATTCTCTTGAGTCGTCGAAATCGTCGCTAAGATCATTATACTCAACGGATCCACCTCTCAGAAATTGTTCTGACGTGCCAATGCCGTAATAACGTTAAGATTAACACGAAGTCACCGCAACAGCGGGAATGAGTTACGAAAGCTTGCAATTCTATCCGTAGCCACCGCCGTTGTCTTTAAGATTCAGGAGCGTAGTGCATGGAGTTCAGTGTAAAAAGCGGTAGCCCGGAGAAACAGCGGAGTGCCTGCATCGTTGTGGGCGTCTTTGAACCACGCCGCCTCTCTCCGATTGCAGAGCAGCTCGACAAGATCAGCGACGGGTACATCAGCGCACTGCTGCGTCGTGGCGAACTGGAAGGCAAACCGGGTCAAACCCTGTTGCTGCACCATGTTCCTAATGTCCTGTCTGAGCGAATTCTCCTCATCGGTTGTGGTAAAGAGCGTGAGCTTGATGAACGTCAGTATAAGCAGGTCATTCAGAAAACTATAAATACCCTGAATGATACAGGCTCGATGGAAGCCGTCTGTTTCCTGACTGAGCTGCACGTCAAAGGCCGCAATAACTACTGGAAAGTACGTCAGGCCGTTGAGACGGCCCAGGAAACGCTGTACAGCTTTGATCAGTTGAAGACTAACAAAAGCGAACCACGTCGTCCGCTGCGTAAAATGGTCTTCAACGTACCGACCCGCCGCGAACTGACCAGCGGTGAACGTGCCATTCAGCACGGCCTGGCGATTGCCGCCGGGATCAAAGCGGCAAAAGATCTCGGTAATATGCCGCCGAATATCTGTAACGCCGCCTACCTGGCTTCTCAGGCGCGTCAGTTGGCTGACAGCTATAGCAAAAATGTTGTCACTCGCGTCATCGGTGAGCAGCAGATGAAAGAGCTGGGCATGCACTCCTATCTTGCGGTCGGCAATGGTTCGCAAAATGAATCGCTGATGTCGGTGATTGAGTATAAAGGTGTCGAATCCGAAGACGTACGCCCGATCGTGTTGGTGGGTAAAGGGTTAACCTTTGACTCCGGCGGTATCTCCATCAAACCTGCCGAAGGTATGGATGAGATGAAATACGACATGTGCGGCGCGGCAGCGGTTTACGGCGTGATGCGCATGGTGGCGGAGCTACAGTTGCCAATCAACGTCGTCGGCGTACTGGCGGGCTGCGAAAACATGCCGGGCGGCCGCGCGTATCGCCCAGGCGATGTGCTGACGACCATGTCTGGTCAAACCGTTGAAGTACTGAACACCGATGCTGAAGGCCGTCTGGTACTGTGCGACGTGTTAACCTACGTCGAGCGTTTTGAACCGGAAGCGGTCATTGATGTGGCAACGCTGACCGGCGCGTGCGTGATTGCATTGGGCCATCACATCACCGGCCTGATGTCGAACCACAATCCGCTGGCGCACGAGCTGATCGGTGCTTCCGAGCAGGCGGGCGACCGCGCGTGGCGTCTGCCGTTGGGTGATGAATTCCAGGAACAACTGGAGTCCAACTTTGCGGATATGGCCAACATCGGCGGCCGTCCTGGCGGTGCTATCACCGCGGGCTGCTTCCTGTCGCGCTTTACCCGTAAATATAACTGGGCGCACCTGGACATCGCGGGTACCGCATGGCGTTCCGGTAAAGCCAAAGGCGCCACCGGTCGTCCGGTAGCGCTGCTGTCGCAGTTCCTGCTCAATCGAGCCGGATTTAACGGCGACGAGTAATGTGTAAATGCCGGATGGCGCTACGCTTATCCGGCCTACAAAGCAGTAAGCTGTAGGTCTGATAAGACGCGCGAGCGTCGCCATCAGGCGAAAAGGCCGGGTCACCCGGCCTTGTATTTAAATCCACCACAAGAAGCCCCATATATGAAGAATGCGACGTTCTATCTTCTGGATAATGACACTACCGTTGATGGCTTAAGCGCCGTCGAGCAACTGGTGTGTGAAATTGCCGCAGAACGTTGGCGTGCTGGCAAGCGTGTGCTGATCGCCTGCGAAAACGAAAAGCAGGCCTTTCGCCTTGATGAGGCCCTGTGGGCAAGACCGGCAGAAAGCTTCGTGCCGCATAATCTGGCGGGTGAAGGTCCCAGAGGCGGCTCGCCGGTAGAGATTGCCTGGCCGGAAAAACGCAACAGCAGCCCGCGCGACCTGCTGATCAGTTTGCGCGTTGGCTTTGCAGATTTTGCCACCGCTTTCACAGAAGTGATAGACTTCGTCCCTTACGAAGATTCTTTGAAACAATCGGCACGCGATCGCTACAAAGCATACCGCGTGGCTGGTTTTAACCTGAATACGGCAACCTGGAAATAATGGAAAAGACATATAACCCACAAGATATCGAACAGCCGCTTTACGAGCACTGGGAAAAGCAGGGCTATTTCAAACCTAACGGCGATGAAAGCAAAGAGTCCTTCTGCATCATGATCCCGCCGCCGAACGTCACCGGCAGTTTGCATATGGGTCATGCTTTCCAGCAAACCATCATGGACACCATGATCCGCTACCAGCGCATGCAGGGCAAAAACACCCTGTGGCAGGCCGGTACCGACCACGCGGGTATCGCGACCCAGATGGTGGTTGAGCGTAAGATTGCCGCTGAAGAAGGTAAAACTCGTCACGACTACGGTCGCGAAGCGTTTATCGACAAAATCTGGCAGTGGAAAGCGGAATCTGGCGGCACCATTACCCGTCAGATGCGCCGTCTCGGCAACTCCGTTGACTGGGAGCGCGAGCGCTTCACCATGGACGAAGGTCTTTCCAATGCCGTGAAAGAAGTCTTTGTTCGCCTGTACAAAGAAGACCTGATTTACCGTGGCAAACGCCTGGTGAACTGGGACCCGAAACTGCGCACCGCCATCTCTGACCTGGAAGTGGAAAACCGCGAGTCCAAAGGCTCGATGTGGCACATCCGCTATCCGCTGGCCGACGGCGTGAAGACCGCAGACGGTAAAGATTACCTGGTCGTCGCTACCACTCGTCCGGAAACTATTCTCGGCGATACCGGCGTGGCCGTTAACCCGGAAGATCCGCGCTACAAAGATCTGATCGGTAAATTCGTTGTCCTGCCGCTAGTTAACCGCCGTATTCCGATCGTGGGCGACGAACACGCCGACATGGAAAAAGGCACCGGCTGCGTGAAGATCACCCCAGCGCACGACTTTAATGACTACGAAGTCGGGAAACGTCACGGCCTGCCGATGATCAACATTCTGACCTTTGACGGCGACATCCGTGAAACCGCGGAAGTGTACGACACCAAAGGCGAAGAGTCCGACGTTTACTCCAACGCGATTCCGGCTGAATTCCAGAAGCTGGAACGCTTTGCCGCGCGTAAAGCGATCGTCGCAGCCGTTGACGCCCTGGGTCTGCTGGAAGAAATTAAACCGCACGACCTGACCGTTCCTTACGGCGACCGTGGCGGCGTGGTTATCGAACCGATGCTGACCGACCAGTGGTACGTCCGTGCCGACGTGCTGGCGAAACCAGCGGTTGAAGCCGTTGAAAACGGCAGCATTCAGTTCGTGCCGAAGCAGTACGAAAACATGTACTTCTCCTGGATGCGTGATATTCAGGACTGGTGTATCTCTCGTCAACTGTGGTGGGGTCACCGTATCCCGGCATGGTACGACAACGACGGCAACGTTTATGTAGGCCGTACCGAAGACGAAGTCCGCCAGGAAAACAACCTCGGCGCCGACGTTGCGCTTCGTCAGGACGAAGACGTTCTCGATACCTGGTTCTCCTCCGCGCTGTGGACTTTCTCCACCCTCGGCTGGCCGGAAAACACCGACGCGCTGCGTCAGTTCCACCCAACCAGCGTGATGGTTTCCGGCTTCGACATCATCTTCTTCTGGATTGCCCGCATGATCATGATGACCATGCACTTCATCAAAGATGAAAACGGCAAGCCGCAGGTGCCGTTCCATACCGTCTACATGACCGGTCTGATTCGTGACGACGAAGGCCAGAAGATGTCCAAATCCAAGGGTAACGTCATCGACCCGCTGGATATGGTCGACGGCATCTCCCTGCCGGAACTGCTGGAAAAACGTACCGGCAACATGATGCAGCCGCAGCTGGCTGAGAAGATTGCCAAACGTACCGAGAAGCAGTTCCCGAACGGCATTGAGCCGCACGGCACCGACGCCCTGCGCTTTACCCTGGCGGCGCTGGCCTCGACCGGCCGCGACATCAACTGGGATATGAAGCGCCTGGAAGGTTACCGTAACTTCTGTAACAAGCTGTGGAACGCCAGCCGCTTTGTGCTGATGAACACTGAAGGTCAGGATTGCGGCTTCAACGGCGGCGAAATGACCCTGTCGCTGGCAGACCGCTGGATCCTGGCTGAATTCAACCAGACCGTTAAAGCGTACCGCGAAGCGCTGGATAACTTCCGCTTCGACATCGCCGCGGGCATTCTGTACGAATTCACCTGGAACCAGTTCTGTGACTGGTATCTGGAGCTGACCAAACCGGTGATGACCGGAGGTTCCGAGTCTGAACTGCGCGGCACCCGCAATACGCTGGTCACCGTGCTGGAAGGTCTGCTGCGCCTGGCGCATCCGATCATCCCGTTCATCACCGAAACCATCTGGCAGCGCGTGAAGGTCATTTGCGGTATTACCGCTGACACCATCATGCTGCAGCCGTTCCCGGAATATAACGCCGCGCAGGTTGATGAAGCCGCGTTGGCCGATACCGAATGGCTGAAGCAGGCGATCGTCGCCGTACGTAATATCCGTGCGGAAATGAACATCGCGCCGGGCAAACCGCTGGAGCTGCTGCTGCGTGGTTGCAGCGCTGACGCGATGCGTCGTGTGAACGACAACCGTAGCTTCCTGCTGAACCTGGCGCGTCTGGAAAGCATCACCGTGCTGCCTGCCGATGACAAAGGTCCGGTTTCCGTGACCAAAATCATCGACGGCGCCGAACTGCTGATCCCGATGGCTGGCCTCATCAACAAAGAAGATGAGCTGGCGCGTCTGGCGAAAGAAGTGGCGAAAATCGAAGGTGAGATTGCCCGTATCGAAGGCAAACTTTCCAACGAAGGTTTCGTCGCTCGTGCGCCGGAAGCGGTGATCGCCAAAGAGCGTGAGAAGCTGGACGGTTACGCGGAAGCGAAAGCGAAGCTGATTGAGCAGCAGGCGGTTATCGCCGCGCTGTAATCATCGTGCCCGTATATTTGCCGGATGGCGCTGCGCTTATCCGGCCAACGGGCAGCGTCAACGTAGGTCGGATAAGCGTAGCGCATCCGACACCACTGACGAATAAAAAGCCTCTGAGCGTGTGCATCAGAGGCTTTTTATTGAATTATCATCGCTTGCACTTCCCCTCCCCGCAGTGTTATTAACTGCATATGTTCCACGTTTCTGTCATGAGTTCGCTATGAGTGTTACTACCCCTGTCTTTGCGACGCTGCGTCGTCTTACCGCCGACGATAACGCCGCCATCGCCCGCGTTATCCGCCAGGTTTCCGCCGAATACGGGCTTACCGCTGATAAAGGCTATACCGTGGCCGACCCTAATCTGGATGAACTGTTCCAGGTTTACAGCCAGCCGGGCGCAGCCTATTGGGTCGTTGAGCAGAATGGTCAGGTGGTGGGCGGCGGCGGCGTCGCGCCGTTAGGCTGTAGCGAGCCGGACATTTGCGAGCTGCAGAAGATGTATTTCCTGTCGAGCGTACGCGGCCAGGGGCTGGCGAAAAAGCTGGCGCTGATGGCGCTGGATCACGCCCGTGAGCAGGGTTTTAAGCAGTGCTATCTGGAAACGACCGCGTTTCTGACTGAGGCTATTCGCCTGTATGAACATTTAGGCTTTGAGCACATCAGCGAAGCGCTGGGCTGTACCGGGCACGTGGATTGTGAAGTGCGGATGTTAAAGCCCCTCTGACCTTACGCCGAGGGGCCATATTGACCTTACTGCATCTCAGCCGAAAGCATCAGACGAATCACGCCGGCCGAACGCGCGGTCGGCAGCTTCAACACCTGTGACCAGAGATCCTGCACTATCTCACAGGCAATCTTCTCTTTGCCGACAGCTTTAGTCGGATCAGCCATGATTTGAATATCCGGTCCATAGCGCTGTACCAGGCCAGGGCTGATGCTTTGCAGGTCCTGAAGCGCCAGTTGCTTTTCCTCTGCCGTAACCGTATGTTTTTTCGGTCCGTGAGAGGCGTACATCATGCTCATGTCACTCGCCATACGACGCTCCATAATCTCACGCGGAACAAGGCGTGCCGGGTTAATCCCACCTTTTACCGCCGGAAACAGGAAGCGGAAGCATTCGTCATCACCTATTTTGGCCACGGCGGCGATCTGTTCAAGATTAATTTTCATATATTCAATGACATTGGCATCAGGAGCTTGCTGCAATCGTGCCATCTGCAACTGAAGAATCTGCGGCTGTATCGCGTCGATAACCTGCTGTTCACTGCTCCCTGCTTTTTTCATCTGCGCTGCCTGGCTGATAATTTTTTGTGTCAGCGCAGGCTCCTGTTCTTTAATCACCTGAAACGCCGGATTAGAGAGCATCGCTTTTTCAAACTGCTGCTCTTCGGTCAGACCATAATCCGGGTTTTCACGTGGGATCAGGTAGTGCACATCAAACAGATTCCACGCAATAATCGCCACCACAAAGACCACCGCGCCAGAGATCTTGCCCAGCCACCCTTTTTTACGGAACATGCCAACGACGATGGCAATCACCACCCCGATATAGCCTGCTAACAATACGTGAGCCCAGTTCATTAACCATCCTTATGCAAAACAATCTCAAGTAAGGAGATATATTTCCCCCTTCGTGTGTTTTGATTATTACGGCAGCGGCGGGCGATTTCCAGCCACCAGATTTTGCTAGCGGAAAGGGAGAAGAGGTAAAACGCGCGATGATTGAACAGCGCGCGTCACAGAAGGAATCAAGCCGGTATGCCGCTGTGAAAGCGGAACTCGTCGTCAGGAGAGGTAATCAGCGCGGCTTCGACTTCGCCAAAAAACTGCACCCGGTCGCTGATATCGTCAGCAGAAACCTGCTGCGCCAGCGCCAGATAATCCTGATAGTGCCGAGCCTCGGATCGCAGCAGCGACAGGTAAAACGCCTGCAAATCCGCCTCCAGATACGGCGCCAGCGCGGCAAACCGTTCACAGGAACGGGCTTCGATATACGCTCCGCAAATCAGCTTGTCGATCAGCGTCAGCGGCTCGTGGGTGCGAACCTCTTTGAGCATACCTTTGGCGTAACGACTGGCGGTAATTTTGATGTAAGGGATATTGCGGATCGTCATCGCCTCGCGTACCTGCGAGAAGTGATGCAGCTCTTCTTTGATCAGCAACACCATGCTGTCGATAAGCTTTCGTCCCCACGGGTCGTCGGTTTGCGGCATAACGCTTTTGCTTATCTGTTTATTCAGCGCGATAAAATCCGGCTCATCCCCTTCCCTGAAAGCAAAGGCTTCATAGGGTTTTAGCCAGTCCAGCAGCGCCTGCGATCCCTGTTTATCCGCGGCATACTTACGCACCAGCAGCATTGCCGTTTGCGCCGCTTTCAGTTCGCAGACGAGGTGATCGGTCAGTAACAGCGGCAGATTCGCCGGGTCTCGCGCTTTATCAAGCCAGGCCTGAGGCGTTTTACATTGCAGGAAGTTGTGGATCGGGGAGAGTATTTGCGGGTAATCCATACGTTGTCCTTGGCCTGCGGCAGCCTGGGCTACCGCAGGTCAGCAGATGACTTAGTGACGCACGCCGTCATCATCTTCGTCGACGAAGTCTTCATCGTCGCCATCTTCACCTTCTTCGCCGTTCGGGTCCTCAAAATAGGTGCCCCAACCGTCGTATTCCACTTCAAATTTTTCAGCCAGGTTCATCAGTTGCTCAACCTGAGCGTCAATCAGCTCGGCATTCAGGGCGCATTCGCTGAGGATGTCACAACAAATAACCGTGTCGCCTTCTTCGACTTCAAGCTCTTCCGGCTCGGTCACTTCATAACCCAGCTTGAAGGCTTCTACTGCCGCTTTTTCCAGGGTTTCAAAGTCGTCCGCGGAAAGGTGATGCTCGATAGTGTACAGCGCGTCTGGATCGCTGCCATCTTCGAGTAACTCTTCAATAATCAAGCGTGTTTCTTCACGCTGCTCTTCCAGTAGTTCCGGGTTTGCCATGGCTCGTTCCTCATAATGTCCTGCCGATACTCTTATTGTCACATACCGCTGTCATTGCCTCCACCTTTCCAGGAAAGATTTGTTAAACAAGGTTGCAAATGAATAAACATCCATATAAATTGAATTTTAATTCAATAAATGGCTTAAGCCATGTGAGGAAACCATGTCTACGTTTTATCAGAAGCACTTTTTGAAACTGCTTGATTTCACCTCTGCTGAACTCACGTCACTGCTCAAGCTCGCCACGCAGCTCAAGGCAGATAAGAAAAACGGCACCGAGGTCGCTCAACTCACCGGTAAAAATATCGCGCTCATCTTCGAAAAAGACTCGACTCGTACTCGTTGCTCTTTCGAAGTTGCCGCATACGATCAGGGCGCTCGCGTAACGTATCTCGGGCCAAGCGGCAGCCAGATTGGGCATAAAGAGTCGATTAAAGATACCGCCCGCGTACTCGGCCGCATGTACGACGGTATTCAGTATCGGGGTCACGGTCAGGAAGTGGTGGAAACGCTGGCGGAATATGCCGGGGTGCCGGTGTGGAATGGATTAACTAACGAGTTTCATCCCACCCAGTTACTGGCGGATTTGTTAACTATGCAGGAACACCTGCCGGGTAAAGCATTTAATGAGATGACGTTAGTCTACACCGGCGATGCCCGTAACAATATGGGCAATTCGATGCTGGAAGCCGCCGCGTTAACCGGGTTAGATCTGCGTCTGGTTGCACCGCAGGCCTGCTGGCCGGATGAGAGTCTGGTTGCAGAATGCAAAGCGCTGGCACAGAAAAACGGTGGCAATATTACGCTGACGGAAGATGTCGCCACGGGCGTAAAAGGTGCGGACTTCATCTACACCGACGTATGGGTGTCAATGGGCGAAGCGAAAGAGAAGTGGGCCGAGCGTATTGCGCTGCTGCGCAAATATCAGGTAAACAGCGCGATGATGGCGCTCACCGGCAATCCGCAGGTGAAATTTCTGCACTGCCTGCCCGCGTTCCATGACGATCAAACCACGCTTGGCAAACAAATGGCGCAACAGTACGGTTTGCACGGCGGGATGGAAGTGACCGACGACGTCTTTGAGTCACCCGCCAGCATCGTATTTGATCAGGCGGAAAACCGGATGCACACCATTAAAGCGGTAATGGTGGCGACGCTTTCCAAATGATAGCGTTGCGTGATTGATTTGCCGGATGGCGATGTTCAGCATCTTATCCGGCCTACAACCGCGCTCCCGTAGGCCGGGCAAGGCGAAGCCGCCCCCGGCAAACACGCTTATTCCACCCGCAATTTCACCACCGCTTTGCGTACCAGCGCCGGAGCGCCGACTGCGCACAGCGGTTTATGCACTTCCCCCGGATAGAACACCACAAAGTCACCTTCGTTCAGCACCACCGTTTTCTCCTGTGCCCCTTCCGGCAGGAAGGCAATGTCTTTATCCGCCAGCCAGTCAGTTTCCGGCGCGCCCGCAGGCTGCGTACTGAAGGTCATGCCTTCCTGCCCTTTGAGCAGGATCTGAATATCCAGATAGCGGGCATGATACTCGGCACGGCGCTGTGCAAACGGCTCCGTCATATCTTCGGCAATCAGATAAAACAGGCGATCGCCATCGATATCATGCTTACCCTTTTTCGTCGCATCCGTAACATGCGTTTTAATGTGCTCAATCGCCTGACGCAGCTCTTCCGGCAGCCAGGCACCCAGGTTGTGAATATTGCCGACAATCATCTCAAACCCCTTAATTAAAACATCGTTTCATTTTTGTTGTTATACGAAAAAACGGCCTGCCATACCACTCCTAATTACCGATATTTTGCGGCAACGCATGTTTATCGCTGATAATGTTAGATAGTTGTTAACCTAACGCATCAGGTTATGCATAAACACTGCATAACTCTTACCCTCTCATTTTTCTCTTTGCTGGTAACTTGCTGGTTTTGAACGTGTTATGATAAAACCCAGCCGTCGATCACAATTCACACCTCCCCCACTCGCTTTGTTCGCCACCATATTTATTTGGCAATAAACTGTCCCGTACAAATAATAGAATCACAGAACCGCATAAACATTCACCTCATAATAAAAAACACATAAAAATCAATTAATTATTAAATGCATATATTTTTAAAAATGTACATAAAATTAACATAGATAAATAACAAGACATATTCATGCGTAGCAATTCAGTTATTGTATTTATTATTTTTTAAAATCTCAGAGCCATCTCATATATTAGGAAAGCAAATTCAAATATCGAACCGACTGTGAAACAAATCACGTTTCCGTATCAAATAAGATCTAAATATAGATTCTGAAATCAGCTGAAAAATCATGACTGCAATAAATTGCATTTGCAGCCATCTCCTCTTTATTTTTTAAAATCGTATTAAAGGAATAATGATGGAAAAGCATTATGTCGGTTCTGAAATCGGTCAATTACGTAGCGTGATGCTGCATCGCCCTAATCTCAGCTTAAAAAGGCTGACGCCATCCAACTGTCAGGAGCTGCTTTTTGATGATGTGCTTTCGGTAGAACGTGCAGGTGAAGAGCACGACATTTTCGCCAACACGCTGCGCCAGGAGGGAATTGAGGTTCTGTTACTCACTGATTTATTAACACAAACCCTGGATATTCCCGACGCTAAAAGCTGGCTGCTGGATACGCAAATTTCTGATTATCGCCTTGGACCCACTTTCGCCGCCGATGTCCGCGCCTGGCTTGCGGACATGCAGCACCGGGAACTGGCACGGCATTTAAGCGGCGGGCTGACCTATGGCGAAATCCCTGCCTCTATAAAAAATATGGTGGTGGATACTCATGATATTAATGATTTTATTATGAAGCCATTGCCCAACCATTTATTTACCCGCGACACCTCCTGCTGGATATATAACGGCGTGTCGATTAATCCGATGGCTAAAACTGCCCGGCAACGAGAAACTAATAATCTGCGGGCGATTTACCGTTGGCACCCGCAATTCGCCGATGGTGAATTTATTAAATATTTCGGTGATGAAAATATTAATTACGACCACGCCACATTAGAAGGTGGAGATGTGCTGGTCATTGGTCGCGGTGCGGTACTTATTGGCATGTCTGAGCGCACCACGCCACAGGGAATCGAGTTCCTTGCCCAGTCACTCTTCAAGCATCGCCAGGCAGAGCGCGTCATCGCGGTCGAACTGCCTAAGCATCGTTCCTGTATGCATCTCGACACCGTGATGACCCACATCGATATCGATACCTTCTCTGTCTACCCGGAAGTGGTGCGCCCGGACGTGCAGTGCTGGACTCTGACGCCAGACGGGCGCGGCGGCCTGAAACGGACGCAGGAAAGTACGCTGATCCATGCCCTGGAAAAAGCGCTGGGGCTCGATCAAATTCGCCTGATTACTACCGGCGGTGACGCCTTCGAAGCCGAACGTGAACAGTGGAATGACGCCAACAACGTCCTGACGCTACGCCCCGGCGTTGTTGTGGGTTACGAGCGCAATATCTGGACCAACGAGAAATACGACAAAGCCGGCATCACCGTTTTACCCATTCCTGGCGACGAACTTGGACGCGGACGCGGCGGCGCGCGCTGCATGAGCTGCCCGCTGGAACGCGACGGTATTTAAGGAGACGTCATGGAAAATAAACCGACCCTGGTTGTGGCTCTGGGCGGCAACGCGCTGCTCAAACGCGGCGAGCCGCTGGAAGCAGACATCCAACGTAAGAATATTGAGCTGGCGGCAAAAACCATCGCCCGGCTTACGCAACAGTGGCGTGTGATTCTGGTACACGGCAATGGCCCACAGGTTGGACTGCTGGCGTTACAAAACAGCGCTTACGCCAGCGTCACCCCCTATCCGCTCGACATTCTCGGCGCGGAAAGTCAGGGAATGATTGGCTATATGTTGCAACAGGCGCTGAAAAACCAGCTTCCACAGCGAGAAATTAGCGTCCTGCTGACGCAGGTTGAAGTCGATGCCCACGATCCAGCCTTCAGCAATCCCACCAAATATATCGGGCCCATTTACGACCAAACCCAGGCCAGTGCATTACAGGTGGAAAAAGGCTGGGTTTTCAAAGCCGATGGTAAAGCGTTCCGTCGCGTTGTGCCCTCTCCGCAGCCCAAACGCATTGTTGAAAGTGACGCGATCCAGACGTTGATCGCCCGCGATCATCTGGTCATCTGCAATGGCGGCGGCGGTGTGCCGGTCGTGGAAAAAGCCGATGGCTACCACGGCATTGAAGCCGTAATCGACAAAGATCTCTCCGCCGCCCTGCTCGCCAGCCAGCTTCATGCTGATGCGTTGCTCATCCTGACCGATGCCGACGCGGTGTACCTCGACTGGGGCAAACCCACCCAGCGCCCTCTGGCTCAGGTCACCCCCGAAATACTCGGCGAGATGCAGTTCGACGCCGGTTCTATGGGGCCGAAAGTTACCGCCTGCGCGAATTTTGTCTCTCAATGCCAGGGGATAGCAGGCATCGGCTCCTTGGCCGACGGCCCGGCCATTCTCTCGGGAGAGAAAGGCACATTGATTCGGCCCGAAACCATTGCTTACGACGCGTGACCCATTTTTGCCGGATGGGCGACTGCGCCTTATCCGGCCTACATAAGGACATTCTGATGACTGTTAACTTAAAAAATCGCAATTTTCTTAAACTGCTCGACTACACCCCGGCAGAGATCCAGTACCTGATCGATCTGGCTATCGAATTAAAAACGGCGAAAAAGGCCGGACGCGAAAGACAGACGCTGGTCGGTAAAAATATCGCGCTCATCTTCGAAAAAACCTCAACCCGCACCCGCTGCGCCTTTGAGGTTGGCGCTTTTGATCAGGGCGCGCAGGTGACCTATCTCGGCCCAAGCGGCTCACAGATTGGTCACAAAGAATCGATGAAAGATACCGCCCGCGTGTTAGGCCGCATGTACGACGGCATCGAATATCGCGGATATGGCCAGGAGATCGTCGAAGAACTGGGGCAGTTCGCCGGTGTTCCGGTATGGAACGGACTGACCAACGAATTTCACCCTACGCAGATCCTTGCGGATCTGATGACCATGCTGGAACACGCGCCGGGCAAAACCTTACCTGAACTGAGCTTCGCTTACCTCGGTGACGCCCGCAATAACATGGGTAATTCGCTGATGGTTGGCGCGGCGAAAATGGGGATGGACATCCGCCTCGTCGCCCCTAAATCCTTCTGGCCGGATGAGACGCTGGTTGCCGAATGCCGTGAAATCGCCAGCGTGACAGGCGCGCGCATTACGCTCACGGAGGACGTTGAGGAAGGCGTTTACGACGTGGATTTCCTCTATACCGATGTCTGGGTCTCCATGGGCGAACCCAAAGAGGCATGGGCAGAACGCGTAAGCCTGATGACGCCTTACCAGATTAACCAGCGAGTCATCAACGCAACCGGCAACCCCAATGTGAAATTTATGCACTGTCTGCCCGCCTTCCATAACGAACACACCAAAGTTGGACGTGAAATCGAAGCGGCTTACGGTCTGAAAGGGCTTGAGGTCACGGAAGAGGTGTTCGAGTCAGCACACTCCATCGTCTTCGACGAAGCAGAAAACCGGATGCATACCATCAAAGCGGTCATGGTAGCGACACTCGGCGACTAACCCCTGCGGGCATATGTCGCCTGACGGCATATGCCCGAGCTATCCGGAGAACATCATGGGCAAATTCAAATTTCCCAGCGCGTATACCATCCTGTTTATTCTTATTGCACTCGTCGCTGTTATGACCTGGATTGTCCCGGCAGGGAAATACCAGATGGCGATGAATGCGACCCTGGGTAAAGAAGTGCCGGTTGCCGGGACTTATGCCCCCACAGAGGCGCATCCACAAGGTATTACCGCTGTACTGCTGGCGCCAATTGACGGTCTTTATAATCACGAGACCTACACCGCCGGCGCCATTGATGTGGCGCTGTTTGTCCTGATCATCGGCGGTTTTCTCGGCGTGGTAAATAAAACGGGCGCCATTGACGCCGGTATCGAACGCGTGACGGTCAGGCTTAATGGAAAAGAAGAGTGGATGATCCCCATCCTGATGGGACTTTTCGCCGCCGGCGGTACGATTTACGGGATGGCGGAAGAGTCGCTACCTTTTTACACGCTGCTCGTCCCGGTAATGATGGCGGCCCGCTTTGATCCACTGGTCGCTGCTGCGACCGTTTTGCTCGGCGCAGGTATCGGCACACTCGGTTCGACCATTAACCCGTTCGCAACGGTTATCGCTGCCAACGCGGCCGGGATCCCCTTCACCCAGGGAATGCTGATGCGCATTCTGCTGCTGGTCGTCGGCTATGTGATCTGCGTGGTGTGGGTCATGCGCTATGCCCGGAAAGTTCGCAGCCATCCTGAGCTGTCTATCGTGGCGGATAAAATGGAGGAAAACCGCGCCCATTTTCTCGGTTGTCGCGCCAATACCAATCTGGAATTCACGGCAACGAGGAAATGGATCCTGCTGATTTTCGCCGCCGCCTTTGCGGTAATGATCTATGGGGTGGCGGTACTCGGATGGTGGATGGCAGAAATATCCGCAGTCTTTCTGGCTGCTGCGATTATCGTCGGCGTAATCGCCCGCATGAGTGAAGAGGCATTTACCAGTACGTTCATTGACGGTGCGCGGGATCTGCTTGGCGTGGCGCTGATTATCGGTATTGCGCGCGGCATCGTCGTGGTGATGGATAACGGCATGATCACTCACACCATTTTGCACAGCGCCGAAAATATAGTCTCCGGCCTTTCCACCACCATTTTCATCAATGTGACCTATTGGCTGGAAGTTTTGCTCTCCTTCCTGGTCCCATCGTCCTCTGGGCTGGCGGTCCTCACCATGCCCATTATGGCCCCGCTGGCCGACTTCGCGCATGTACAGAGGGATCTGGTCGTCACCGCGTATCAATCCGCTTCCGGCATTGTGAATCTGATTACGCCCACCTCTGCGGTTGTGATGGGGGGGCTGGCCATCGCGCGCGTTCCCTATGTGCGTTACCTGAAATGGGTCGCTCCGTTACTGCTTATTTTGACGTTACTGAACATGGTCGTCCTGAGTATCGGCGCGATGCTGTAGCTCTTTTAGCCGTCGGTATCCGACGGCTTTTTTGATCGTTCTCTCGTTTTTCTGCACAACCGCCCGTTTGAGCCGTTATTGATACTGCAAATGTGGTGAATTTCGCCATCGCATTGATACAGATAAGAAATATAAGGTGATTTTATGAAGGAATTCGATGATTACTCTGCCAAAGAGCAAAAACAGCTGGCGATGTGTCAGCGCCTGATTAGCGAAAAAAGCTACCTGTCCCAGGAAGCGCTGCGCCGCGATCTGCAAAGCCACGGCTTTACCAGTATTAGTCAGTCGACGGTGTCTCGTTTGCTGAAGTTGCTTGGGGCCATAAAAATAAGAAATACAAAAGGGCAAAAAATTTATTCTGTCAATCCTCAGTCACGACCCGCTCCTGATGCGGCGCGATCGATCGCTGAAATGGTGGTCAGCATAGAACACAATAGCGAGTTTATCCTCATTCACACCGCTGCAGGGTATGGTCGCGCGGTTGCCAGAATCCTCGATTATCACGCCTTGCCGGAAATTCTGGGCGTCATTGCCGGCAGCAGTATCGTCTGGGTCGCGCCGCGCGTCGTGCAGCGAACGGGCCTGGTTCACAAGCAGATTAATTATCTCTTTAAAATGAATTAAAATTCAGAAGAACCGTTTGCGATGAATAAATCGTGCATTTTTCGCTTGATCCCATAACGTAGCTGAGTATAATCGCGAACAATTTGCCGGGAGGATGTATGGTTCAGTGTGTACGACATTTTGTCTTACCGCGTCTGAAAAAGGACGCTGGCCTGCCGTTTTTCTTTCCGTTGATCACCCATTCCGAGCCCCTCAATTGAGGGGCTTTTTTTTTGCCCAGGCGTCAGGAGATAAACATGGCTAACCCGCTCTATCAAAAACACATCATTTCCATAAACGACCTCAGCCGCGATGACCTCAATCTGGTCCTCGCAACGGCGGCGAAATTAAAAGCGAACCCACAACCGGAACTGTTAAAGCATAAGGTCATCGCCAGTTGCTTCTTTGAGGCGTCCACCCGCACCCGTCTATCCTTTGAAACTTCTATGCACCGTCTGGGCGCCAGCGTGGTAGGTTTCTCTGACAGCAGCAACACGTCTCTGGGCAAAAAAGGCGAAACGCTGGCTGACACCATTTCCGTCATCAGCACCTATGTCGACGCCATCGTCATGCGTCATCCGCAGGAAGGCGCCGCGCGTCTGGCAACAGAATTCTCTGGTAACGTTCCGGTTCTTAACGCGGGCGACGGCTCTAACCAGCATCCAACCCAAACGCTGCTGGATCTGTTTACCATTCAGGAGACACAGGGCCGCCTGGACAATCTGCAAATCGCCATGGTGGGTGATCTGAAATATGGCCGCACCGTCCACTCCTTAACCCAGGCGCTGGCGAAGTTTGAAGGCAACCGCTTCTACTTCATCGCCCCGGATGCGCTGGCCATGCCGCAGTACATTCTGGATATGCTGACTGAAAAGGGCATCGCCTGGAGCCTGCATGGCACTATCGAAGAGGTGATGGCGGAAGTCGATATCCTCTACATGACCCGCGTACAAAAAGAGCGTCTGGACCCATCCGAATACGCCAACGTGAAAGCACAGTTTGTCCTGCGCGCCAGCGACCTGAACGGCGCCAGAGCCAATATGAAGGTACTACATCCGCTGCCGCGTATTGATGAAATCACCACCGACGTCGATAAGACGCCGCACGCCTGGTATTTCCAGCAGGCTGGCAACGGCATCTTCGCCCGCCAGGCGTTACTGGCACTGGTACTGAATAGCGAACTGGCACTGTAAGGGAGAAAAAGAGATGACACACGATAACAAACTGCAGGTTGAAGCCATCAAACGTGGCACCGTGATTGACCATATTCCCGCACAGGTTGGTTTTAAATTGCTGACGCTGTTCAAGCTGACAGAAACCGACCAGCGAATCACCATCGGTCTGAACCTGCCGTCCGGTGAGATGGGTCGTAAGGACCTGATCAAAATTGAAAATACCTTCCTGACCGACGAGCAGGTTAACCAACTCTCTCTGTACGCGCCGCAGGCAACGGTGAACCGCATTGACGATTACGACGTGGTGGGTAAATCACGTCCGAGTCTGCCAGAGCGCATCGACAACGTGCTGGTGTGCCCGAACAGCAACTGTATCAGTCATGCTGAGCCGGTTTCTTCCAGTTTTGCAGTGAAAAAGCGTGCTGATGACATCGCACTCAAATGCAAATACTGTGAAAAAGAGTTTTCGCATTATGTGGTGCTGGCCAACTAATTAGGGTTGGTTATGAGATCCCTGCTCCCTATAATGAGCGGGAACATTCTATTACCGCTGTAATTCAGGAGAAATCATGAGCAAGACTATCGCGACGGAAAATGCACCAGCAGCAATCGGCCCATACGTACAGGGTGTTGACCTGGGTAGCATGGTAATCACTTCCGGTCAGATCCCGGTCGATCCGAAAACCGGCGCCGTAGCGGAAGACGTGTCCGCTCAGGCGCGTCAGTCGCTGGAAAACGTAAAAGCTATCGTTGAAGCAGCAGGTCTGAAAGTGGGCGACATCGTTAAAACGACCGTCTTCGTGAAAGACCTGAACGATTTCGCTACCGTCAACGCCACCTACGAAGCGTTCTTCACCGAGCACAACGCGACCTTCCCGGCGCGTTCTTGCGTGGAAGTTGCTCGTCTGCCGAAAGACGTGAAAATCGAGATTGAAGCGATCGCCGTTCGTCGCTAAACCACCTTGTGCCGGATGGCGGCTTCGCGTAATCCGGCCTATGCAAACGTAGTTTGTAGGCCCGGTAAGCGCGAGCGCCACCGGGCATTTATCACATCACGCCAAACAGTTTCGGCAGAAACAGCGAAATCGCTGGAATGTACGTCACCAGCATCAGCACCAGGAACAGCACCAGGTAGAATGGCAGCATCGCCTTCACCACCTGCTCGATTTTCTGCTTACTCACCGCACTGGCCACAAACAGCACCGACCCCACCGGCGGCGTAATCAGGCCGATCCCTAAGTTCACCAGCATGATCATGCCAAAATGGACCGGATCAATACCGAGCGCGTTGGTCACCGGTAGTAGCACCGGCGTCAGGATCAGGATCAGCGGTGCCATGTCCATCAGCGTACCGATCAGCAGCAGCATGATGTTAATGCACATCAGGATGACATATTTGTTATCCGAGATGCTGGTGAAGGCTTCGGTAATCCGCATCGGCAACTGCATATAGGTCATGACGGCCCCAAACGCGGCGGCAAAACCTATCAGGATCATGACGATAGTGACCGTCTTCACCGTGCGGAACATCAGCTTCGGCAGCTCTGACCATTTATAGTCACGATAGATAAACATGGTGACAAAGAAGGCCCAAAGACAGGCAATCGCCGCGGATTCCGTTGCGGTAAAGATACCTGACAGGATCCCGCCCATGATGATCACCACCGTCATTAATCCCCACAGTGTATCGACGAAAATCTTCAGCGCCTGGCGAAACGGTACGCGCTCCCCTTTTGGATAACCGCGTTTATGGGCAAAAGCCACGCACATCACCATCAGGCTAAAGCTCAGCAACAGGCCCGGCAGGATCCCGGCGATGAACAGCGCGGCAATCGACACCGTCCCGCCCGTTGCCAGCGAGTAGATAACCGAGTTATGGCTGGGCGGCGTGAGGATCGCCTGCACCGAGCCGCTGGCGGTTACCGCCGCGGCAAAGTCGCGCGGGTAGCCTTTTTTGTCCATCTCCGGGATCATCACTGAACCGATAGAAGCGGTATCAGCCACCGACGATCCTGAAATTGCGCCAAAAAAGGTCGAGGCGACGATATTTACCAGCGACAGCCCGCCGCGGATAAAGCCAACGAAAATATAGGCAAAATTCACCAGGCGGCGCGCGATCCCCCCTTCCGCCATGATTGCCCCGGCCAGAATAAAGAATGGGATCGCCAGCAGCGAAAACTTGTTTACTCCGCTGGTCAGTTGGATCATCACGGCTTCCAGCGGAATATCAATATACCAGGCTCCAATGATGGCGCTAATGCCAACCGCGTACGCTACCGGTACCCCAATCGCCAGCATAATGCCAAGCGTAAAGACGAGAATAAATGCATCCATCTGCTTTCCTTAATGAAATGGGGGCGGTAACTAGCTGGTTGAACCCAGCATGACAACGGGACGTTGATATTGCGGGCCGCGGAAAATCTTTTCTGCGATAAACAGCAGCGTGATAGCGGAGCCAATCGGCAACGGCAGATAGTTTTGCCCGGCGCTTAAAAGCGGGAATTCCGCGACAGGCTGGTCCCACAGCTCAAGACACAGATTGATTCCATACCAGAGAATAAACAGGCTGATCGCCACCAACATGATATCTGCGACAATCGAGCAGTAACGACGGGCGGACTCCCCCAGACGGTCAATCACCATGCTCACCGCGATATGCGAACCTGCGCGATAGCTCACCGCCGCGCCAATAAAGGTGAACGTCACCATACAAAGAATGGCGACCGGTTCAGGCCATGACAGGGCATTGTTCAGGACATAGCGTGCAAATATGCCAATAGGGATAATGGCGACCATAACCAATAATGCGACACCGGCAATCCACATAGAGACCCGATAAAGAAAATCCATTACCGATGAATAACATTCACCCATAATTATCACCTCGAATTAATCAAAAGACTCAGGCAGAGGATTGCTCCCCTCCGCCTGATGAATTACTTCACATCCTGAATACGTTTGATCAAATCCTGGTGGTCTTTACCGTAATTATCCCGCACTGACTGCGTGGCTTTATAGAAATAGTCCGTATCAATATCGTGGAACTGAACGCCATTGGCTTTCATAGTTTCCAGAGATTTCGCATTATATTCTTGCCAAAGTTTGCGTTGTTCAACCTGCGCTTCTTTGGCGAGCTTAATAATGAGTTCCTGGTCTTCTTTTTTCAATTTATCCCATTTGGCTTTGGAAAACAGAAAAAGCTCAGGAATAATAAAGTGTTTGCTCCAGGTATAGTTTTTAACGACCGGTAAATAGTTGTGCGCAACAAATGTTGGCGGGTTATTTTCCGTACCATCAATAACGCCGGTCTGCATACCGCTAAACACTTCGCTGACGCCCATCACGATAGAGTTAGCGCCCATCGCCTTTAAGGTATCCAGCGCTATCGGACTCGCCTGAACGCGGATTTTCATACCGTGTAAATCTTCCGGTTTCACCACCGGATTTTTGGTAATCAGGTTGCGCGTCCCGGCGTCCATCCAACCCAGGAATACCAGCCGCGATTTCGTATTGGCCGTCAGGCGGTCGCCAATCTCCTGACCGATCATGCCGTCAAGGACCTTATGCATATGGTCTTCATCGCGAAAGATATACGGCAGGGTAAATACGTTAATTTCAGGAAGAATGGCGGCAACAGGCGTCATTGAGACGCGAATAATATCGATAGCGCCTAATTGCGCCTGCTCAATCATCTGTTTTTCATCACCTAACACGCCACCTGGAAATGTTTTAATCTCCAGACGACCATCGGTCGCGGCGCTGAGTTTCTCCCCCATATGTTTCACTGCGACGACGTTCGGGTAATCAGCCGGATGCACATCCGCGGCGCGAAAAGTTTGTGCCAGCGTTGCATGACTCGCCAGTAATACGGACGCGCCAATACACAGACTTAACAGGTTTTTTGTCAGTTTCATTTGTCCTTCTCCAGAAGTTCATAATATCCATTAACAGGAATAGCTTGCAGAGCAAATGACTGCCGGAATTAAAACGGGCAGCGAGAAACTTTCTTAACGACGTTACCTGCGCAGCCTAGCTGGTGTAACAATTTATTTCGATGACTGCGTTCACAAAAAATCGCAGACGCTAATAATTTTTAGCACAGTGTTTCATTTTTGCAACGCAGATCGTTTTATTGATAAAAAAGCAACGCAAAGAAGGCGATTTGATACTAATTCCCTCAGCTAGCATTTCAATAAAAATAAAACACTACGATTTCGCGAGAATATCTTTCGAATGAAAAAGAGAAATGCAGGATGGTATTTACACCATCCTGCTGAGAAGTTTGATGTTTACTGCCAACCGTAGCGACGGCTATAAAAACCTTTCACTAATTGGGTCAATGTCATGTAGCCCGCCAGAATCGCAATCAGCCACGGGAAGTAGCTCAGCGGCAGCGCCTGCAATTGCAGATAGCTGGCCAGCGGCGAGAACGGTAAGGCAATGCCCACCACCATCACGACCAGCGTCATTAGCATCAGCGGCCATGCGGCGCGACTTTGGATAAACGGCACGCGACGGGTACGGATCATATGCACAATCAGCGTTTGCGACAGCAGGCCCACCACGAACCAGCCCGAATGGAACAACGTCTGATGCTCTGGCGTATTGGCATGGAAGACAAACCACATCAGGCAAAAGGTCAGAATGTCAAAGATCGAGCTGATCGGCCCAAAGAAGATCATAAAGCGGCCCAGTTCGGCGGGATTCCAACGCTGGGGCTTTTTGATCTGCTCTTCGTCGACGTTATCAAACGGAATCGCCACCTGGGATACATCATACAGCAGGTTCTGAATCAGTAAGTGCAGCGGCAACATCGGCAGGAACGGTAAAAAGGCGCTCGCCACCAGCACGCTAAACACATTACCGAAGTTAGAACTGGCCGTCATTTTGATGTACTTCAACATGTTAGAAAAGGTACGGCGTCCTTCGATCACCCCTTCTTCCAGCACCATCAGGCTCTTTTCCAGCAGGATAATATCCGCCGCTTCACGCGCAATATCGACCGCGCCATCAACAGAGATACCGATGTCCGCCGCGCGCAGCGCCGGAGCGTCGTTGATGCCATCGCCCATAAAGCCAACCACGTGACCTTCACGCTTGAGCAGCGTGACAATACGCTCTTTGTGCATTGGCGTCAGGCGGGCAAACAACGTAGTGCGCTGAGCAAGCGTTGCCAGTTCGTCATCGCTTAATCCTTCAATGCTGCTGCCAATCACCACATCGCCCGCATCCAGCCCCACTTCATGGCACACTTTTGCCGCCACCAGCTCGCTATCGCCGGTGAGAATTTTCACCGTAATACCGCTGGCTTTCAGCGCCTTCAGCGCCGGCGCGGTGGTCTCTTTCGGCGGATCGAGGAACGCGATATAGCCTTCGAGGATCAGATCCGACTCATCAATACGCTGGTAATCACCTTCACGCGCGGGCAGGTACTTGGTGGCCACCGCCACTACGCGCAGCCCCTGACGGTTCAGCGTATCGGTAACGCGTTTCACCCGACGCAGCATGCCCTCATCCAGGGGGACAATCTCGCCGTTGTGGCGCACCTGGGTGCAGACGCTGAGGATCTCCTGCAGCGCGCCTTTGCACACCAGGTGGTGCACATCCGTTTCTTCCGCCACCACCACCGACATGCGGCGGCGTTCAAAATCAAACGGGATCTCATCGATTTTCTGCCAACGGGTAGAAAGCTGGCGGGCAGACTCCTCATCCACGCCTTCCAGTACCGCCGTATCCAGCAGATTCTTCAGCCCGGTCTGGTAATGGCTGTTCAGCCACGCGGAATGCAGAACGTGCTCGCTGGGTTTTCCAGAGATATCAGTATGATTCTCCAGCACAATTTTATCCTGCGTCAGGGTCCCGGTTTTATCGGTGCACAGGATATCCATCGCGCCAAAGTTCTGGATGGCATCAAGGTGCTTGACGATGACTTTCTGTTTAGACAGCTTCACCGCCCCGCGCGCCAGCGTCGAGGTGACGATCATCGGCAGCATTTCTGGGGTCAGCCCTACCGCAACAGACAGCGCAAACAGCGCCGCCTCCCACCAATCGCCTTTGGTATAGCCGTTAATGATGAGCACAATGGGCGCCATCACCAGCATAAAGCGGATCAGCAACATGCTGACGCGGCTGATCCCTTTCTGGAAGGCATTCTGCTCGCTTTCCTGCTCGCTGACGCGGCCCGCCAGTTGCCCGAACCAGGTATTGGCTCCGGTCGAAATCACAATAGCCTGCGCCGTGCCGCTCACCACATTGGTCCCCATAAAGCACAGCGTATCGCACTCCAGCGGGTTGCTTTGCTGCGGGTCGCGGCTGGTTGCGACTTTCTCCACGGGCAGCGATTCCCCGGTCAGCGAAGCCTGCGCCACAAACAGATCGCGCGCCTGGACGATACGTAAATCCGCCGGGATCATATCCCCTGCCGCCAGCTTGATGACATCACCGGGTACCAACTGGTCAATTGGCAGTTCAACCCAACTGTTCTCGCCTTTTTCGTTGATAACGCGCAGCACCGTAGCGGTGTTGCTGACCATCGCTTTTAGCGCATCTGCCGCTTTGGTGGAACGCGCCTCCTGCACAAAATTCAGCAGCGTCGAGATGGCGACCATCAGCGCGATGACGCCAGCAGCAAACAGATCCTCAGTGGCATAGGAAATGGCGCCAAGAATGGTCAGCAGAATATTAAACGGATTGCGGTAGCAGACCCACAGATGCACCCACCACGGCGACGGCTTCTGCGCCGGCAACTGGTTTTCGCCATGGATTTCGCGGGCGCTCTCGACCTCTGCGGCGTTTAATCCTTCCGGATGTGCGCCAAACGTTTTCCACAGCGCGGCTTCGTCCATCAGCGCCATTTTCAGGCAATGTTCGCTCAGCGAGGGCGGGATCGGTGTGCTGGCAACGGTCTGCGCATTGGGCAACGGATCGCGATGCACCAGACGATGTGGTAAATGGCGGTTAAGCCGGGCAAACAGCTGGCGAGTAATATTTTTGAACATAGGCAGTCCCCCTGCGCCAGTCTTAACAGGCGCAGTAAATCTTTCAGGCGTGGCAAAGCCTTGCCTGATGGCAATTTTAAAATCACAACAGGGACGTCAGAACGTCACTGTCTTACGCATCCGGTAAGACAGTGAAAGACAGGCTTACCGGAAAGTGTTGTTTCTCCGTCTCGGGAGAGGGGTGGGATCGGGATCCATATAGCCTCCGGTAAGTGAATGATAAGCGCCGCGGATTATACGCAGAAAACCATAAGGTTTGTGGCAATTATGGCGGTATGATAAAGCATAGAAACTAAACCAAACGTATACCAGACTTTGCCCATTGCACTGTGCTTGAGTAAAGTTATTCTCTTTTGGCATAACTTCACACGCGACACGGGAAAACAGGATGCAAAATCGGCTGACCATTAAAGACATCGCCCGCTTAAGCGGTGTGGGGAAATCCACGGTTTCCCGCGTTCTCAACAACGAAAGCGGCGTCAGCGAACGTACCCGTGAACGCGTCGAAGCGGTGATGAATCAGCACGGTTTTTCCCCTTCCCGCTCCGCACGCGCCATGCGTGGGCAAAGCGACAAGGTGGTGGCGATTATCGTCACGCGCCTGGATTCTCTTTCAGAAAATCTCGCCGTGCAGACCATGCTGCCCGCTTTTTATGAACAGGGTTACGATCCGATCATGATGGAAAGCCAGTTCTCGCCTGAACTGGTCGAAGAACATCTGGGCATGCTCAGACGCCGTAATATTGACGGTGTGGTGCTGTTTGGTTTTACCGGCATTACCGAAACGATGCTCACCTCCTGGCAGGATTCTCTGGTGCTGCTGGCCAGAGATGCCAAAGGCTTTGCCTCCGTCTGCTATGACGATGAGGGCGCTATTCATACCCTGATGCAGCGTTTATACGATCGCGACCACCGCCATATTAGCTTTCTTGGCGTCCCCCATAGCGACGTGACCACCGGTAAGCGCCGTCATGAAGCCTACCTGGCATTCTGTAAGAAACACAAACTGCATCCGGTTGCCGCGCTACCGGGCCTGGCCATGAAGCAGGGCTATGAGCAGGCTGCCAATGTCATCACCCCGGAAACCACCGCCTTAGTCTGTGCGACGGATACCCTTGCCCTTGGGGTCAGCAAATATCTGCAGGAGCAGCGGATTGATAATCTGCAGTTGGCGAGTGTGGGCAACACACCGCTAATGAAATTCCTCCATCCGGAAATTATCACCGTCGATCCCGGTTACGCTGAAGCCGGACGACAAGCGGCCTCGCAGCTGATCGAGCAGATCAACGGCCGTAGCGAACCGCGACAAATCGTTATTCCCTCCACCCTCGCCTGATCGCTTTCTGAGCGCTAATTTGTGATCTTCGCTGCGTTTCGGGAACGTTCCCGTTTTTAAATATTCATCGAAGATATACTCTTGCGCCAACAACGCGGGAGTTGCCGGATGGCGACCTAACGCGTCTTATCCGGCCTACGGGGAATACACGTCATCATGAGCAAAATAAAACAAGCAGACATCGACCGGCTGATTGAGCTGGTAGGCGGGCGCGACAATATCGCTACGGTGAGCCACTGCATCACTCGCCTGCGTTTTGTGCTGAATCAGCCTGCGAATGCCAGGCCAAAAGAGATAGAGCAGTTGCCGATGGTCAAAGGCTGCTTCACCAACGCCGGGCAGTTTCAGGTGGTGATTGGCACCGAGGTGGGCGATTACTACAAAGCGCTGCTGGCGACCACCGGCCAGGCCAGTGCCGACAAAGAGCAGGCGAAAAAAGCCGCCCGGCAGAACATGAAGTGGCATGAACAGCTCATTTCTCATTTTGCAGAGATCTTCTTCCCGCTGCTGCCAGCGCTGATTAGCGGCGGCTTGATCTTAGGTTTTCGCAATGTGATCGGCGATCTGCCAATGAGTAACGGGCAGACGCTGGCGCAGATGCATCCGTCGCTGAAAACCCTCTACGACTTCCTGTGGCTGATTGGCGAAGCGATCTTCTTCTATCTGCCTGTCGGGATCTGCTGGTCAGCGGTGAAGAAAATGGGCGGTACGCCGATCCTCGGTATTGTGCTGGGTGTGACCCTGGTTTCGCCGCAGCTGATGAACGCCTATCTGCTCGGTCAACAGGTGCCGGAAGTGTGGAACTTCGGCCTGTTCAGCATAGAGAAAGTGGGCTACCAGGCGCAGGTTATCCCGGCCCTGCTGGCTGGCCTGGCGCTCGGGTTTATTGAAACGCGCATGAAACGCATCGTCCCGGATTATCTGTATCTGGTGATCGTCCCGGTGTGCTCGCTGATCCTCGCTGTGTTCCTTGCACACGCGTTTATCGGTCCGTTTGGCCGCATGATCGGCGACGGCGTGGCGTTCGCGGTTCGTCATCTGATGACCGGCGGCTTTGCGCCGATTGGCGCGGCGCTGTTCGGCTTCCTGTATGCGCCGCTGGTGATCACCGGCGTACACCAGACCACGCTGGCTATCGACATGCAGATGATCCAGAGCATGGGCGGTACGCCGGTATGGCCGCTGATTGCGCTGTCAAACATCGCTCAGGCTTCTGCGGTGGTCGGCATCATTATCTCCAGCCGCAAACACAATGAACGCGAAATATCAGTACCTGCGGCGATCTCGGCTTATCTCGGGGTAACGGAACCGGCGATGTACGGGATCAACCTGAAATACCGCTTCCCGATGCTGTGCGCGATGATCGGCTCCGGTCTCGCCGGTCTGCTGTGCGGCCTGAACGGCGTGATGGCGAACGGCATTGGCGTCGGCGGCCTGCCGGGTATCCTCTCCATTCAGCCGACTTACTGGCAGGTGTTTGGCATGGCGATGGTCATCGCGATCGTTATCCCGATGGTACTGACCTCATTCGTCTACCAGCGTAAATACCGTCAGGGCACATTACAGATTGTGTAACTTTTCTTCGGGGCGCAGTTGCGCCCCATCGTATCTCCAGGAAACAGCAATGAATATTCCACACTGGTGGCAAAACGGCGTTATCTATCAGGTGTATCCCAAGAGTTTTCAGGACACCACCGGCAGCGGCACGGGTGATTTGCGCGGCGTAACGCAGCGCCTCGGCTATCTGCAAAAGCTGGGCGTGGACGCTATCTGGCTGACGCCGTTCTACATTTCGCCGCAGGTTGATAACGGCTACGATGTCGCCGACTACATGTCAGTTGACCCGGCTTACGGCACGCTTGCAGACTTTGACGAACTGGTAGCAGCGGCGAAAGCGCGCGGCATACGCATTATTCTGGATATGGTGTTTAACCACACCTCAACCCAGCACGCCTGGTTTCGTGAGGCGCTGGATAAAGACAGCCCGTATCGTCAGTTTTATCTCTGGCGCGACGGCGAACCGACCACCCCGCCGAACAACTGGCAGTCAAAATTTGGCGGCAGCGCCTGGGGCTGGCACGCCGAAAGCGAGCAGTATTATCTGCATCTCTTTGCCCCTGAGCAGGCCGACCTGAACTGGCAAAACCCGGCGGTACGCGCCGAGCTGAAAAAAGTGTGCGAGTTCTGGGCCGATCGCGGCGTGGACGGCCTGCGCCTCGACGTAGTCAATCTTATCTCCAAAGATCAGGACTTCCCGAACGATCCCGACGGCGATGGTCGCCGTTTTTATACCGACGGTCCGCGCGCGCATGCGTTTTTACGCGAGATGAACCGCGACGTTTTCACCCCACGTAGCCTGATGACAGTCGGCGAAATGTCTTCCACCACGCTGGAAAACTGTCAGCAATACGCCGCGCTGGACGGCAGCGAACTGTCGATGACTTTTAACTTCCACCACCTGAAGGTGGATTACCCCAACGGGGAAAAATGGACGTTAGCCAAACCGGACTACGTGGCGCTCAAAACTCTGTTCCGCCACTGGCAGCAGGGCATGCACAACGTCGCATGGAATGCGCTGTTCTGGTGTAACCACGATCAGCCGCGCATCGTGTCGCGTTTTGGCGATGAAGGGAAATACCGTGTGCCCGCCGCCAAAATGCTGGCGATGGTGCTGCACGGTATGCAGGGCACGCCCTATATCTACCAGGGGGAAGAGATTGGCATGACCAACCCGCACTTCCGCCAGATTACCGATTACCGCGATGTAGAAAGCCATAACATGTTCGCCGAATTGAACGGGCAGGGACGCGATGCCGAAGAGTTGCTGGCAATCCTCGCCAGTAAATCCCGCGATAACAGCCGCACGCCAATGCAGTGGGATGCCAGCCAACACGCGGGTTTCACCGCGGGCGAACCGTGGATCAATCTGTGTGACAACGCAGCCGAGATCAACGTTGCAGCGGCGCTTGATGATGCTGATTCTGTGTTTTACACCTATCAGAAGCTGATCGCCCTGCGTAAAACGGAGCCGGTTATCACCTGGGGCGATTACCAGGATCTGTTACCAGACAGCCCACACGTATGGTGTTATCAGCGCGAATGGCAAGGACGGCGGCTGCTGGTTATTGCCAACCTGAGCGATACCTTCCAGAGCTGGCAACCGACGCATGCCGACGGAAACTGGCAGGTGCTGATGCACAACTATGCCGAGGTCGCCAGCCAACCCGTTGACATGACGCTGCGTCCTTTTGAAGCCATCTGGTGGGTGCAAAAATAGCTTGCAATGATGTTCAGGCCCGGTACGCATAGCGTGGCCGGGCGTTGTCGCCTACGCTCAGCTTACCTTCCTGTTTTTGCTGAATAATTAATCAGAATTTTCCAGGGGTAATTTACAATCGGCTGTAGCGCCCGTCATCTGTACGCTCCGATTTTTACTTTGCGCTACATCAAAAAAATCGTAAACATCCTTGATGCAAATCACTACATATAGAACTTAAAATGCACGCCGACCCAATATGTTGTATTAATCGCCTATAATTGCTACAACTACAATGCACCGCTTCACGGTGGAATTGTGGATAACGTGGGTCAGGATTGCGGGAAGTCATTGGCAATAGAGATGAATAAAGCCATGGTCGCTTCCCCAACCTCTGTGGATAACCTGTTCTTATAAATATGGAGTGATCATGACACCGCATGTGATGAAACGAGATGGCTGTAAAGTGCCGTTTAAATCAGAGCGCATCAAAGAAGCCATTCTGCGTGCAGCTAAAGCAGCGGGAGTCGATGACGCAGATTACTGTGCCACCGTCGCAGAAGTCGTTAGTAGCCTGATGAATGAGCGCAGCCAGGTCGATATCAACGAGATCCAGACAGCGGTAGAAAACCAGCTGATGTCTGGCCCGTACAAACAACTCGCCCGTGCGTACATCGAATATCGCCACGACCGTGATATCCAGCGTGAAAAACGTGGCCGTCTGAACCAGGAGATTCGTGGTCTGGTTGAGCAAACCAACTCTGCTCTGCTGAACGAAAACGCCAACAAAGACAGCAAAGTGATCCCGACCCAGCGCGATCTGCTGGCCGGTATCGTCGCCAAACACTATGCGCGCCAACACCTGCTGCCGCGTGATGTCGTTCAGGCGCACGAGCGTGGTGATATTCACTATCACGATCTCGACTACTCGCCGTTCTTCCCGATGTTTAACTGCATGCTGATCGACCTGAAAGGCATGCTGACGCAGGGCTTTAAGATGGGTAACGCGGAGATTGAGCCGCCAAAATCCATCTCTACCGCGACCGCCGTGACCGCGCAGATTATCGCGCAGGTTGCCAGCCATATTTATGGCGGTACTACCATTAACCGTATTGATGAAGTTCTCGCGCCGTTCGTGACCGAGAGCTTTAATAAACATCGCAAGACCGCTGAAGAATGGCAGATCCCGGACGCCGACGGTTATGCCCATTCCCGTACCGAAAAAGAGTGCTACGACGCTTTCCAGTCCCTTGAGTATGAAGTGAACACCCTGCATACCGCCAACGGTCAGACGCCGTTCGTCACCTTTGGTTTTGGCCTGGGCACCAGTTGGGAATCGCGTTTGATCCAGCAGTCTATTCTGCGTAACCGCATTGCTGGCCTCGGTAAAAACCGTAAAACCGCGGTGTTCCCGAAACTGGTGTTCGCGATTCGCGATGGTCTGAACCACAAGTTTGGCGATCCGAACTACGACATCAAGCAGCTGGCGCTGGAATGCGCGAGCAAGCGTATGTATCCGGACATTCTGAATTACGATCAGGTGGTCAAAGTCACCGGTTCGTTCAAAACGCCAATGGGCTGCCGCAGCTTCCTCGGCGTGTGGGAAAACGAGAACGGCGAACAGGTTCACGATGGTCGCAACAACCTCGGCGTTATCAGCCTCAACCTGCCGCGTATCGCGCTGGAAGCCCATGGCGATGAAGCCACCTTCTGGAAACTGCTCGACGACCGTCTGGTGCTGGCGCGTAAAGCGCTGATGACCCGTATCGCGCGTCTGGAAGGCGTAAAAGCCCGCGTTGCGCCCATTCTGTACATGGAAGGTGCCTGCGGCGTGCGTCTGAAAGCGGACGATGACGTGTCTGAGATCTTTAAAAATGGTCGCGCCTCTATCTCTCTGGGCTACATCGGCATTCATGAGACCATCAACGCGCTGTTTGGCGACAAACATGTCTATGACAGCGAGCAGCTGCGCGCCAAAGGTATCGCCATTGTGGAACGTCTGCGTCAGGCGGTCGATCAGTGGAAAGACGAGACCGGCTATGGCTTTAGCCTGTACAGCACGCCGAGTGAAAACCTGTGTGACCGCTTCTGCCGTCTGGATACCGCCGAGTTTGGCGTGGTGCCGGGCGTAACCGACAAAGGTTACTACACCAACAGCTTCCACCTCGACGTGGAGAAAAAGGTGAACCCGTACGACAAGATCGATTTCGAAGCGCCATACCCGCCGCTGGCGAGCGGGGGCTTCATTTGCTACGGCGAGTACCCGAATATTCAGCACAACCTGAAAGCGCTGGAAGACGTTTGGGATTACAGCTATCAGCACGTGCCGTATTACGGTACCAACACGCCAATCGATGAATGCTACGAGTGCGGCTTTACCGGTGAGTTCGAGTGCACCAGTAAAGGCTTCACCTGCCCGAAATGTGGTAACCACGACGCCGCGCGCGTGTCGGTCACCCGCCGCGTGTGCGGTTATTTAGGCAGTCCGGACGCACGTCCGTTTAACGCCGGTAAGCAGGAAGAAGTGAAGCGCCGCGTTAAGCATTTAGGCAATGGGCAGATAGGTTAATATCCGTTTGCAAAGGCCGTAGGCCTGATAAGACGCAATCGCGTCGCCATCAGGCATCACAATGTTGCCGGATGCGGTGCAAGCACCTTATCCGGCCTACATGCTTTCTGGACATCCTCTATGCGCTACCATCAATACTATCCTGTCGATATCGTCAACGGCCCAGGAACCCGATGCACCCTGTTTGTGTCAGGGTGCGTGCACGAATGCCCCGGTTGCTATAACAAAAGCACCTGGCGGCTCAATTCCGGCGAGCCGTTTACCAAAGAGATGGAAGATAAGATCATTGCCGATCTGAACGACACGCGTATTCACCGTCAGGGAATTTCGCTGTCGGGCGGCGATCCGCTGCATCCGCAAAACGTGCCGGATATTCTGCAACTGGTACAACGTATTCGCGCTGAGTGTCCGGGAAAAGATATCTGGGTGTGGACCGGCTACAAGCTCGATGAACTCAACGCCGCACAGATGCAAGTGGTGGATCTCATCAACGTGCTGGTTGATGGCAAATTTGTGCAGGACCTCAAAGACCCGGCGCTGATCTGGCGCGGTAGCAGCAACCAGGTCGTGCATCATTTGCGATAAAATCACTCAGGAGAGGCGTGTTCACAGCCTCTCCGTCCATTTACTCATTCGCGATTGCGCTTTACCACGGGCATCAATGGCACGCCCATCCGGCAGCCAGCGCTCCGCTTCCCCTTTCAGTATCCCCTTTTCGTAACAGAGACGCTGGGCAAGCGAGCCGTCCGGATAGAACTGTTCGCTGAGCTGGTGACGCAACCCCTGACACCACTGCTCACGCTGCTGTAGCTGCCCGGAAGGATAAAAGCTGCGGCATTCGCCGTGCAGCAGGCCGTCAAGCCACTGCTCTTCTCGCAGTAGCTCGCCATTTTCCGAGAAGTAACGAGCAATACCGTCCGGCCTGCCCTCACGGTACGCCTGCTGCATAGCTAGCTGACCGTTAGGATGCCAGCGCTCCATTATCCCATGCAGCGCCCCCTGTTGATATCGCAAAACTGCCAGCAGGCGTCCGTTCTCTTCAATTCTCGTCTCACCGTTTAGCTGGTCGTTCGCAAGATTTGCCCGTAGCAGGGTGTTATCCAGGTGATATTCCTGCGTATCGCTCATCAGTTAATCTTCACCAGGCCACCTTTAATCATCAGCATCCCGCCACCATCCACCGTTTGGGTCGCGCTGGCTTTGCTGGTGAGCGTGGCTTTTGCTTCGTGGCTGATGGTTGCGGCTTTCTGGGTCAGCGAGGCTTTCGCTTCACTGGCTATGCTGGTGGCATCCAGCTTCATGCTGCCCGACGCGCTGGCGTTAAGACCCGACCCGCTCTTGATGTCCAACGTTTTACCGCTCTCGAGAGTTAGTGTACCGCTGACCTTAATCGTCAGGTTGCCATCGACGTTCAGCGTATAGTTGCCCTTTACCTTATGCGTCTCGTTGCCGTCGATGGCGTACTCCTGATCGCCTTTCACCGTCACGCTGCGCTTCTCTTTTACCTCCAGTGTGTCGCTGCCTTTTTCGATTTTCACCGCACGATTGCCTTTTTTTAGGGTGACGGTTTCGTTGCCCTCTTCAACGGTACGCGTGCGGTCGTTTTTGACGTTCTGAATGTCGTCATGGCTGATAGTCGTTTTGCTGTCGTTAAGAACGGTAAGCTGGAAGTCTTTTTGCGCCTGCATCGCCAGCAGCTCGGCATCTTTTTTGTCGTCGAAGCGTAGTTCGTTGAAGCCTTTTTCACTTTTGGTTTTAATGCCCGACTGGGTCTGGTTCGCCGGAAGTGCGTACGGCAGCGCATTCGCGCCGTTGTAGACGCAGCCGGTAATCAGCGGTTTATCCGGGTCGCCGTCGATAAAGCTCACCACCACTTCCTGACCGATGCGCGGGATAAACTGCGCGCCGAAGCCGTTGCCGCTCCACGCCGTCGCCACCCGCAGCCAGCAGGAGCTGGTTTCGTCGCTTTTGCCCTCTCTGTCCCATGGGAACTGCACCTTCACCCGACCAAGTTTGTCGGTCCAGATCTCCTCGCCGCTTTTACCCACCACCGTCGCCGTTTGCGTATGCATAAAGGGCTGTGGCGTCACGGCGAGGGGGCGATACGGCGTGGCCTTTGGAATAGCAGTGAAGCGGTTGCGATAGCGTTCACCGTCGTACTCGTGGCTAACGGCGGTGATTAGCCAGTCGATGTTCAGAGATTTGTCGTCATGATCGGTTAGCGTAAACCAGTGCCCGGCCATCAACGCCGCGCAGTCGCTTTCACCGACCAGCTGTTTCGCCTGCGCTTTCAGGGCGTTAACCTTCCACGCCGTCAGCGCGTCGCCTTCGGCTTTAACGCTAAAACGCCCCGGATGCTGATACTGCATCCCGCCCTTCTTCTCACCGGCCTGCGAAAACAGCGCCGCTTTTGGTTGTTCGTAGTTAAAATCCCTGCTCTGGAAGCCCTGGGCGGTGGCCTGTAAATGCAGTTCTGCCGAGCGAATCATCCCGGTTTCCCGTGCGCCGCTTGCTGCGGCCTGATACTTCACTTTTTTGTCGCCAGGTATCGGCAGAAAAGCGCTGTTATCATCCGCCAGCACCAGGGTGTGCTTGCCCGCTTCATAGGTGAAGAACCAGAAGATCCCCTCCTGCTCCAGCAGGCGCGAGACAAAATTAAAATCGCTTTCGTTATATTGCAGGCAGTATTCGCGTTTTGCCGGTTTGGTTTTGAGCTGGAATTTATAGTCGCTAAAACCGCCGTCCTTAAACACCTGCTCGACGATCTCCTGCGCGCTGAGGTTCTGGAACACACGGTTGTTACTGGCAAGCGTCAGCCACCACAGCCAGGGACGCAGGACAAACTGGTAGCGATCGGCGTTAGCGGTGGCGGGGAGCTGGTGCGCCTCGGCAATCAGCCCGTCGTAGCTGGCGTTGTTGATGGTGGCGGTCAGATGGGTGGCCAGCGCGCTGTCTAAGGTTAACGGCGCGGAGGTGGTTCCAGCGATGGTGGCGGTGGTCAGGCCGTTAAGCTGTGATTCGTTGTACGCGGTGGCGGCGGTAAGACCGGTTAGCGCCGGGGCGGTGAGTTTGATGATGGTGGAATCTGACATGGGAAATTCCTTTTATATTTGTAGAGTACGTAATGCCCGGTGGCGCTACGCTTACGCGGGCCTACTGAATATGCAGCCTTTGTAGGCCGGATAAGGCGAAGCCACCATCCGGCGGTTCTGCATTCAAAATAACGTGATTACAGATCATTTAAAGACACCTTTATTCGCTTTCCACCTTCACGCTCGTCGGCAATGCGGGTAAGTTCGGCGTCTTCTGCCAGCTCCAGAAGATAGGCATAAACCGCAGGCGGCACGCAGTAGAACGCAGGCTCATTGCGGTTCAAAATCGCCACCGCTTCACCCTCCCCGGCGTTTACCGTTCCCATTGGGTTACGTTTCAGATCGGTAATGCTGGCAGCGGTCTTGGTCAGGATATAAAATGGCATGGTTTTTTCCTCTTTAGTGAGGTTTTAGTATAGGCCATAAAAGATCCTTTAAAAGTACCATTAAAGGCATCTTAATAGTATTAAGAATTACCCTCGCCCAATCTGTATATTTTGTTTGCTGTTGGTTTTAGAGAACACAATGAAGTCATTCACTACAGTTAAAGTAGCTGATTATATTAATTCCTCATTAAACTATGCAGCAAAACACCCTTTACTTATATGTGCAGCACTACCTTCATGATGTTTATATATCCCATTAGGGATAATAACTGCGTCACCAAGTCTACTCAAAGAAGGTACATCGAGGATCATTACAGATGTGTTTATTTGAAAAAATTCAATAGATAAAGATTCAGGGCATGGAAATGGGCAATATGGATTTCCCATTGCTCCTAATGGAGAACCATAATGGGTTAAGCTTGTCGGCACAGGTACATATTTTGAAGCGTCATAATTTGCAGTTACCTTATAAATGAATTTCATCCCGGGATTTGCTTTAACATGTTTAAATACTCTCTCTTCAAAATCATACATAAAAGGATGATTAGTACCGTCAATAAGCGTAACAAGGTTTCTTGCATCCCCCCCGTCACCACCTAATTTCATGCCTATCATATGGCCTCTCTGGTGATGATAAGGGCATCCACCATTAATAAAACCAGGTGGTTTTATTTTTTGATCAGCTGTAGAACCTTTATCCATATTATTATAAACTAAAATAGCTTCAGCAGTATAAGGCAGATCCATCCCTCGAATATTTGTTGATGTATATGTTGGTGTTAAAGGCATAATAGCTCCTATTCATTTTTACCCATCACTTCCCCAACCACCAGATTCTCAACATCCCTGGCTCCGGCGCCCTTACATTTCTCCATAACCCTTTCTACCAGCCCATCCTCCATATTTAATTTCTCCCCCGTCGCCACAAAATACCGCTGAGCTAATTTCTCCAGCTTCGCCAGCACAATGCCTTTTAATATTTTTTCATCCAATGCCCGATAGACCACCGTGGTCATCCTTGCTAAAAACGCCGGGCGGAAATGTTTTAATAACTCCTCGCGCAATGCCTCGTTAAAGCGCTCGCTGTTTAATTCAGCCGCTGGCGTGTCGAGAATTAATTCCGCGCCGACGTTGCTGGTCGCCAGCATCACCGTGTTTTTAAAATCAACAATCAACCCGGTGCCATCTTCCATTACCCCTTTGTCGAAAACGTTATAAAACGCCTCCAGCACGTCCGGGTGCGCTTTTTCGATTTCGTCGAGCAGTACCACCGAATAAGGTCGACGGCGCACGGCTTCGGTTAACGCCCCGCCGCTGCCATAACCGACGTAGCCCGGCGGCGCGCCTTTGAGCTGGCTGACGGTATGCGCCTCCTGATATTCCGACAGGTTAATGGTGATCAGATTGCGTTCGCCGCCGTACAAAGCATCGGCCAGCGCATAGGCGGTTTCGGTTTTACCCACGCCGGTTGGCCCCACCAGCAGGAACACGCCGACCGGCTTTTGCGGGTCGGTCAGGCCGCTGCGATAGGCGCGCAGACGTTGGGCGATGGTCTCCAGCGCTGCCTGTTGTCCCATTACCCGTTCGCTCATCCGTGTAACCAGCGTGCGCAGGGCGTGGGCTTCATCGGTCTGCATCTGGCCGATTGGGATCCCGGTCCAGCCGCTGATCACCGAAGCCACCGTGGCGGGATCGACGCAGTCCGGCACCAGCGGCACTTCGTCACGTAGCTGGGCGGCGGCAGTTTCCAGTTTGCCGATCAGCGCGGCGCACTCAACCAGTTCCTCTTCCAGTTCATCATCCTCTTCCAGCCGCACGCTGAGATCCAGCATTCGCTGACGGGCGGCCTGTAGCTCGCCGACCCGCTGGCGCTCGTCCTGCCAGCGCTCCTCCACCTCCCGCGCCTGCTGGTGGAGTTTTTCCGCCTGCGCTTCCAGTTCACACAGTCGATCGTGATGATCGACGCCCACCAGCAGCTCACGATTCAGACGTTCGCTCTCTTCTTCAATGGCCGCCAGATGCTGACGGATCTCCTCAAGCTGGGGCGGCACATCATGCTGCGCCAGCGCCACCCGCGCGCAGGCGGTGTCGAGCACGCTGATCGCTTTGTCCGGCAACTGGCGACCAGAGATATAGCGCTGCGAGAGGCGCACCGCCTCGCGGATCGCCGTATCCAGAATTTGCACGCCGTGATGCGCCTCCAGTTTATCGGCCACCGCCCGCAGCATGATTACCGCGCTGTTCTCGTCCGGTTCCTCGATCTGGATACGCTGAAAACGCCGGTCCAGCGCCGGATCTTTCTCGAAATATTTTTTGTACTCCTGCCAGGTGGTGGCGGCGATGGTACGCAGTTCACCACGTGCCAGCGCCGGTTTCAGCAGGTTGGCGGCATCATTACCCCCCTCGGCGCCGCCCGCGCCAATCAGCGTGTGGGCTTCGTCGATAAATAAAATGATCGGCTGCGGGGATTTTTTAACGGCGTCAATGACGCCTTTTAGTCGCTGCTCAAATTCACCTTTCACGCCCGCTCCCGCCTGCAACAAGCCAAGATCGAGCGCCAGCAGAGCGACATCACGCAACGGCGGAGGCACGCTGGCTTCGGCGATGCGCAGCGCCAGCCCTTCTGCGACGGCGGTTTTGCCCACACCTGGCGCACCCACCAGGATCGGGTTGTTCTGCCTGCGACGCAGCAGGATGTCGATACACTGGCGGATCTCCGCGTCGCGCCCGATGATCGGATCGATCCGCCCTTCCCGCGCGTCACGCGTCAGATCGTGCGTATATTGATCCAGAACCCCGCCTTCACGCTTCGGGGATTCGCCCTTGTCAGGGTCTGCAGCCTCCTCAACGGAGTTGCGACACCAGTTCTGCCACTGGCTTTCCAGCTCCGCAGCCGGAAGCTGTAACAATAGTGGCATTCCCTGCGCCAACTGGGTACGCAGCCGTTCTCGGGTGAGTAAGGTCAGGAGCAATAAGGCCGAACGAACCAGAGGAATACGCTGGAACGTCGCCTGCAAAATCGCCCCTTCCAGTAGCTCTATCAGGTGTACGGAAAACACCGGCATCCGCGTACAGCCCGTTTTGAACTGCGCCTGAGCACGCTGGATCTCTTCACGTAACGTATCGGTGGAGATCGCCGCGTTGCTCAGGCAATACGCTAAATCACAGTGTTCATCATCCAGTAAAGCCAGCAGCATATGCTCCGGCTCAACGAACCAGTGTCCCTGCGCCCGGCTGCGTTCGGCGGCCTGTTCCAGCGCACGAAAACAAATTGGGTTCAGTCGTTTTACCAGCGCTTTCAAATCCATTTACTGTTCTCCTCAAGATGCTGTTGGCAATGGAACATGGCGGGCTTGCGCCCTGCCAGTTGCGCGGTATAACCCAGACGCGGCGGTGCAACGCGGGTTAAGCGATGATCCAGAGTCAGGGTTGCGCGCATCATCAATTCCAGCGTTATTCCCGCACCAAACCAGATTTCCGCTAATTTGCTCAGTTGAATAAATCCCCGTCCGCCAGGTAAAAATGTTCGCCACTGCGCGGCATTTTCCGCACACAGATGCACCCGTAGCGCCGCATGCTGATTCCATATTCGCCGACCGGCGACGCTATTGCGCCCCAGCCGACACCCGGTCCGGCTTTGAGACGCCAGCGGCAAGGATTGCCAGCGCCCGATAAACTCCTCAATATGGACGGTGATACCGAGCGTTGCCGCCACCAGCGCCACAAATCCCGCCGTTGAACGCCGACGATTCGCCAGCCCGCTGCTTTGCGACAGCAGACGCTGTAGCTGCCCAGACTGAGGCTTTTTTACGGCATCCAGATCAAAACCACACAGCACCCGCATCAACGTAAACCCCGGCGCATCTTCTCGCCTGGCGTAAGGCGTTGCCAGCCGATACAGGCTCAGGCTACGGCAGTGATGTTGAATCAAGCGCTGTTGAAACAGATGAATAAAGTCCTGCGACGCGCTGTTTTTATCCTGCGCCGCCTGTTGCAGCCATTCCAGCCAGCCGTAGGGCAGCACCCCATCGGCTCCGCCCGGCCCCAGGCTGTGGACCTGAAGGGTACCGTCGCGCAGCGACACCTCCGCAGGCGTGAACGCCAGCCCCAGTTCCCCCCGCAGCGCGGGCGTTTCACCGCTCGCCCGTAAGATGCGGATACACTGCTCGAGCGAAAAGCGCCACGGCTCGCGCCGCAATTGGGCGATTACGCTATCAGCGCGGTCTGTTCGGCTTCTGTCCATAGCGACAGTTCCTCTCCATCTTCCTGCAATACCGTACGAACAAAGCAGTTCGCGGTGGCATTGCGAGCCAGAAAACGGGCGATGATGCCGGCAAATAGCAGTCGGCTATTGCCAGTAAATGATTGTGGTTCAAGGGCTAACGTCACCCGGATGCCGTTATGCCAACCGCGCCAGGCATCACCTCCCCGATGCTCACTGACCCGTTGGCAACGCATCTCGCGAATACCATTAATCTGTTGCCAGACGGCGGGTGACGCGGCGGAAGGGGCATACAGCGCCAGCAGCTCTTTCAGCGACGCCAGCGCCATCTCGCCTTCCACTAGCGACAGGTGATTGAGCGCCAGCGAGGAAAGCAACTTCCAGCGCGTGTCTCGCTGTAATGCTGGCTCAGAAGGCGTGGTCGGCGTACCCAGTAAATGTACTTGCGCAACCGGGCCCGGCACTTCGAAGGTCAATGGCGTTCCCGCTGTAAGTTGTGCGGCCTGCTCACCGTTGCTGCACCAGAGCGTTGCCGTCAGACTGGTTTCTTCATCCGCCACATACGGGTCAAAACGACTGTCCACCAGCGTTAGCCACAGCGCATTCCCCTGGTGGCGGTGACGCCGTGCATACCAGAACCAGCGGGCCTCGCTATGTCCCTGGGCTGAGTAGTACGCAGGAACGCGCCAGGCTTTCTCACGGCGACTCATCCACAGCGCCTGTACGCGGTAGATGTGCACATTTTTGTCATGATGATCGGCGACCAGCCGATGTTCGCTCTGGGTATGTTCGACAAACAGCGGCTCTGAGGTGCGAGTGAAAAGGTTTATTACCGGCACGCAGCCCAGACGAATATCGCCAGGTTTAATATGCTGTGCTGCCTGTGGAGCATTGTCGAAAGGGATACACACCGTGATACTGTCGCCCTCGCCCGTCGACGGCAGCGGTAAATCAAAATACATCAGCGTCTGCGGACAATTCATCCAGGCACTGAGCGCCAGCACGCTGGACTCTACGCCCGGTTCGCTGGGCAAAATCTTTTCGGCATTCAGCAGGCCAATGGGATGTGGGCGCAGCGGCCCAATGACATGGGCGTATAACAAATCAAACAGCGTGGCATTGATTTGCGGCGAACCGCTGAGATGAATGCGCAACTGTGTTACCGCCAACATTGAGAACTGATGCGGCGGCAGGCAGCGTAGCTGAATACGCAATGCGCCACGCGCCTGCGCCATTCCGCTCAACTGCCGGGCTTGTGCGGCATCACACCAGACAACATTTTCAATCTCGATAGGCCATAGCGTTTGCGCCAATGCCGTGCGCCACCAGACCGTTTCTCCACTTTCCGTTTGCGCGTATAACGGCGTTCCGGCAGGAAGCATGTAGCCCTGACTCAGATCGCCCGCCAGCGGATCGGCGGTAAAACAAGCGGTTGCGCAAGAAGGAAAAGGGCGTAACAAATGGGGAGAGAGCTGTTCCAGTAGCGAGTCGCATAGCTCACCAAAGCCGTCATCAAGACGCTGATGCAGCCTGGCGCTTTGCAACGCAAAGCCTTCCAGAAGTCGTTCAACATGGGGATCCGGGCAATCGAATTCACTCAGCCGCAGTCGGGAAGCAACATGCGGATGCCGACGAGCGAATTCACCGCTGGCGGTTCGCAGCCATCGTAGCTCTTGCAGATAATCATCAAGCAATCGATCGTCCATTGATCTCCCCTGATACGGGTTATCGCCAACCGCCATTTTGGTACGCCAGCTCCAGCGTTAGCGGTTCGTCGTCGTTCCACAGCATCGCGTCAAGTTGCAGCGCCAGCGTCTGATGATGGGCATCTTTTACGCTCACGATCAGCGCCTGAATCCGGGGCTCATGGCGCAAAATAGCAGCGCGCAGCTGACGGCAATACCAACGCAGCACCCGTTCATCGCCTGCGTTCAGCCCGTGCCATTCCGGGACGCCCCAGGCAAGCAGCGCCGGCAATATGTCAGCATCTTCTGCCGCACGGGAGTTGAACAGTCTTCTCAACTCCCGGCAAACCGACTCACGCGGCGTAATGTCCTCATCCATCAGTCTGTCGAGCAGCGCGACGGGTAGTGACATGGGCATTACCTCAAGTTACGGTTTCTTATTCATCGCCATATCCCAGACGGAAGAGACGTTACCCTCTTTCTGACCTCCCAGTTTCTGAGCGGTGATTTCCCATTTAATTTTGGTGAAGTTCAGCGACATCGTTTCCACCGGTTTGCCACCGGAACCGCCGCTCACGCTCAGATGCGAGATAACCACGTTATCCAGGGTATACACGATAAGTGGCAGCATTTTGCCGTCATCATTCCGACATAACGTCAGTACAGCCTCTTTAATCATCTTCCCACTACAGCAGTACTCGTTAAGCTTCGGCGTGGAAAGGTCGACAAACTTGGTCAGCGACATTTCCCCCACGTGCGCCCGTCCGGAGGTGCGTTCGGTGTTACTGACGTCGTTGGTGACCTGCATTGCGACGTTATGGCTGTAGGACATGATCTCTATCTGATCTTTAAATCCATCAACCTGACTTTCGCCTTTGATATCGTCGAGCTTTAAAAAAATTGCATCCATGGTTTATCTCCTTAATGATCAAGCGGCTGCCGGTGGCGGCAGTTCGGCGACCAGACGGATAGAGGTGGTTAACTCTTCTAACTGGAAGTGCGGACGCAGGAATACAACCGCGCGATAGACCCCCGGCTTGCCAGGCACAGCACTTACGTCCACCCGCGCTTCGCGCAGTGGATAACGCGCTTTGATCTCCTGTGGGGCGCTGTCGGTGAGCAAGACATAATCGGCAATCCAGTTGTTGAGGTAGCTTTCGATCTCGTCACGGCTCATAAAGCTGCCAATCTTGTCGCGCATAATAACCTTCAGGTAGTGCGCAAAGCGCGAGGCGGCCAGGATGTACGGTAGCATCGCTGAAATGCGCGCGTTGGCGTTGGCTTCCGGCGTGTTGTAGATTTTTGCCTGATTAGTCGTTTGTCCACCAAAGAATGCGGCGGTGTTAGTATTCTTTTTATGGCACAGCGCGATAAACCCGAGATCGTTCAACTCTTTCTCACGGCGATCGGTGATGGCTATCTCCGTTGGGCAGCGCAGACTGATATCGCCGGATGGCGTAGAGAAGGTATGCGCTGGAAGATCTTCCACCAGTCCACCGCCTTCAGCGCCACGAATCGCCGCGCACCAGCCATACAAGGCAAATGCCTCGGTAATGCGGTTAGCCAGCACCCATGCGGCGTTGCCCCACAGGTATTTACTCGCGTCCATGCCGTTAACATCTTCAACGAAGTTAACCCCTTCTACCGGCACCGTATCCGGTCCGTACGGCAGACGCTGCAACACATGCGGTAACACCAGCGAGACATAGCGGGAGTCATCGCTATCGCGGAAGGCTCGCCATTTAATCAATTCGGTGCTTTCGAAGATCTTCGCCAGATCGCGCGGGACGCCCAGCTCAGCGAACGATCCCATATCAAATAAGCGCGGACTGGCGGCAGCAATAAATGGCGCATGGGCCGCTGCCGCCACCTGGGAGATTTTCTCCAGCAGCGCCACGTCCTGCGGATGTCGACCAAACTCAAAATCGCCCACCAACACGCTGTAAGGGTTGCCGCCGAAAGTCCCGTATTCATCTTCATACAGTTTTTTG
This sequence comes from Citrobacter sp. W9, assembly GCF_026719375.1. Classification (NCBI taxonomy): domain Bacteria; kingdom Pseudomonadati; phylum Pseudomonadota; class Gammaproteobacteria; order Enterobacterales; family Enterobacteriaceae; genus Citrobacter; species Citrobacter sp. W9. Next base: position 147,624 of record NZ_JAPPTE010000008.1, on the reverse strand, counting down.
AACAACGTGCTCTGGTCAAACTCGACCGCTTTTTCCAGATCGTCCTGCAACTCCTTACGTGACACATTCAGCAGACGCAATTTCAGCCGGGTGCTGGTTTCGGTATTCATCACAAATTGATGCAGGCCACGCCAGGAGGCTTCCAGTTTCTGCATCTCCGGGTGATGTAATACTTCATTCAACTGGTCGCTGATGAGCGCGTCAATCTGCGCGATGCGGTGGTTGATCATCGCTACGGTATCGCTTTCAATCACCATCCCTTCATCAAGAATCTGCGTAGCCAGTTCTTCCAGCATGTCACGCGCGTAGGTCTGCTGTAGCTCATCGCGCGCCATTCGCCCTTCCTGAATAATGCGGTCCAGCACGCTCAGCGTAACGGTTTGCCCACCGGTTTCAGCTTGTTCCTGAACATTGTCCATTGTTCTTCCCCTTTTTAGTTACGCGTTGTCAGTCGGTTTTTCTTCAGCAATGGGTCTTAACGCCTGAAGCTCAGCGTTGTCATTGACTACCTGCTGCAACAACGTATCCAGATCGTCGTTACCATCCAGTTTGGTTAGCAGGTCGCGTAAGCGTTGACGGGCAAGAAAAAGACGTTGGAGGGGTTTAACCTGATTAATGATATTGAGAGGAGAAAAGTCGTCGAATTCGTTGAAGTGGAGTTCTACGTTCAGTTTACTGCCATCATTAGCCAGACGATTTTCAACCTGTATCGCCAGACGAGGCGAGGCAGAAGAGAGTACATCGTCGAAATTATCACGATCGATTTCAACAAAACGGCGCTCACGTAATTTAGCCGGTGGAGATGCCGGATGCCCGGATAGATCCGCTAAAATACCAACAACCAAAGGAAGTTCTTTTTTCTCAATCGCGCCACCAGTTTCCACGTCATAGGTTATTTGCACGCGCGGCGGCCTAATACGGTTGAGTTTATGCTGAATGCTCTCTGCCATATTTAATCCTTTTTATTGCAATAGTATCCCTGGTGCTATTTTTGCCGCACCATTATTCGAAAATAGATTTTTCTGAATAACTACATGCAATATAAAAAACACAACAAAAAATAAATATCAACTTAATTTTTCAGTTTTTACACCAGGATTGCCGCTTTGATAAAAATCAAAAGCAATTAAATAACCCACTAAAATCAATAAGATACAAATAAATAATCACTGAAATGATATTTTCAACAAAACTAATTCACCATGTGAATAAATCAAGTAAAACGTTTTTTATTTTATAATCCGCGCTGAATAATGATTTAAATCAAAAAACAAACCTCAACCATTAATTACCGTTCTTATAACAATATAAAAGGACTTTATATGAAAAGCGGCATATGCCATTCGGCCATATTAATATTATTCAGTACCTTAACGTTACTGAATAGCGGCTGTTCATTGTGGCAAAACCGTGTGGCATTTAATGATGTAATTATTGAAACAGTTCCGGATGCCAATGATAACGCACCGGTAGCAGTAGATATTGTCGCTATTACCGATAGCGCGCTGTTACCCACCGTCCAGTCACTCTCCGCGACACAGTGGTTTAATGCCAAATCACAATTATTGCGTGATAACCCTGACGGATTTCGCGTCTGGTCTCTGGAACTGGTGCCAGGTTCACGTTTTGTTGCACAAGAAAATCCCCTGCAGGGCGTTACGACAGAAGCAACACTACTGTTTGCGCGTTATCGCAGTGAAGGCGATCACCGGCTCCGGCTGGATAAAGTCAGTTCACTGCATCTGCTACTGATGACGGATGAGGCAATTCTGGCGCCCTGAACAAGGAAGATACTATGAGCACGATTCCGGCAATGGTCTGCTGGTACGAAGGGATGGCGATGTTGCCGCAACATTTCCAGTTACAGGCGCTGCGCAATGAAATGCTTCCCGCCATGCTGGCGCGGTGCGCCAATCCCGGATTCTGGGGCGTTAACCACCTACATATCGACGAAGCCGCACTGTGTGCCGGTATGCTGCGTATCCTGCGTCTTGAGGCAATCATGCCCGACGGCACGCCGGTTGAGTACGATATCAGCCGCGACTCGCCGCTGGAGTTCGACTGCCAACATCTGCTCCCCGCCGCGCCGGACAGTGAACATATTCTCTGGCTGGCGCTGCCGCCGCTAAACCGCGCCGGACAGTGGCAGTTGATGAATGACCGCTATCGCTCAACGAACAGCGCCCCAATGCCGGATCTGAGCAGCGGAGAATTTCCTGAAAGTATTTCACTGTGGCAGCCCGCACCACGCCTGGTTTGTCAGCATGAACGCGCCGATTTAATCTGTCTGCCGCTACTTCAGATAGTGTATACCGAAGCAGGATTTCGTCAGAGCGACTGGTTTCCGCCCTCGCCCAGCGTCAGTGAAGAGAGCTATCTTTCCCGCAACACGCGACAACTCTGCTTACAGGCAAGAGAAAAAATTCTGTTTTTAAGCCGGGAAATGCAGTTGGCGCAACAGAGCCAACGCACCAATGACTGGCTGTGGCTAACGCTGTCGTTACAAAGTATTCAAGGGGCTTTACCGCTGCTGGAAAGCCTGATTAACGGTGGGCGTCCACACCCTGAGGATCTTTACCGCGCGCTGTGTTTATTTCTCGGGCAGACGGCAATTCTGACCCAGGATAAAACCCTGCCCTTGCTGCCGACCTTCGATTATCAAAACATGCAGCCGGCATTCGCCTCCCTTTTCACCATGTTGAAAAATCAATTGGCGCATATTCATCGCCGCTATCAACGGATCAACTTCAGCAAACTGGATAACATGTTTTCGCTTCAGCTCCCCGCGAATATCCATGCCGGAGAACAGGTGGTGATTGGTCTGCTGATGCCTGCTGGCAGCACCTCCAGAGCAGAAAGCTGGTTACAAAAGAGCCTTATCGCCAGCCAACCGTTTTTGGCCGTTTTGCGTCGTCAGCGAATGCATGGGATGACACTCACTCCACTGTCCGCCGAACAGCACGGCGACTGGGAAGTCGACAGCAGTATCGCCCTGTTCACGTTAACGCTTACCACCCAGTGGTTTGAAAAAGAGACGCCGCTGGTCATTGCTCCGCTGCATGAAACCGATGACATGCCGCAGCGGATCATGCTTTACCGTCAGGAGGATCGCCATGACGCCTACGAATCCTGATATGCCTGCCTGCCGTCTGTTTGATGACGTCTTCTCTCGCTGGCTGGCGCAGTTTGAACGCTGGAAAAGCACCACGCTGCCGCCTGATGAATTGCACACGGAGGCTTTTGAGTACGCCAGTCAGGCGGTGGCAGAGTATAACCGACGTCTAATCCGTGAATTGGGTACCCCCTTTCAGCAGCAGATTGATGACGCGGTTTACGCCCTGGTCGCGCTGATTGATGAATCTGTACTCTATGGCGACTGGCCAGCCCTCTCACTCTGGCAGAGTTGCCCGCTGGAGTACCATTTGTGGCAGACCCATAGCGCCGGCGATCTGATCCCTCATAAGATCACCGCGTTACTCAATGAGCGCAGCCCCGGACAACGCGATTTAGCCGCGCTTTATTTACGTTGCCTGACGCTGGGGTTCGGTTCCCGGCGTGACGATTTTGATCCACAGACCCACCAGGAAACCTGTCAACTGCTATGGCATTTTGCTTTCCAGCATGACGCCAGGTTCAGCGATATTGCCCAGCGAATGGAATCTGCAGCACTGGGAACGCCATTACAGCTTCCGGCGCACCGTCGCCTGCCTGACAACTCACGTCTGCACCTGATTGCCCTCATCATACTGCTCGCTCTGCTGCTGTTAAGCCAACGATTGTGGCTAAGTATTGAAGATGCTATCGGCGTGAATACGTTGCCTGATTTCCCGGTGACCCAGTCCTGCCAGGGAGATTCCAGGTGATGCAACACTGGCTGACTCTGCTGATTATTGTGCTGGTGCTGCTGGCGATTACCCTCTGGTGCGTCTGGTGGCAGTGGGAATACCGCAACGATACGTTCATCCGTGCGCAAAAAGAGATCCAGCGCGCCTGCGGCGGTCAGGATCCTTACGACAGTACGCGCATACTGATGCTGGGCGACGAAGAAGATAACCGTCTGCTTTGTCGCAGTTGGTCACTCACAGACGGCCAGGAGTATTGGTTCGGGCAATGGTGGTTTAACCCTCAGTGTAGTGTTTTGTGCCTGCCGCAAACGTTGCAAACTGCCGCGAAAAAACGGCTTATTCGCCAGAATGACTGGCAAAAAATGCTCGCGGCATTGGTGAAAAGTCGTCCGCAGCGTCCACTGGACGCACTGATTATCACCCTGTCGCTGGATGAGTTGCACGGCGATGAGGCCGCTCGCGCCAGCCTACTGAACAACTGCCAACAGCTACAGCAAGTATGTGGGTTGAGTTTACCGGTCTACCTGCTGATAAGCGGTGTAGAAGCACTGGAAGGGGCTTCGTCTTTGTTAGCCATGTTGCCGGAGGAGGCTCGTCGCAGCCCCATCGGCAGTGCCATCCCGGTCGCCAGAGAGGCCATCTGGAAGCCACAGTGGATAGACAGCGCGCTGGACAATACCCGAAGCTCACTGCGCATGCTCATCACGGAACTCGGCGCGCTGCGGGGAAATACGCCGGAAGATCTGTTTCGTCTGCCGGAAAACCTCCTGCCGCTAGCCGCCCCGCTGCATGATTATTTCGATTCTCTGTTTAACAGCAACGCCCGCGATGAACCTCCACTATTGCGTGGGATCTGGTTTGTCGCCCGTACGCTAACCCATGATAAACCACGGATGCAGTTTTGCCAGACGCTACTGAGCGGCAAAATTGCCGCCGAGCGTGGTCTGGCGCTCCCGGTCCGCCGCCTGCTGCGCCTGAATCTGCGCCGCCATTTCATTACCCTCGCCTGTTATAGCTGCCTTTGTGTTATCTGGCTGGCGGCAATGATCTGGAGCTGGCAATACCAACATACCAACGCCGTTTTACTACACGATCGTCTGCAAGTGCTGGCCACACAAACCCTGCGCGCCAATAACGCAGGCGAACGATCCACCGCACTGTACTGGCGAGTGCTTAACGGTATTCCGCAGTGGCAGTTTCGATCTGTTGTCTGGCCCGGTTCCTTGTTCAGCCATACCGACACAAAATTACGGGACACCTTTAATAACGCCACGTTAGCCAGCCTGTTATTACCTGCGACCAACAGCATCTGTCTGCAAAGTCAAAGTGAGAAGATGTCAGAGCAGGAGGAGCTACTGCCCGAGGAGCGTTACCGCCAGATTCAGCACCTGCTTAGCCAGGCAAAGCAAATGGAGTCGCGTTATTTACCATTACTGCAATTAATGCAGGTGAAGCAACCCACTATACAGACGCTGGCAAACGTCAGCGCCAGCATCTGGGGCGTGACCGTAGATACAGAATCGCTACCGTCGCAGGATCGTCTGAATGGGATGATTGCCACCCTCAACCTTTCACGCCTCAAGTTGCCTGACGCCAGCGAATTAACGCAGCGAAACAGCGAGTATTTTTCTCGCGAAACGATGCGCTGGCTGGAGCAGAATTATGGCAACACCAGTCTGGATAACAACGAAGAGCAGCTCGAACAGTTACTGACGTTATTCAGCAATGACTCACGGGTTACTCCGCTATTTGTGCGTTCCTTAATCCGTCAGGTCAGCCGTTTACAGGCCACGCTAACTACGATTAATAATCTTAGCCGCGATGTGACTCACTCACCTATTCGGCTGCCGTTGGATGAGCTCCTCATCCAGGCACGCACGCTCCGACTGATCGACAATGATGTGATTCAAGACGTTTTACGTCATGAAGCCTTATTGCGCCAACGCTTTCTGGCACAGGTCGATGGTTCCCGTCTGCATTTCTCCTCACTAACCGAGCAGTCGCCGGAAGGCGAGTTCAGCGTGTCACCGGATGTTGTCGCGCTGCAAAAAAGCCTGCGCGATCTGCTCAATCAACCGTTTTGGCAGCGTGGGGCGAGCCTACCAACCGACAGAACAGCAGGTTATCCCGGGAATCTACAACTCCAGCAGGCACTGGCGCTGTTTGGCGGATATGAGCGTTTTATACAACAACTTCCGGACAGTATCTGGCGTCCCAAACTCACTATGCTGGCCCGGCAAGCAGTTGAAAACGCCATGCTTCAGGCACTGTACACGGGGGCTGCCGAGTCACCTGACCATAGCAATCTCAGTACGGCTAGCACGGATCAACTCATTGACGCATTCAACCAGCTTAATCGTCCTCAGTTTGCCATCGCATTACGTCAGCAGGCCGCAGCCCAGGTGATTGCCCGCGTGCGCCAGGACGGCGGCGCGTTACTGCCGGCGATCGCCCCTCCCGCCGTGAATTACGCCACGGCAGAGCAGGCGCAGGTCAGCGGGCAGAAGATTGCCGGTTGGGCCAACGCGCAAGCCGCGCAAATCTCCGGCGCATTGACCCGCTATCAGCAGGATATCGACTGGCTCGACAAACAGCGTCCATGGCTTACCACGACGGAAAACCAGCTTATCGTCCGCTGGAGCAGTTCACTGGCCACAATGCAACGGCTGCAACAACAGGATCCTGGCAGCCCGCCGATGCAAATGACCACGCTTGCCGCCGCGCTGCCCACGCTTTCCGCTCAGAATTGTCAGAGCGAGCTGGCGCAGTTCACCACTTCCGGCGGTAACGATTTTTACAGCCAATCGCTGAACGCGCTGGTAAACGCATCGCAGCAAACATGCCAGCAGCTACGCCAGCAGGCGAGCATAGGCGCGGTGGGGCAAATCTTCACACTGTACAACGTCTGGCTGGCGGGGCATTTCCCCTTTACCGCCGCGCCACAGGCACCGGATGCCGATGTCGATCGGGTTCGCGAACTCACGACTTTACTCGCGCAGCTCCCTCCAGAAACGCTCTCTGCGCAGCCGCCATTGATTCAACAACTGGCGGCGGCGCAGCCATTACTTTCCTCGCTGGTCAGTCCGGAAGGGGTTACGTTACGCGTTATCTGGCGCACCTCTCGTCACCGCGAGGTCGGCGCTGACCAAATTGCCGACTGGCGGCTTACCGGCAATCAACAGGCAATAAGCTACCCCGGCGGCACGACGGATCTGCACTGGCGTATCGGAGACAGCCTGAACTTTAGTCTACGCTGGGCAACAAACTCCGCCTGGCGACCAATGCCAGGTCTGTCACAGACAGGTGTAACGGTAAGCGGTGATACTGGTCGCTGGCGCTGGCAGGGGGCATGGTCACTGCTGAGGATGATCAAACAACAGCGCGTCGGCGGCGCGCTGGCGCAACCGCTGCCATTACGCTTTTCGCTTCCTGTGGGAGATGGTCAGCAACAGTCACAAACCACCATCTTTTGGCAGATCGCGCTGTTGGATGCACAGGGCAAAGCGCCGCTACCGTGGGTACCGCTTACCGAACAGGGATTATCACAAGGAAAATGATGGAACATATTCAGGCATTACTGACGCCTATTCAGGCGGATAAACCGTGCGGAGACGCGATCCGCTATTCACCAGAGTTCGACCGACTGGTCGCCGCTCGCCAGCAGGATGACGAAACGCTGCCCACGGGCGTCTGGCAAAGCACGCCGCGACGCGCTGACTGGGACGCCGTCGCACAGATCGCCACGTCGCTGACAAAAACGCTCAGCAAGGATCTGGTGATTATGAGCTGGCTGGGTGAGGCATGGATTCGGTCACAAGGCTTAACGTCTTTGCCCGATGCGCTGGCATTGGCCACGCTGGCGCTGGAGCGTTATCCAGAGGAATTGCACCCAAAAATCAAAGAGGGCGACTATGATTATCGCGCCGCCCCACTTTGCTGGATGGCGCAGCATTACGCCGTTCTGGTCGCCGAAGCTCCGCTATTTATAGCGAATGGAGAGCATATCTCCTTATCACAGTGGCAGCAGGGAAAATTATCAGACGTTCCCCTACCCGGGGCGGAAGAGTCGATCGTTACGGCGCTAACAGCAAGTCTTGAATGGCTTACGCGGCTTAATACCGTATGTCAGGGCTGGCCCGCAGCATCCGCACCGTCTTTCAATCCGCTGGAACAAAAAATTAAAACCTGCCTGCAAGCATTGGGGGCTAACGTGCCAGCCCCCTCACAGCCTGTCGTACAAGAAGCGGCACCAGCGCCTGGTAATCCCGCCGCATTTGCCCACCGCGGGGAAGCGTATCGGATGATTAAAGAGGTCGCGGATTACCTGGCGCGTACTGAACCACACAGCCCGGTGCCTTATCTGCTCTATCGCGCCTTTGCCTGGGGGAATACGCCGCTACCTGAATTGCTCAATGAACTGATTAGCAGCGATGAGTCCGCTCGCCGACTGTGGAAACAATTGGGGGTACTGCCATGAGTTGTCCTGCCGTATGTACTGGCGCGATGCTGCAATGCTCGTTTGGCATTGCGCCAGCTACACTGAACGTGTTGCCCACCAGCCGAACCATCGTCAACAACATGCCGATGGCGAATATTATGGATAACAAACCGTTTGTAAACATTCTGCCATTCGGGATGTGCAACAGCATCGCTAACCCGACCGTTGCAGCCGCAACCGCGGCGGCGCTCGGCGTGCTAACGCCAATGCCGTGTATCCCCGCCACACCGGCCCCCTGGGCGCCGGGCTCACCCACGGTATTAGTGGGAAATATGCCCGCACTCACCGCCCAGTCAAAGCTGATCTGCATGTGGGGCGGCGTGATCCAGATTAGCTTCCCCGGCCAGGTAATGACCGTTGTGCCGTGATGTGATGCCCTTGAAATTAAGGGGGGAACGATTGCAGGAGACGACGCTGCAGGATAATCGCAGCGTCTTTAAAAGCGACTCACGCACTCCATGGCGACCGTTTTGAACTCGGTGAAATTCCGGCACGCGCAGAGTCGCGTCATGGCCCGCTCGCGCAGGAAAGTGACGAAAATATCATAAATCGCCATTGCTTCTTCATACTCGCTTTTACTGATAGCGAGCAGGAAGATCACGTGCGCCGTTTCATCGCCCCAGGCAATACCCTGCGGGGCGAGAATGGTGTAGACCACCGTTTTCTTTGCCAACAGACCGAGGGAGTGCGGCAGGGCGATGCCGTCACCCAGCATAGTGCTGACGATGGCCTCACGCTCGACAACCGAATCAAGAAACTCCGCATCGACAAAGCCTTCATCCTGCAGCTGACGGCATAGTGTATTGAACAACGTTTGTTGATCCATTGGGCCATCGATAACGCGGAAATGGGCGGCATCGAAAAATTTGTTCAGCATCCACGGACGGGTTCTGTCGACCAGCACCAGTTTGCCAATCTGCTCCAGTTGATAATCGGTAGGGAACGGCGCAATCATCACCACAGGCTTATCTTTTTCTCCGAGCCGCGCGGTCGAAATCACGAAGTCTTCGCTGATGCTTTCCCGCTGTTCGTAGTCGCGCAGCGTCACGGTATCGACGATTTCTATCTGCGGATACTTACGCGCCAACACCGCTTCAATCATCCGTGCCATCGCATTTCCGGCATCGCATACCAGCAGAACTTTCGGTTGCCTTTGATAACCAATGTTGTAACTACGTTCCAGCCCAACGCCGATATGCAGGACAAGGAAACCAATCTCATTTTCACTGATGGTGTACGGCGTATATTTGCCCCATCCCGAGACGGCGGCCAGCGTCATATCCCATGCCATCGGATAGTGTTGTTTAATATTTTCCAGTAGCGGATTGGGGATCATTATCTGGTAACGCACCCGGGTGATCATCGTTTTAATATGCGTCAGCAGGTCGGCATGTAACTGCTTGTCATTCAACAGGTTGTAGTTGTACTGGCTGTTGATAAACCGCAGGATGTAATTGACCAGCGCTTCATCATCATCCGCATTGATGGCACTGGGAGCGATCTCCTGAACCTGGCGAGCAGCAATATGCACCTGCAGCCAGTTCTCTTCAGAAATGGAGAGCGGTTTATCCGCCAACCGATGCAATACCGCCGCGATTTCCCGTGTGGCCAGGCATACAGATTGCTCGGCTTCTTCTGCGGCAAATTCCGGTAGCGGATACCCTTCGCTAATCCGCCGTACCGCCACCGCGCAGTACAAGCGCAAAAACAGCTCGCCCTCATCGGTCAGGCGGATATGAAAACGGGCGAAAATGTCCTGCAAAACGGGTTGCAGCCGCTCAGGAAGCCTGGCATTCAATGCTTCTTCCGTCACCAATGGGTGCTGCGGATCCTGCTGTGCCAGCATCCACAGCAGATCGGTCAAACAGGCGCGGATCGCCATCTCGCTGCCGAACAGCTTCATGCCGTGTCGCGGGCGCGTTTCCAGCGTCAGATGATAACGTTGCAGATGTTCGCGCACCTCTGCCATATCGTTTTGCAGCGTCGCGCGACTGATAAACCATTCATCAGCCAAATCTTCCAGCTTCAGCGAAAAGGCCGAAGTCAGAAAGCGAACCACCAGCCAGTGAACCCGTTCCAGGCTGGTGCGTGGGATACGCAGCAACGAGTCGGGCTGCTGCGTCTGCAGGGTATGAAAACTTGCCGGATCGTCAATTTTGAGCTGATAACCGTTACCCCGGCTGAGGACAAACTGCGCGCCATACTGGGAGAGCAGCGCGTTTAGCGCGGTGATGTCCGCCCGTACGGTGCGTGTGGAAACCGACAACCGCTGCGCCAGCTCGTCCTGTGGAAGCGCTTCGTTTTGCAACATGCCAAATAGCTGCGCTAAACGTTGGTTGGGGAATCGCACGTCAGTTTCCTCATCTGTCAATTAGCCTACGCAGGCCCGGGTCATCGCCATCAGTTGGCGTACGTCGTCCGGACGGGTGTTACCACTCACCTTATCAATAATCGAACTATAGATGTGAGGAATGATTTTGCTCACGCCGGCATCGAGGGCGATCTGCAGGATTTCACTGAAATTATCCAGATCGATCCCGCCCGTTGGCTCCAGCCAGAAGTCATGACGCGCGCAGGCCTGGGCGACCGCGATGTACTCGTCACGGCATTGCAGGCCACCCATTGGAAAGTATTTAATTGAGCTACCGCCCATATCTTTGAGCAGCGCAATGGCGGTTTCTACCGGCACAATGCCGTCCGGCGCTTTGCTGCTTAGCGGACCGGTGGATATCTTTACCAGTCCCGGCGTACCGGTTGGTGAAACCAGACCGTTGACCACCGTGTCCTGCTGGCCCAGCAGCGCACGACTGGTCGCTACGCCGGTAAAGACCTGATTAACATGCTGTGGCTGCACCTGACGGGAAATTTCACTGACCATCGCCGACTGGTTAGGATCGCCCGCCCCCAGCCCCACGGAGAGCGCATTGTCGATCAGCGCCGCGTATTCACGCATATCCGTTACCGCGCTTGCGACATCCGGGTAATTTTTTGACAGTACGCCAACCAGCACATGCCCTTCCGCCGCCGCGTAAATCTCCCGGGCGTTTTCTTTGGAGCCTGCCAGTACGTTCAGGCAGACGCGGTCGCGATAAAAATTAGGGATCAGTTTCATGCTTTTTTCTCCTGCGAAATCACTTCACCAATTCGACGGGCCACAATCTCCAGTTGCGCGCGATCAACGCTGCGTACATCGGCTTCGATAATGCCTTCGTTGGCTTTGTAACCGCGGAAGTAAATCGCGTACTCCCCTTGCTTCAGCGCGTCGACCAGCTCGCCCGTGGCGATCCCGGTTACCGCTTCGTCAAATTTAATTTCCGTGCGTGCGATATCGCGCCCTGCGCTGTCCCACACCACGCGGGCGCTTACGCCGTGAAGCTGATTCAAGTTATTAATAAACGGCGTCATTTTCTCGACCATTTCCGCACCGCTCTCTTTCTGCGCGTTGAGGTACAGTTCAATAGCGCAGGTCAGGCCAAGTATTCCCTCTTTACCCACCTTCATTGCCCGGCCAATACCCGCCGTTTGACGTTTTACCCACTCAACGTATTGAGTTTTACCGATCACCAGACCGCTGGTTGGCCCCTCAATCGCCTTCGCGCCGCTGTAGATAACGAGATCTGCGCCCACGCGGTAGTAGCACTGCAAATCTTCTTCCGCCGCCGCGTCCACAATCAGCGGTAGATTATGCGTGCGCGCCACCACCGCAGCCTGCTCCACGCTGAGCATACTTTTCTGTACGCAGTGGTGAGATTTGATATACAGAATGGCCGCGGTGCGCGGTGTGATGGCCGCTGCCAGTTGCGCCGCGGAACATTCATTGGCATAACCGGCTTCTACGACCTTGCCGCCGCCAAGCGCTACCATGGTGCCCACCGGCGCGCCAAAGTTGACGTTGTGGCCTCTGGGCAACACGATTTCGTTGTTGTCGATGGGCGTGACGTGCAGGTTCTCCAGCAACCAGTCGCTGTCTTTAACCAGCACAGCCGCGACCGACTGGGCGATCCCGGCCGAAGCGCAGGAGACAACGGTTGCCCCTTCCACTTCCAGCAATTTCGCGATGTAGTCACCGGTTTTATTCACCAGGTCTTTCATCTCAAAGTATTGGTTCATCCCCGCCATCGCGGCCTCAACCACTTCGGGTCGCGGCGTAGAGACACCGAGCGCCGTCATGCGGCCTGATGTGTTAATCACCTGTTTTAATTTGTATTTCTCAAAAATCGAAGGCATGTTCCGCGCTCCCTTGTTCGGTCATATAGCCCTTACCCGCACGTATTGCGGCAAGCGGCACCAGCAGTTGTTCAGCCTGCAGGCTGTCGTTTTCTGCATCTACCAGCACGGTTGGCTGGCGCTTAAGCGTAAAGAGGGTTAAATCGGCATCCAGACCGACCTGCAGTCGCCCCTTCTGTTTCAGGCGCAGACCATCGGCAGCATGGGCGGTAACGCATTCAATGACCTGCGGAAGCGACATGCCAATGGCGAGGAATTTCGACATTACATTCGCCAGGGAATGCACCGGGCCGCTGATACGGTTGCGACAGTAAATATCGGAGCTGATGGTGTGCGGCAAAATACCCAGGCCGATAGCGCGTTTTGCCACCGCAAAGCTCAGGCTGGCGGTGCCATGCCCAACATCCAGACGCACGCCGCGTGAAATCGCCCGCGTCACTGACGCCCGCAACTCACCTTGCGGCGTCAGAATGCGGTTCGGCTTACCGTTGTAGCAGTGGGTAATAATGTCGCCCGCGGTGAGGCGTTCGGCGATCTCATCCAGATCCGGCGGGTTGTTGCCGATGTGCACCATCAGCGGCAGGCCACCGTTCTGCGCCTGCATCGCTTTGGCGCGATCCAGCGACGTGATGCCGTTAACCCCTACCACGCTGCTGCTCATGCGCGCCTTCAGGCCGACGATAAAGTCCGGGTAACGTTTCACCGCCTGCCGCACCGCATCGGCGTCAATATTGGCCATGTCAGCCAGCTCGTTTTGGGCAATAAGCCCAACGCGTGAAACATTCAGCAGCGCATAAACCTCGGTGGCCGCGCCACGGGTCAGCGTGTAAAAATCGTCAATATCATCAGCGCCAGTACTCCCGGCATCCACCACGGTGGTTACGCCAGTGGCAATACCCACGCTGTCCGGTTCGTCGTGGTAAATCGGCGATTTCGGGTAGCAGTGAACGTGAGAATCAATCCAACCCGCGCTAACGTAACATTCGCCGCGCAGGTCAATGGTTTTCAGCGCCGGACCATCAACGTCACCCAACGCCGCGATTTTGCCATCCTGAAGGGCAATATTAGTCAGCGTGTCATCGACCAGACGCGCATGGCGCAGGAGTAAATCAAACATCGTTCTCTCCTTTGCCGGATGGCGGCGTAACCGCCTTATCCGGCCTACAAATCAACAGTTAGCTAATCGCAATCGGGAAGATGGAACCGAGGATCATCGCGCCGAGAATCGCCCCGCCGGTGATCGGTTTTTGCCAGATATAAAACAGCAGCGCACCCAGCAGCGAACCCACGCCAATCGGAATAGAGGCCGTCATCGCGCTGAGGATAATCAAGGGACCGAGGAAGCGGCCAGAAGCGTTACCGGCCCCCATCATCACGTCCGCTCCGTAGGTTGAGTCGCTCTGATTGATGGTGAACTTACGCGCCAGAATGATGATGTAGCCAATCGCCAGACCAATCACCAGGCCGGTGACCAGCGAGGCAGCGAAGTTGGCGACCGGGAAGATAATGCCCGCGCCCAGCAGCAGCGCCGGAACGCCTAACCCGACCCCGGTCTGGATCGCCCCGCCGATATCCAGAATCCCCACCAGCGAACCTTCAATGATGCGGGCAAACAGGAAGCTGGCGCCAAATGCCGCTACCGCCCCGTAGGAGCCAGTGTCCATTCCCGCTTTCAACATCGCCACGAACGCCACTTCGTTGAATGCGCCGATACCGTACAGGTAGTACATGTGCGTTCCGGCAAATACGCCGGATGAGAGCAGGCCAACGAAGATCGGGAACGACCAGTCGGCGAACCAAAAACCTTTATTCTGTTCCATGATGGCCTCCGTTATTTACCGCTGAGCGAGTTATGGATAAGTTCCAACCAGTCAGGCACGGTCAGATGGAAGGATTCGATCATCTTCATGTCGAAGCCGCGGAAGAAGCCGCTCAGGACGAACAGCGCGACGATAGCCACCATCATCACTTTCGTCACGTGGTTCCAGCCGCTCTCTTCAACACCTTTGCCGATCAAAATGCCCAGAACCAGACCCGGGACGGCGTTACCCATAATTAACTGCGCCGCGCCGCCAAAAACGGTAGCCCAGAAGCCGGATTTCTTGCCGGCATCAATCGCCGCCAGCCAGAAGATCACTGGCATCACGGTGTTGACCAGCAGGTTTGCCGCGGGCACCAGCACCTTAACGGCAGTAACCTGTAGCGCTTCCGGTACGGATGACGCGGTGAGGTTCAGGAAGGTCACGACAATCATGCCGATAACACCGCAGGCGATCGCCATGCGCTTAGGATCGTGCAGCGTTTCACCAACGTTGCGATTTTTGATCATCAGCGCGGCGGCCCCCCAGTTGGGGATGATGCGATGGTCGACGTCCTGCGTGAACGCCCCTGCGGCAACGGAAGAAGCCCAGGCGTTAAAGAAAAAGCCCAGACCGAATGAGAAGTGAGAAGCCGGATCCCCTTCACAGGAATTCAGTTCTCCCAGAGTACGAAACGCGCCCATCCCTTGAGTGGTCGGCGCATGAAACATGCGTGCAGCCCCAGCGCCGACACCGACGCCAACCAGGCCGCCGATGATGAGCGATTTTATTAATATTATCAGGAACATAATTATGCCTTTTAATAAAAGATCAGCGTTGCGTAACGAAATCCACTTTGTCGAGATTGATGGCAGTCACGTTGACGGTCACGTCCAGCTCCACGCTGAAGGTGCGTCTTTCCCGGCGCAGGAAGAGGAACAAAAACGCCTCTTTGCGCACCGTTTCACGCGCTTGAACAACCTGCACATCCTGTGGCTCAATACGCAGTAAGATATGCGGGGACGCTTTCATCACCGCAGCCTGAACGTGGTTCAGGGCGTCGGCAAAGGCGCGCGCTTTAGCCTCCCCCTTACCCGTGACTCTCACCGTGGTGGTGAATTGCTCTTTCATGCTTAAGCGCCGTATTTCTTTTGCCACGCCTGTACCAGGCGCTCGCCGAGTTCTTCTTTGTCCATAAAACCGAACCCCAACACGTTGCAGCCTTCGTTGATGGCGGTTACCCCTTCATCGACCGAGCGCATGCCATATTTCGCCTTGTAGCCATATTTGGTTTGCGCGGTAATCGCGCCCGCCCCGCCGCTACCGCAAAACGAGATCCCAAAGGTGGCGTTTTCCGCTTTCATCACATCGCCCAGCTTCATATCTGCCGCGACACCCGGCACCACGACCGCGCGGCCACCCGCTTTCTCAACGCCTGCCGCCACTTTCTGGCCTTTACCCAGGCGATCGCCAATCACTACGGTAATTTGATCCATCTTTTGCTCCTTAAAGGTTGTCTTTCGCGACTTCGAAGTGCACCGACAGCAGCCAGGCCTCTTCCTCAGGAAGATTGCCAAACTCAGCGACCACGTCGCGGGCAAGCGCCATTGATTCGGCAGATATTTCATCAAACAAACTGGCATCGACTTCTGGTAAGGGTTCACCCGTTACCGAGCGGTGCGCCATGGCGCGAACATGCGATGTCAGCATCTGTTCCTGTACGGCGTTGGGAATAATGTGGCGTTCACGCAGCAAGGCATACACTTGCGCCAGCATGCGGTCGGCCAGTTCAACCGATTCCCCCATGTCATTCATTACAGCTCCGTTATTCACTCGTCTTACCCCACTAATGGCTCTGAGGGTAAATTAGCGGCGGGGGTTAAAAGTTTGTAGCGAGTTGTTTTCCACTTCGAAGTGGAAAGAGGCGCAGCGATAGTGATCTATGCCGCAGAAAAGGCGATATTTGCGCTTTAGTGGCGGGAAACTGTGACGGGCATCGCAAGAGATGAGCAGAAAACAGCCAGTTCGGCGAATGACTTCTCTAACTCTAAAGTTGAAAAAATGTGACGGGGATAGCCTTTGGCGTCTTATCCGGCCTACGATTTGCAGGCCGGATAGAGCAAATTAACGGAACTTCTTGTGGTTTTCGTTGCGTGTTTTTTTCAGGTCTTCCGCAACGGCTTTCGCCTCTTTGACTTTACCTTCGTTCGCCAGCTTCAACGCGCCGTCGATCTGACCGATCAGCGTGTCAAAGCCGTGGCGGAAATCCTTCATCTCCGGACTGTCCGGGGATTTGTTTTCCAGCTTCGGCGGCGTTCCCTTTTGCGCGTCCAGCGCGGCTGCTCGCATTTTGGTTAACGCGTCTTTCAATTCAGTCGCATTATCCGTTTTTTCGACGATTTTCAGGTTGTCGTTGAGGATCCCCATATCGTCTTCAAGATCGGCTGCAAACGCAGAAGAACCAAGAATCAGCGTTGAAGCTGCGACGATCGCTAACAGGTGTTTACGCATTGCTCACTTCCTTTTTTATTATTCAAAAATAAACAAACGCCAGATGCCCTCAATAATTCACGCCACAGCTTGAAGTATGACGGGTATTATTGCCCGGCGATCTTCATCTCCGGCAACAGGACTGAACCACACTGAATATTACTGCGCGTTTCAATATCGTTGCCAACGGTGACGATATTACGCCACATCTCTTTTAAGTTACCGGCGATGGTAATTTCACTCACCGGATACTGAATTTCGCCGTTTTCGACCCAGAAGCCCGCCGCACCGCGCGAGTAATCGCCGGTAATGCCGCTTACGCCCTGCCCCATCAGCTCGGTCACCACCAGGCCCGTGCCCATCTCTTTGAGCATCTGCTCGAAGCTTAGACCTTGTCCGGGAATACGCCAGTTGTGAATCCCGCCCGCATGACCGGTGCTCTTCAGCCCCAGCTTACGGGCAGAGTAGTTGGTCAGCAGCCACTGGGTCAAAATGCCCTCTTTAATAATGTCACGACGCTCTGTGCGTACGCCTTCGCTGTCAAATGGCGAGGAGGCCAGCCCTTTCAGCAGATGGGGATGCTCTTCAATGGTCAACCATTCCGGCAGAATTTGTTTGCCCAGCGAGTCCAGCAGGAAAGTGGATTTGCGATATACAGAGCCACCAGCAATCGCGCCGACCAGGTGTCCGAACAGTCCGGTCGCCACTTCATTGGCGAAAATAACCGGCGCTTTCATGGTGGAAAGCTTACGCGGAGACAGGCGCGATAAGGTACGGCGCGCACAGTCTGCCCCTACCCATTCCGGCGTTTGCAGATCGCCCATCGCCCGGCCAATGGTGTAAGCGTAATCACGCTCCATATCGCCATTTTCTTCCGCGATCACGCAGCTGGAAAGGGAATGACGCGTGGAGCAGTAGCCCTGCAGCATGCCGTGGCTGTTGCCAAACACTTTGATGCCATAGTGGCTGTTAAAGCTGCCGCCTTCGGTATTGGTGATACGCTTATCAGCCTGCAGCGCCGCCTGTTCAGCACGAGCAGCCAGTTCGATGGCTTCGTCAGGGGAAACGTCCGCGGGGTGGAACAGGTTCAAATCGGGCGCATCAAAGGCCAGCAGTTCTTTATCTGCCACGCCCGCGCACGGATCCGGCGAGGTGTAACGAGCGATGTCCAGCGCGGCCTGCACGGTACGGGCAATCGCCTGCGGGCTTAAATCGGTGGAGGATGCGCTGCCCTTACGGTTCTGGTGATAAACCGTAATCCCCAGCGCACCATCGCTATTGAATTCTACGTTCTCCACTTCACCATAACGGGTGCTGACGCTAATACCCGTGGTCTTGCTAACAGCGACTTCCGCGCCATCCGACTTACCTGACGCTAATTCCAGAGCCGTCGAGACCGCTTCTTCCAGAATCTTACGCTGCGCTTCAACTTGTGAGATTACTTTCATCGCAAATGCCATAATGTAGAGAGAGTTTCTCTGAAGTCTAACAGAGAACCGTTTTTCAGTGCGCATCTTAACTGGTAACATTAGCCTCTTTTTTTAAGGAGCCTGACATGACTAAGCAGCCCGAAGACTGGCTCGACGACGTTCCCGGTGATGACATCGAAGACGAAGACGATGAAATTATCTGGGTCAGTAAAAGTGAAATAAAACGTGACGCCGAGGAGTTAAAACGCCTGGGTGTGGAACTGGTAGAACTGGGGAAAAACGCGCTGGATAAAATCCCGCTCGACGCGGATTTACGTGCCGCCATTGAGCTGGCCCAGCGCATTAAGATGGAAGGTCGCCGCCGCCAGCTGCAGCTGATTGGCAAAATGTTGCGCCAGCGCGATGTTGATCCTATCCGTCAGGCGCTGGACAAGCTGAAAAACCGTCACAACCAGCAGGTTGTTGTCTTCCATAAGCTGGAGCAACTACGTGACCGTATGGTTGACGGCAGCGATGAAGCCATCGAAGAAGTGATGAACCTGTGGCCTGACGCCGACCGTCAGCAACTGCGTTCTCTGGTGCGTAACGCCAGGAAAGAAAAAGCGGGCAACAAGCCGCCGAAATCAGCGCGTCAGATTTTCCAGTACCTGCGTGAACTGGCAGAAAACGAGGCGTAACCTCTTCGTCTGCCGAAAGTGCCGGATGGCGGTGCAAATACCTTATCCGGCCTACAACGCATCGTAGGCCCGGTAAGCGTAGCGCCACCGGGCATTTTTTACTCTTCTTCTGCCTGAGCTTTCTTCGCCAGGCCATCCAGCAGTTTTTGATGGATGCCGCCAAACCCGCCGTTGCTCATCACCAGGATATGATCGCCAGGCTGTGCGGTTTTCACCACCATATCTGCCAGCGCATCGACATCGCCGCTCCAGTGCGCAGGCTGTACGCAGGCCTCAGCGACTTCCGCCACTTGCCACGGAATATGCGGCGGTTGCAGCAGGAACACTTCATCCGCGCGTCCTAACGACGGCGCCAGATCGTCTTTGCTCAGGCCCATTTTCATGGTGTTCGACCGAGGTTCCAGTACCGCGATAATGCGCGCGGTGCCGCCCACTTTACCGCGCAGTGCGGCAAGCGTTGCCAGAATCGCCGTCGGGTGGTGAGCAAAATCGTCATACACCGTCACGCCGTTTGCTTCGCCGCGCAGTTCAAGACGACGACGGGCGTTGATGAACGAGCCCAGCGCATTCGCCGCGTCGGCAGGCGCTACGCCAACATGACGGGCAGCCGCAATCGCCATCAGACCGTTGTGCATGTTATGTTCGCCGACCAGGCCCCACTTCACCTCGCCCACTTTTTCACCGTCCAGCCACACTTCCCAAACGGATGCATCGGTGGTCAGCTTTTTCGCCTGCCAGTGACCCTGTTCACCCACCAGCTCTTGTTCGCTCCAGCAGCCCATCGCCATCGTCTGTTTCAGATTGATGTCGTTTTCCGGGTAGATGATGCGTCCCTGGCCCGGCACGATACGTACCAGGTGATGGAACTGTTTCTGAATAGCTTTCAGATCGTCAAAGATGTCCGCGTGATCGAACTCAAGGTTATTGAGGATCAGCGTACGCGGGCAGTAATGCACAAATTTAGAACGCTTATCGAAGAAGGCGCAGTCGTACTCATCCGCCTCAATCACGAAGAAGTCGCTTTCGCCCAGACGCGCAGAAACCTCAAAGTTGCCCGGTACGCCGCCGATCACAAAGCCAGGCTTATAGCCGCAGGCTTCAAGGATCCAGGTCGCCATTCCGGCAGTGGTGGTTTTACCGTGCGTCCCCGCAACCGCCAGCACCCAGCGATCGCGCAGCACAAAGTCATGCAGCCATTGCGGGCCGGACATGTATGGAATGTTTTTCTCAAGCACCGCTTCCACGCAGGGATTACCACGGGTCATGGCGTTGCCGATGATCACCAGGTCCGGCTGCGGGTCGAGCTGGCTGGCATCGTAACCCTGAATTAAATCAATGCCTTGCTTCTCAAGTAAGGTACTCATCGGCGGATACACATTGGCGTCCGAACCGGTTACTTCATGACCAAGCGAGCGCGCCAGCATCGCCAGACCGCCCATGAAAGTGCCACAAATTCCCAAAATATGAATGCGCATACGTCACTATCCTTTTTTAATCTGGGGGCCATTTTACGCACATGTCCGGCAAGTGAGAAACGCATTTCAGGATATTCCGTAGTTTGCTGGCGCGATTCACCTAAGCGCAACAATGGAAATATTTGTTAATATTGTTGCGGTCGCTTTACTCCACATAAATTGCAGGGAAAGTGTTATGAAAACGTTAGGTGAATTTATTGTCGAAAAGCAGCACGAGTTTTCTCATGCTACCGGTGAACTCACTGCTTTGTTGTCGGCAATAAAGCTGGGCGCCAAGATCATCCACCGCGATATCAACAAGGCCGGTCTGGTCGATATCCTGGGTGCCAGCGGTGCTGAGAACGTGCAGGGAGAGGTTCAGCAGAAACTCGATCTGTTCGCGAACGAAAAACTGAAAGCTGCACTGAAGGCGCGCGACATTGTGGCGGGCATTGCCTCGGAAGAAGAAGATGAAATCGTCGTCTTCGAAGGCTGCGAACACGCAAAATATGTTGTGCTAATGGATCCGCTGGATGGCTCATCCAACATCGATGTTAACGTCTCTGTCGGTACGATTTTCTCTATTTACCGCCGCGTAACCCCAGTCGGCACACCGGTTACGGAAGAGGATTTCCTGCAGCCGGGCAACAAGCAGGTTGCTGCGGGCTACGTGGTTTATGGTTCTTCCACCATGCTGGTATATACCACCGGCTGTGGCGTACACGCCTTTACCTACGATCCTTCTCTGGGCGTATTCTGCCTCAGCCAGGAACGTATGCGCTTCCCGGTAAAAGGCAGCACGTACTCCATTAACGAAGGCAACTACATCAAATTCCCGAATGGCGTGAAGAAGTACATTAAATTCTGTCAGGAAGAAGATAAGTCAACCCAGCGCCCGTACACCTCGCGCTACATTGGCTCTTTGGTTGCGGATTTCCATCGCAATCTGCTGAAGGGCGGGATCTACCTGTACCCAAGCACCGCCAGCCACCCGCAAGGGAAACTGCGTCTGCTGTACGAATGCAACCCGATGGCCTTCCTGGCCGAGCAGGCGGGCGGCAAAGCCAGCGATGGTAAAGAACGTATTCTGGATATCATTCCGGAAAGCCTGCACCAGCGCCGTTCCTTCTTCGTGGGCAATGACCATATGGTTGAAGATGTAGAACGCTTTATCCGCGAGTTCCCGGACGCGTAAACGCCCTATCCCGGCCTACTGTACGTTGTAGGCCGGATAAGCGAAGTCGCAATCGGCATGATTCAGTGACCGACTTCGCATTATCAGGCCTACGTTCGGTTACGTTGTCTGTAGCTTAAACGCCGCCATCGCCTCCAGCAGCGCATGTGACTGCTCTTCCAACGAGCGGGTAGCCGCTGAAGACTGCTGTACCAGTGCCGCATTTTGCTGCGCCGTTTCATCCATCTGAATCACCGCGATATTCACCTGCTCTATGCCGCGACTCTGCTCCTGGGACGCGCTGGCGATTTCACGCATCAGCTTAGTCATGCGCATCACCTCAGTGGCAATCTCATCCATGGTTTCGCCCGCCTGTTGCGCCAGCTCGCTACCTTCACCGACGTGAGTGTGCGAATCGCTGATTAACGCGCGGATCTCTTTTGCCGCTTCGGCGCTGCGGCTGGCCAGATTACGTACTTCACCTGCGACAACCGCAAAACCCCGTCCTTGCTCACCGGCCCGCGCCGCTTCAACGGAGGCATTGAGCGCCAGAATATTGGTCTGGAATGCGATGCCGTCTATCACGCTAAGGATGTCGGCAATACGACTGGAACTGCCGGCAATATCGCGCATTTTCTCGATCACATAGCACACCATCTCGCTGCCGCGATCGGCGGTATCCGATACCGATTTTGCCAACTGGTGCGCCTGTTCGGCGTTGTCCGCATTCTGTTTCACGGTCGCCGTTAACTCTTCCATGCTGGCAGCGGTCTGTTCCAGCGACGTGGCTGTCGATTCAGTACGCTGCGCCAGATGCTGGTTTCCGGCCGTCAGTTCACGGCTACCGATATCAATTTGCGAGCTGGCGTCACGCACGCGTTGCACCGAGTCGCCCAGCGCATGGCGCATTTCATCCATTGCCGCGTTGAGACGGTTGAATTCGGCGCTGGCCGACGGCGCGCTAACTGGCGACAAATCGCCTGTCGCCAGACGTTCCAGCTGTTCAACAATGTTATCCAGCGGTTTGAGAAACTTATTTCGCAGCATAAACCAAATAACCGCCAGCAAGGCGATGGCCGCCAGCATTGCTGCACTCATAATACCGTGATAAATCAATGAAGTAATAATGCGGGTAGAGGCATATAGCCCCATCCCGCCGGTCAGCAACAGCAGAAACGCCAGCAGAGACAATAACACCAACAAACTTGATCGAATTGAAAGGGATTTTGGCATTGTTATATTTCCGGTTGTAGGGTTAAAACAGACCTGTACAGAACCTATCGACTACAACCGGAAAAAGTTTAGGTATTTAAATGTCTCTTGAAAAATCAGGACGTTACTTTGGTGTCGCTGCCGTGCTTACGCGGCTGACCGGCGAGCTTTGACGATTTTCCCAAAGCACCGTGAGACCGCGTTGTAAGGCAATAAAAATAAACAATAAAATACCAATCGCGATCTTGGTCCACCAGGAACTTAATGTGCCGTCAAAATTAATGTAGGTCTGGATCAGGCCCTGAATAGCCACGCCAAACAAGGTGCCTAAAACCGTACCCACTCCGCCGCTCAACAGCGTACCGCCAATCACGACTGAGGCAATCGCATCCAGCTCGACACCGACGCCCGCCAGCGCATAACCGGCCTGGGTGTAAATTGAAAAAACAATGCCGGCAAGCGTGGCCAGGCCGGTAGACAACATATAAATACGGATGGTGGTGCTGCGGGTGGAGATCCCCATCAGGTTAGCAGAGGTGGCGTTGCCGCCAATCGCATATACCTGATTGCCAAACCGTGTACGGTGCGCGAGGAAGATGCCGATGACCACCACCGCCAGCATCAGCAAACCCATCGCACTCAGACGACCGCCGCCGGGAATTTTCCATGCCAGACTGGAGAGCGTGTCATAAACCGGATGGTTAATCGGGATCGACTCTTCAGAAACCAGATAGCTAACGCCGCGCAAAAAGAACATTCCCGCCAGGGTAATGATAAACGCCGGGATCTTCAGCGCATCAATCAGTAATCCCATAAACGCGCCAAACGCGCAGCCCATCAGCAGAATCAGGGGGAAGGCCAGTAACGGAGAAATCCCCCAGTAGCCAATCGCCTTTGCCAGAAATACGCCGGTAAAGGCAATCACCGAGCCAACGGAAAGGTCGATCCCGCCAGAGAGAATCACGAAGGTCATGCCGACGGCGATAATCCCTAAAAAAGCGTTATCGGTCAGGATATTGCAAATCACCCGGGTGGAAGCAAAAGCCGGAAATTGCGTCAAGCAGTAGAGGTAGCCCAGCACAAACACGCCGAGGGTGATCATCAGCGGTAAATTACGTTTTATCATGACCACGCACTCCTTTTATCAGGCTGATAAAGCGTTGTGACTGCACAACCAGCACACACAACACCACGACGGCTTTGACCACCTGATTCAGTTCCGGCTGGAAGCCCGACAGTAAAATCCCGGTGTTCATCCCCTGAATAATTAACGCGCCTATCACCGACAGCAGCAGGTTAAAGCGCCCGCCCATCAGCGAACCGCCGCCAATGACCACCGCCAGAATAGCGTCCAGCTCCAGCCATAATCCGGCGTTATTCGCATCCGCGCCGCGAATATCCGCGGTAACAATGATCCCGGCAATAGCGGCACACAGGCCGCTCAAGACATAGGTAAGCATCACAATAATGCGGGTGTTGACCCCGGCGTTTTTCGCCGCGCGAATGTTGATACCCACCGCTTCAATAAACATGCCCAGCGCCGTTTTCCGCGTCAGCAGCCAGAACACCACCAGCGTCAGTAGCGCAATAATCACCGGCGTGGGGAACAGTAACAGTGAGCCGCTGCCAAGCCAGGAAAGCTCAGGCGAGTTGAAGGTGACGATCTGCCCGGAGGTGATCAACTGCGCGACGCCGCGCCCGGCAACCATCAGGATCAGCGTGGCGACGAACGGTTGGATCTTGAGGATGGCCACCAGAACTCCGTTCCACAATCCCGCCAGAATGCCGGAGCCTAAAGCGGCAAGCAGCACTACCGGCAGGCTGTGCCCGGCCACCGTCATCGCCGCGGTCGTCGCCCCGGCAATGGCCATCACAGCGCCAACGGAAAGATCAATGCCGCCAGTGGCAATCACCAGCGTCATACCAATCGCCAACAGCGCCACGGGTGCGGCGCGGTTGAGAATATCAATCGGGCTACCGAACAGCCGACCATCCTGCAAAATCACCTGATAGAAGTGCGGCGCGACCAGACTGTCCACCAGCAGCACCAGCAGTAGCGCCACCAGCTGTGGCATTCCCTTGGGCCAATGAAACCGTCGTTCAGGCGGATTGGATTGAGGGAGAGATTGAGGCATCACCATAGTCTCCTTAGGCCGCAATGGCGTTCATGATCGCCGGGACGGACAATTCAGCCAGTGGGATCTCGGCCACCTGTTTGCGATCGCGCATAATAATGACCCGATCGGCATAACCCACCAGTTCTTCCAGTTCCGATGAGATAACCAGCAGGGCCAAACCATCGGCACACAGCGTTTCGATCAGGCGGATGATCTCGGCATGCGCGCCGACGTCGATCCCGCGCGTGGGTTCATCGAGGATCAGAAACTGCGGTTTGGTCAGTAACCAGCGCGACAGCAAGACTTTTTGCTGATTGCCGCCGGAGAGAAATTCGATCGGCTGTTCGGCGTTAGGGGTGCGAATACCAAGCTGGCGAATAAAGCGCTCGGCAATCTCGTTTTGTTCTTTGCGGGGAATGGGGCGCAACCAACCGCGCTGCGCCTGCAACGCCAGAATGATATTTTCCCGCACCGAGGCGGCGGCAATAATGCCATCCGTTTTGCGATCCTCCGGGCAAAAACCGATCCCCAGGCACGAAGCCTGATGCGGCGATCGCAAGGTCTGCGGTTTACCTTTGATCAGTGCGCTGCCGCTGTCGGCGGGTTTGATGCCGAAGATCACCTCCGCCGTTTCCGTTCGCCCGGATCCCAGCAGTCCGGCGAGACCGACGATCTCACCGGGACGCACTTGCAGATCGAACGGGGCGATAGTGCCTTTCTTACCAAAATCACTAAACGCCGCCACCGGTTTATCGCTCAGCAACGTGCGGCCCGCACGCTGTAACGCGTGGGTATCCAGTTCGCGGCCCAGCATCATTTTGACCAGTTCGATCTGCGGCAGCGCATGGGTTTCACGGCAGCCCACAAAGCCGCCGTTACGCAGGACGGTGATGCGATCGCTGACCTGATAAACCTGATCGAGGAAGTGGGTGACGAAGATCAGACTGACGCCGCGATCGCGCAGATGCCGCATCAGGCCGAACAGCATTTCAACTTCCTGGGTATCGAGGCTGGCGGTAGGTTCATCGAGGATCAGTACCTTCGCGGAGAGATCGATCGCCCGACAAATGGCAACGATCTGCTGCATTGCCACGGAAAAGCGGTTCAGCGGCTCGCGCACATCAAGGGAAAAACCGTACGACGCCATCAGTTCCGTCGCGCGCTTTTCCATCTGTTTGCGCTGCAACAGGCCAAAGCGCCGCGGTTCGCGGCCAATAAACAAGTTATCCGCTACCGACATATTGGGCAGCAGGTTCACTTCCTGGTACACGGTACCAATCCCCAGTTGCTGGGCATGGGCGGTATTTTTGGGGGAGACAGGCTGGCCTTCGAGCCAGATCGTGCCGCGATCGGCATGATATACACCGGTCAACGCTTTGATCAGCGTCGATTTCCCCGCCCCGTTTTCGCCGAGCAATGCCATGATCTCGCCGCGTCGCAGGCTGAAATCCACGTTATCCAGCGCTTTGACGCCGGGAAAGAATTTACTTAAGCCCTCTGTACGGAGGATTTCCTGGTGTTGGTCGGTGGTCATGGCATTCCTCCGGTACGAGGTCACGGCGTTTCGTAGGCCTGATAAGCGCAGCGCCATCAGGCAACAAATGCCGGATGGCGGCGTAACGCCTTATCCGGCCTACAAAGAGCTTAATGTAGGCCGGGCAAACGCAGCGCCCCCGGCAGTTTCATGAAGGCTCAGTAGCCCATGTTTTTCTTCTTCTCTAGCTCTTCTTTCGCGGTATCCGGCAGATAGAGGATCGATTTGGTAATGGTCAGCTTCTCAGGCATCGTGCCGTCTTTTTTGAATTTCTCCAGCGCGTCAAATGCCGGGCCAGCCATATTCGGCGTCAGCTCGACGCTGGCGTTGGCTTCACCATCAATCATCGCTTTGTAGATATCCGGTACGCCGTCGATTGACCCCGTCAGAATATCTTTGCCTGGTTTCAGGCCCGCCTCTTTGATCGCCTGAATAGCGCCGATCGCCATGTCATCGTTGTGGGCGTAAACCATGCAGATGTTCTTGCCGTTGTTTTCCGCTTTAATAAAGCTCTCCATCACTTCTTTCCCTTTACTGCGGGTGAAGTCGCCGGACTGAGAGCGGATAATTTTGATGTTTGGCGCGTTAGCGATGGCTTCAGCGAACCCTTTCTTACGATCGATCGCCACGCTGGCGCCAACGGTTCCTTGTAGCTCAACGACGTTACACGGCTTGCCGTTCACTTCTTTAATCAGCCAGTCGCCGATTAATTTGCCTTCCAGCACGTTATCGGCGGTGACGGTAGTCATATAGAGAGATTTGTCTTTTACATCGATGGAACGATCGAGCAAAAAGACCGGAATGTCGGCATCTTTGGCCTCTTTTAACACCGGCTCCCAACCTGTTGCCACGACCGGCGCAATAAAGATGGCATCGACGCCCTGGGCAACAAATGAGCGGACTGCTTTAATCTGGTTTTCCTGCTTTTGCTGGCCGTCAGCGATTTTCAGCGTAATTCCGCGCTTTTCGGCCTCGCTTTTCGCCACGTTGGTTTCTGCGGCGCGCCAGCCGGATTCAGAGCCAACCTGCGAAAATCCTACGGTTAATGGGGCTGCCATTGCCATAGACGACATGGCTGCCGAAACTGCTGTGACTAAAAGTAAGCGCTTCCACATAAGTGCGTCCTCGTAGGGTGATTATTGTTGGTTAATAAACCGTCGCGAAAAAACTATAGACAATTGAGCATGTAACGGATTGCGTTACATCACACTTCAAAAAAGTAAATAAAACGTTAATCACAAGTTTGTAATCGCTTTCATATCACTATGAAAAATGCGGCTGAAGATATGGATTTTTCTGTCACCAGAGAGGAGCAAAAAGAAGACAATGGGAGTAGAGAAAGCGAAAACAAGCGGAGACATTCCGCGCGAGTTGGCTATAATACCCGCCACTTGTTTGCCATAGCTTATTTAAAGGAAACAGACATGAGCTTACTCAACGTCCCTGCCGGTAAAGACCTGCCGGAAGATATCTACGTTGTTATCGAGATCCCTGCCAACGCAGATCCGATCAAATACGAAGTTGACAAAGAGAGCGGCGCCCTGTTCGTTGACCGCTTCATGTCCACCGCGATGTTCTATCCGTGCAACTACGGTTACATCAATCACACTCTGTCTCTGGATGGCGATCCGGTTGACGTTCTGGTCCCGACTCCGTACCCGCTGGAGCCTGGTTCAGTGATCCGCTGCCGTCCGGTTGGCGTTCTGAAAATGACCGACGAATCCGGTGAAGATGCGAAACTGGTTGCGGTACCGCACACCAAGCTGAGCAAAGAATACGATCACATCAAAGATGTGTCCGACCTGCCGGAACTGCTGAAAGCGCAGATCACCCACTTCTTCGAGCATTATAAAGACCTCGAAGCTGGCAAATGGGTGAAAGTTGACGGTTGGGACAACGCAGAAGCTGCTAAAGCTGAAATCGTTGCTTCCTTCGAGCGCGCGAAGAAGTAATTCTTACTTTTGATGCTAAGCCCCGCATGCCGGGGCTTTTTTGTGCCCAAATGCGAGTGCAACGGGCACATAAAACAACGCCACCCGAGGGTGGCGTGTTCACATCAGTACTGGTCTCTGTCTAACCAGTTACCGCTTTCAATCAGCGTTAAGCCATCAACCGGACGTTGGTACACGTACATCCATGCACTTCCGTACGGCGTTTGAATTAGCTGGCGTGCGTATTCACCACCACGGGTACGCAGAGCGTCAAGCTCTGCCAGCGTGGCGTTATCAATACGATAAACTTCCCCGTGTACTGTTCCATTTCCCGGAACGGCGCCTGGATAGTGGCCCAGGCTGTACAACTGGTAGTTGTCGATACTGAAATTTCCCAGCAACAGGGCATTGGTCATCCAGTGGCTGTTGCCTTGTTTGGTTCGTAAACTGCCGTAGACAAATATTCGCATTGCTAAAACTCGAACTGATAGAGCAAATCAAGTGCCTGATCTACGCCAGACACTGCTTCCAGATATAGCTTAGGCATCAGACGATAACGTAGCGTGAGTGTCGCTAAGGAGTCAAATATACCCACACCATATTTCACCTGCAGACCTGGCAGTACGTATCCGCTGACAACGACCTGAGATGAGTCACCCACCCCTTGCGTGTCCAGTGCCAGATTGCTTACGCCAAATGTCTCCCCGATTTTACCCACAACCTGACCACTTTGTGCAACCCCCAGGCCAATAAGCATTGAAGTCATCGCCGCGCTGTCGCTCTGTTCACTATCCAGTCCTTGCCCACGAAGCAGGTAGGACAGCGCCATTTGCTGCGACATCGCCGGGTCGGAGAAGATCTCCGCTTTCGGTTCATCAGCCGTGCCCGTGACGCGAACGCCGGCGATCACGTCATCTTCTGTAGCATCCGGGTTACGAATCGCTTCAATATTGAGCAACGGCTGATCCGGCGGACCGGAGAATAACAGCTCACCCTTACGCACAATCAGATCCTGACCATAGGCATGGAAGCGACCGCTCGGGATATTAATCTGCCCGTTAAGCCCCAGCCCCTGTTTATCCTGCACCACCTTCAGATCGCCCGTCAGACGCGCTTTCAGACCAAAGGCATCAAGACGCACGTTATTACCGACGTGGATATTCAGGTTGCTGTTGATCGGGATCCCGGCGGTCTGTGGTTTCTCGGGCTGCAGATCGTTATTAAGCATCACCATATCGCTGGACACCCCTACCGCGCTTTCCGGCAGATCGTGGACCACGATACGCGCCCACGGCACATCGACATTGCCGTTCAGGGTAAACAGGCTCGGTGTCGCTTCAAATTCCACATCCGGCGAGACATCCAGACGCACCATCGGCGGCACGGTGATCCGCACCCGGCTGCCTTTCGCCGCAACGCGCGCCCGCCAGTTGTCGATCTGACTCCAGTCTGCGTCGCCACTCAGGTTGATTTCCCCCTGCTGCGTACGCACCACACCCGCCAACGTTGAGCGTGTTCCGGTGAAGTTAACGGCTAACTGGCTTGGCTGCATGTCAAACGGCATAAAGTTACCGTCGATATCCAATCCGCTCAGTTGCAGTTGTCCAAGCAGTTGCGGGCTTTGCACATCGCCGCCCAGACGCAGGTTGGCGTTGATCGTCCCCGCGGCCTTTTCACCACGTGAGAAGATAGGGTTCACCATCGCCAGATTGAAGTTGCGGATATTGACGTTGCCGCCCAGGTTACGGCGCCCTTGTGGATCCGTCACCTGCACCTTTCCGTCAAACTGCCCGTTATTAGTCAGGCGAATCAGCCAGCCCAGCTCGGCACGGTTGTCGTGCAGGTCGGCGGTCAGATTCAACGTTTCAAATGCCACAGGCAGCGGCGCATCGTTCACGCTTTGCGTGACCTTCACGTTACGCCCGGAAAGCGTGACCTGCCCCTGCGGCAGCCCCTCTTTGGTCGTGTCCCAACTGACATCGGCTTTGCCGGTGAACACCCCGCTGGCCTGAGTCGTATCCGGCATAAACGGTTTCAGCATCGCCAGGTCGAAACGGTTGAGATTCACCACCGCGCGTCCTTCTGCACCAGCATCAATGGTTTGTGGTACGCACAGCTCCGCATTCGGGTTGTTCCAGCAATGCGGTCCAATGCTGATTTTTTGTTCCTGATTGCGATAATCCAACGCGATCGCACGATTGAGCGCCCACGGACCAACCGGCGTCTGGAAACGGGTATTGCTTAATTCCCCTTTCCAGCGCTGCTCTTTGCGATCAAAGCTGCCTGCCAGGGAGAGCTGCCCTGAGACCGGCTCGCCCTGAATGCGCAGCTGTAGCTCATGCTGCTTCTCACTGCCTTTGGCATCGAGCGTCACCAGGCCGATATTCACGTCAGGTTGTACAATCCGTTCTACGCGAACGTTGAGATTACCGGCGATTTGCTCCGCCGATTTCACGTCGCCTTCGACGCGAACCTGAGCAACGGAAAGCTCCTGCCAACGCAGGCCGCGGGCGGTGATGTCCGCCAACAGCTGTGGCGCTTCTACCGTACCGCGAACTTTTACCAGCCCTTTCGCCGTGCCGCCTAATCCCGGCAGCGCGTTATCCAGGCTCGGGGCATCAATCGTCGCGTCGAGATTGAGGTCCTTAACCCCCAGTTCCCCTTTCACGTCCGCACTGTTGCGCCCCAGTTCCAGATGCAGGCCCGGGATCGTCCACTGCAGGTAGCTGTTCCCCTTCAGCGAGCCGTTTACATTAACCTTGTTCTGCTTCACGTTACCGGTCAGCTTCAGCTCAGGAATCTCCATCTGCCAGCTTCCGCCGTACAGACTGCCGCGCGTTTTCACCAGACCATTCAGCTTTGACGGCCAGTCCGGGATTGTTTTCGCGGTGTTGATACCATCCAGCGTTAACTCCCCGCGCCAGCTGATCGCCTGCTGCCAGTCCACCAGCGCTTTCAGTTCGGTTTTCCCTTCCAGCGCCGCAATGCTCAGTTTGTCGAGATTAATCTGCTGTTCGTTGCCTTTGGCGTCCAGCGTAATGGTAGCCGGAGGAATATCCTGCCCTTTCACCGCGGTACGCATCGACAACGTATAGTCGGTCATTTTGCCGGTCAGCTTGAGCTTGATGTCATCGGCCTGGAATTGCTTGTCGCCGGTAAACGGCCAGTAAACCTGCTTACTCACCACTTCCAGATTGAGCGGTAATCCGGCTTCTGCCAGACGCGTCTGCGCACGCAGGTCCATATCAACCGGGCCAGACAGATTGACGCCGACTTCCAGCTGGTCACGCAGCGCGCCGCCGACCTTCAGCTTCACCTTTTCGCCTTTTAATGGATCGACGTTCAGCGTGCTGTTGAGGGTAATATCTACCGGCCATGTGTTGGTGAGCTGCGCCGTACCGCTGGCGTTTACCGTGCCCTGATTAGAGTCGATATCCAGCGCGTCGAGCTTCATGTTGCCGTCAATACTGCTCACTTTGAGCAGCATGTTATGCACCGTTAAATCCGTATCCCCGGTCACGCGCAGTTGCTCGCCGCGAAACTCTTCAATATTGAGGTTGAGCGGCAGATGGACATCGGTCATTTCCGGTAGCACCGGCTTTGAGAACAGATCTTTTAGCGTTTCGCCGAGCGGTTTTTCATCCGGCTGCGGGTTTTGAATCTTCGGTTCAACGACCTCTTCCTGCGCCACTTCCGCCACTTTAGGCAGGGCAATCAGCAGGCCCTGTAATGACGTTGGCTTCAGGGTCAGCGTTTTTTCCTGCCAGTTCAGGCCGGAGGTAAAATCGAGCACTGAAACCGTGGTGTCATCGATTTTGATATTGATGTTGTTGAGCGCCACGCGTGAAAGCGTAATCGGATAAGGTGTGGAAAGGTTAAGCGGGCCGCTATCCTCTTCCTCAACCGGTACTGAAGGCGGCATCTTTTTGCTGTCGATCGCCACGTTGATATTTTTCAGCGACAGATCGTTGACGCACAGGCTGCTATCCCAAAGACACTCCAGCCCGACGGCCAGATGCACTTCGCCGGCATTCACCGCCACGCCAGGCTGGTCATAACGAATATTTTTGAGCGATAAATCCCGCCAGCCGCCGGTGACCTGACCAATTTCCAGCCCCGGAACCCAGCGATTAGCTGCTTTGAAGATCAGGTGCAGGCCCGAGGTGGTGCCGACAAGAAACGCCACCGTTCCTAACAACAGCAGGATAAAAATCAGCACGCCGAGGCTTATCTTCTTCCATAAACTCATAATTCAGGCCCCAGACCGATGTAAAACTGTAAACCATGTTCATCTTTGTCGCCGACAGGAACGGCAAAGTCGAGCTTGATGGGACCGACCGGCGATTGCCAGCGTACGCCGACCCCGGCGCCGGTTTTGAAATCGCTTTTGCGGATATCGCTGACCGCTTCGCCGCTATCGACAAACATCGCACCCCACCATTTCCCGGTCACGTTGTACTGATATTCCAGCGAGCCAGTTGCCAGCTTCGAGGCCCCTTTCAGCTTACCGTCGCTGCCTTCAGGCGAAATAGATTTGTATTTATAGCCGCGAATACTGCGATCGCCCCCGGCGAAGAAACGCAGATCCGGTGGCACTTTGTCGAAGTCCCCGGTTTCAATCCAGCCGAGGTTACCGCGCATCACAAAGCGATGCTTGTCGTACAGCGTGCGGATCCAGACGTTTTGCGCCTGGAAGACGGAGAAATCAACGTCTGAGCCCCAGGCCGTATTGGAGTAATCAATGGAATAACGCTGTGAATCGCCCCAGACGGGCATCAGACCGCCGCGCGAACGTGTCCGGCTAATCATCACGCCCGGATAGAGCAGCATAGTGGTATTGGTGACGTTACCCTGCGTAAAGTGGTCGAGGCTCCAGCGCAGGTTAATCGCGCGCTGCCAGCCACTGGAGAGATCCCAGTAGCGGGAAACCGCAAGCGTCGTGGAGTCCTGCTCGGTGTCGTTTAAATCGGTACGCTTAAAGCCGCCCTGCACCAGGTAATACTGCTCCAGCGGGTTCTTTAACAGCGGCATTTTATAACTAAAATCAAGGACCTGCTCTGGCGCAGAGATGCTGGCGCTGGTGGTCAGGCTGTGGCCATAGGAGTTCATCCACGGCTTTTTCCACGAGGTCTTCACCCGTGGCCCGACGTCAGTGGAATAACCAACCCCGGTTTCGATGGTGTTTTCGGTACGCGGCGAGACCACGCCTTTTAGCGGCAGCACTTTGGTTTTGCGGGCTTTATCAAATTCCGGCGCGACAACCACAGAATTAAACCATCCGGTCGCCGACAGACGACGGTTCAGTTCCCCCAGATCTTTCGACTCGTACTCTTCACCTTCTTTAAATGGCACCAGGTTTTGCAGGTACTCATCACGAATTTGCGAGCCTTCAAAGGTGACATGCCCAAAGCGATAGCGTTCGCCGCTGTTGTAATCGATATCCCAGAACGCCTGACGGCGCTCAAGCGCTATTCCAAGCTGGCTTTTATTAAATTCACTGTCGAAATAACCTTTGCGCAGCGCCACGCTGGTGAGGGATTTTTTGAAGTTGTCATAGTCTCCCTGATTCAACACGGTGCCGATTGCCGGGCGCGTTTTCAGCAGATCCAGGTAATCTTTATCCGTACGCGCGCCACCGCGCAGAATCACTTCGGTGCCGCCAATCAGCACCGGCTCGCCGGGGGTTACTTTGGCAATCAGCACCTGGCGTCCTTTCGCCGGTGGCGGGCGCAGCTCAAAATCGATGGTCGGCTCAAAGTAGCCCAGCGCTTTTAGCCCTTCGCGGATGGCATCATCAACGCGCGCACGAAAGCGTCGGTCTGGCGTGACTTCATCACTTTGAATCGTGGACAGCTGCGCACGGACGTTTTTCTCCAGCGGTCCTGATAATCCTTCGACCTGTAAGCGAACATTCGCGGCGGCGGCGGAGCCACTTAAGCACAGTAATCCCACCCAACATAACTGACGGATATGTGGCACATTTTCTCCTGAATATCCTTTTTTCCCACCCCTGGAAAAAAATACTATGCCGTTCCTCGGCTTAACAAAAAATCAACAATAAGAGTTGAAAAACAGACGGCAACCCAAATATTTCTTATGTTTAACTCTAGACGTATTCATGCCGTTTATTGTGGGCAAAGACGCGTCTCGTTACAACCTTAACCCAAATGACTGATTTCGGGAGAACGGCCATGAGTTTATTTGATAGAAAGCATCTCGTTACTCAAGCAGATGCGCTACCTGGACGCAACACCCCGATGCCAGTGGCAACGCTGCATGCGGTTAACCAACATTCGATGACCAACGTGCCCGACGGTATGGAAATCGCCCTTTTCGCCATGGGATGTTTCTGGGGCGTGGAGCGTTTATTCTGGTCATTACCCGGCGTGTACAGCACCGCAGCCGGATACACCGGCGGCTATACCCCTAACCCGACCTATCGGGAAGTTTGCTCTGGCGATACCGGGCATGCCGAGGCGGTACGCGTCGTCTATGACCCGCATGTTATCAGCTACGAGCAACTGCTGCAGGTGTTCTGGGAAAATCACGACCCGGCGCAAGGTATGCGCCAGGGGAACGACCAGGGTACGCAGTATCGTTCCGCTATTTATCCCTTAACGCCAGAGCAAACCGCCGCAGCACAGGCCAGCCTTGAGCGTTTTCAGGCGGCGATGACCGCCGCTGGCGACGAGCGGACCATTACAACGGAAATCAGTACGGCAACCCCGTTCTATTATGCCGAAGACGATCACCAACAATATCTGCACAAAAACCCTTACGGATATTGTGGAATTGGCGGGATTGGCGTGTGTTTGCCACCACAAGGATAAATTTCCCCCTCTGGCGACGTTACAGTACCTTACGCTATACTAGCTTCTGAATTTACCGGCTCACTTCCACGAGCCGGTTTTCAATGTGTATTTCACACGGATTTATCAACTTCTCCCTTCCGAGGATCTGACCCGAACGGTCGGATAAGATATGTTAAACAGTATTTTAGTCATTCTCTGCCTGATCGCCGTGAGTGCGTTTTTCTCGATATCCGAGATCTCGCTTGCCGCATCACGCAAAATCAAACTTAAACTGCTTGCCGATGAAGGCAATGTAAACGCACAGCGTGTTTTGAAGATGCAGGAAAACCCCGGCATGTTTTTTACCGTGGTGCAGATTGGCCTTAACGCGGTCGCCATTCTCGGCGGTATCGTTGGTGATGCGGCCTTTTCCCCGGCGTTTTACAGTCTGTTCTCAAAGTACTTCGCTCCAGAGCTGTCCGAACAGTTAAGTTTTATTCTGTCCTTCTCACTGGTTACTGGCCTGTTCATCCTGTTCGCGGATTTAACCCCGAAACGCATCGGTATGATTGCGCCAGAAGCTGTGGCTTTGCGTATCATCAACCCGATGCGCTTCTGTCTGCTGGTCTTCCGCCCGCTGGTGTGGTTCTTTAACGGTCTGGCAAATAACATTTTCCGCCTGTTTAAAATCCCGATGGTGCGTAAAGATGACATCACGTCAGACGACATTTACGCCGTGGTCGAAGCCGGTGCGCTGGCGGGTGTTCTGCGCAAGCAGGAACATGAGCTGATTGAAAATGTGTTCGAACTGGAATCCCGTACCGTACCGTCTTCAATGACCTCGCGCGAGAACATTATCTGGTTCGATCTTCACGAAGACGAGCAGAGCCTGAAGAACAAAGTGGCGGAACACCCGCACTCCAAATTCC
Organism: Citrobacter sp. W9; assembly: GCF_026719375.1. Classification (NCBI taxonomy): domain Bacteria; kingdom Pseudomonadati; phylum Pseudomonadota; class Gammaproteobacteria; order Enterobacterales; family Enterobacteriaceae; genus Citrobacter; species Citrobacter sp. W9. The sequence continues at coordinate 111,516 of NZ_JAPPTE010000008.1, read as the reverse complement.
TGGTGTGTAACGAAGATATCGACCACATCATTGGCTATGTCGATTCAAAGGATCTCCTCAACCGCGTGCTGGCCAACCAGAGCATGGCACTGAACAGCGGCGTGCAGATCCGCAATACGCTGATCGTCCCGGATACGCTGACGCTCTCTGAAGCGCTGGAAAGCTTCAAAACCGCAGGCGAAGATTTTGCCGTCATCATGAACGAGTATGCATTGGTGGTGGGGATTATCACGCTCAACGATGTGATGACGACGCTGATGGGCGATTTAGTCGGTCAGGGCCTGGAAGAGCAGATCGTGGCGCGTGATGAAAACTCATGGTTAGTTGACGGCGGTACGCCGATTGATGACGTCATGCGCGTCCTGGATATCGACGAATTCCCGCAGTCCGGCAACTATGAGACCATCGGCGGCTTTATGATGTTCATGTTGCGTAAAATCCCGAAACGCACCGACTCGGTGAAATATTCAGGCTACAAATTTGAAGTGGTGGATATCGATAATTACAAGATCGATCAGCTGCTGGTGACGCGTCTGGACAGTAAACCTACCGTTCTGGTCCCAAAACTGCCGGATGCGAAGGAAGAGGCGAAGGCGTCATAGCGCCTTGCAGAAACATCAACGGCTCCAGTCCTGGAGCCGTTTTTTTAACTACCGCATAGCACTTTGATCAAGCCATCTCAGTTTGCAGACGCAAGACCTGACGGTTAACTTCGGACATCACCGAAAAATGCAGCTTGTCCTTCACTTTTGGGATAAGAATCTTACCCTTATCAAATTCAAAAGCGCCTACGTCCTTGATATATAACCGTCCACGAAACAGGATCTTCACGTACTTCGCCACCTGCAGCGGGTTGTATCGTTGGAAAATTTTCATTGTTGTCTCCTGCTGAGCATTACGCCTTTGCGGTACCACAATCGGTCCGACAATCCTCAGGCGCAAATTTTAATGCCCTATGACTATAGACTATCTCGTTGATGTTTCCAGCGTGTATAAGTTTATTTACCTTCAAGTTACAATTATTCAGAATTATCTTTTCAACGCTTCGCTGTCTTCAGTATAAGCCTTCAATTTTCGCAGGATTTGTGCGCCCGTCCGCAAACTGGCATCGCGCTTGCGGGAAAAAGCATCAATCGCACATATGATTAAATTCCAGACCCAAGTGGTCGGATCACCTGCAAAATAAAGAAAGAAGGAAAACCTATGACCTTACGAAAACTGCTGGCGCTGTCGTGCCTGCTGCTGCCGATGATTGCCTCCGCCCATAAGTTTGAGACTAACCAGCGCGTACCACCGGTGGGGATCGCCGATCGCGGCGAACTGATTCTTGATAACGATAAGTTTAGCTACAAAAGCTGGAATAGCGCGCAACTGCCCGGCAAAGTACGGATTGTGCAACACATCGCCGGGCGCACCTCCGCTAAAGAGAAAAACGCGAACCTGATTGAAGCCATCAAAGCAGCGAACCTGCCGCACGACAAATACCAGACCACCACTATCGTCAACACGGATGACGCCATTCCCGGCTCCGGTATGTTTGTGCGCAGCAGTCTGGAGAGCAACAAGAAGCTCTATCCATGGTCACAATTTATTGTCGACAGCAACGGCATTGCGCGTAAAGCCTGGCAACTGGATGAAGAAAGCTCCGCTATTGCGGTACTCGATAAGGACGGACGCGTACAGTGGGCAAAAGATGGTGCATTAACGCAGGAAGAGGTGCAGCAGGTGATTGCCCTGCTGCATAAATTGCTCAGTAAATAGAGACCCGGAAGCCGGGGTTGAGGAACGATTCACGTGGGGTGTAGTCCAGCGGTTTCCCCTGCCAGTCGTGAACGTGCGCTCCGGCTGCGGCGGCAACGGCGTGGCCAGCGGCGGTGTCCCAGACGTTAGTTGGTCCAAAACGCGGATACAGCTGCGCGTGCCCTTCCGCCACCAGGCAGAATTTCAGCGACGAGCCAATCGACGTGGTCTGGTGTTCGCCCAGTTGTTGCAGATACTCTTTTAACTCATTGTCGGCATGCGAGCGGCTAATTACCACCAGCGGTGGACGCGCGTCACGTACCAGGATCTGTTTGCGCACACCGCACTCTTCTTTCCACGCTTTACCTTCTGCCGCGCTGTACATGACCTTCATTACTGGCGCGTAAACCACGCCAAGCACCGGCTTTCCCTGTTCAATCAGCGCAATATTGACGGTAAATTCACCGTTACGTTTAATAAACTCTTTGGTACCGTCCAGCGGGTCCACCAGCCAGTAGCGCTGCCAGTGCTGGCGAACATCCCAGCCAGGAGGAGCTTCTTCAGACAGAACCGGAATATCCGGCGTCAACGCCTGTAATCCTTCGAGGATCACCGTGTGCGCAGCGATATCCGCCGCCGTGACCGGAGAATCATCCTGCTTGCTGGTAATCTCCATCGGTTTGATTCCATCGTAGACCTGCATAATGGCATCGCCCGCGTTCCGTGCAAGCTGGCATACATGTTCTAACATTCTCCACCTCGTTTGTCAGTGGTGTTAACTCGTTGTTTTACTTATACCCGATCGTCAGGGGATCCGCCAACTGTGATAGCGTCTGCGGTTTTAAACGCTATATTCATGTCATGATTCACAGTTCTGTAAGCAAGAAGATTTATATACATTTTCTTTTGTGGCTTAGATCTTAAAAGGATGCCCCTGATGATTAAGTTTAGTGCAACGCTTCTGGCAACGCTGATTGCAGCCAGCGTGAATGCCGCGACCGTCGATCTGCGAATAATGGAAACCACTGATTTACATAGCAATATGATGGATTTCGATTATTACAAAGACACGCCGACTGAAAAATTTGGCCTGGTGCGCACGGCAAGTCTGATCAACGCCGCGCGTGGTGAAGTCAAAAACAGCGTGCTGGTTGATAACGGCGATCTGATTCAGGGCAGCCCGCTCGGGGATTACATGGCGGCCAAAGGGCTGAAAGCGGGCGAAACTCACCCGGTATATAAGGCGCTCAATACGCTGGATTACGCGGTGGGTAACCTCGGCAACCATGAATTCAACTATGGTCTGGCGTATTTGCATAACGCGCTGGCCGGAGCGAAGTTCCCCTACGTTAACGCCAATATCATCGATGTTAAGACCAAAAAGCCGCTATTTACGCCTTATTTGATCAAAGAAACTGAGGTGGTCGACCAGCAAGGTAACAAGCAGACGCTGAAGATTGGCTATATCGGCTTTGTGCCACCACAAATCATGACCTGGGATAAAGCTAACCTTAGCGGCAAAGTGACGGTAAATGACATCACCGAAACCGCACGTAAGTATGTGCCGGAAATGCGGAAAAAAGGCGCTGATGTCGTGGTGGTGATTGCTCACTCCGGCCTTTCTGCCGACCCGTATCAGACGATGGCGGAAAACTCCGTTTATTATCTCAGTGAAGTACCGGGTGTGGATGCCATTATGTTTGGTCATGCTCACGCCGTTTTCCCGGGTAAAGATTTTGCCAATATTAAAGGCGCGGATACCGCGAAAGGCACGCTCAATGGCGTACCGGCGGTGATGCCGGGCATGTGGGGCGATCATCTGGGCGTCGTGGATTTGGTACTGAATAACGACAGCGGTAAATGGCAGGTCAGCCAGGCGAAAGCAGAGGCACGCCCCATTTATGACGCCGCGGCGAAAAAATCACTGGCCGGTGAAGACAAAAAAATCGTAGAGATCCTGAAAGCCGATCACGACGCCACCCGTGAATTCGTCAGCAAACCGATCGGTAAATCCGCCGACAACATGTACAGCTACCTGGCGTTGGTTCAGGATGACCCGACCGTGCAGGTGGTGAATAACGCCCAGAAAGCCTATGTGGAACATTTTATTCAGGGCGATCCGGACCTGGCAAAATTGCCGGTACTTTCCGCGGCCGCGCCGTTTAAGGTCGGTGGACGCAAGAACGATCCGGCCAGCTTTGTCGAAGTCGAAAAAGGCCAGTTAACCTTCCGTAATGCCGCTGATTTGTATCTCTATCCCAATACCCTGGTGGTCGTGAAAGCCAGCGGCAAAGAGGTGAAAGAGTGGCTGGAATGTTCCGCCGGGCAGTTTAATCAAATTGATATTCACAGCAGCAAGCCGCAGTCGCTGATCAACTGGGATGGGTTCCGTACTTATAACTTTGACGTGATCGACGGCGTGAATTATCAGATTGATGTTTCACAGCCCGCCCGCTACGACGGCGAGTGCCAGACCATCAACCCAAAAGCAGAGCGGATTAAGAATCTGACCTTTAACGGTAAGCCTGTCGACCCTAACGCCACCTTCCTCGTCGCGACCAACAACTATCGCGCCTATGGCGGTAAGTTTGCCGGAACCGGAGACAACCACATCGCGTTTGCGTCACCAGATGAAAACCGCTCGGTGCTGGCCGCATGGATTGGTGCTGAGACGAAGCGTGCCGGTGAAATTCATCCGGCGGCAGATAACAACTGGCGTCTGGCGCCGATTCACAGTGATACGCCACTGGATATTCGTTTTGAAACGTCACCGTCTGAGAAAGCCGCAGCGTTTATCAAAGAGAAAGGGCAATATCCGCTGAAAAAAGTCGCTACCGATGATATCGGCTTTGCGATTTATCAGCTGGATTTGAGTAAGTAACTCTCGTGCCGGATGCGACGCACTAGCGTCTTATCCGGCCTACAAAACACACTGCCAACCTATCACGCAACCCGCTCTTCCCGTTGCGCCAAAACCTGCGGCAAATTCAGTTCTATCCAGTCCGCCAGCGCGGCGACTTTATCGCTCACCTGCTCACCCAACGGCGTCAGGCTATATTCCACGTGCGGCGGCACCACCGGATAAGACACCCGATTGATAAACCCGTCCTGCTCCAGTGCCTGCAGGGATTGCGCCAACATCTTTTCGCTGACGCCGCCCATCTTCCGGCGCAAATCGCTAAAGCGGTGCGTACCGTCGCGCAGCGCCACCAGAATTAACACGCCCCAGCGGCTGGTGACGTGTTTTAACACCTCGCGTGAAGGGCATTGCTCGGCAAACAAATTGCCATCGCGTAATTGCTGGGAGAGGGTCGACGCTGTCATTTTCATACTAACCTTTTTGTGCGTACTTACTAAAAGTAAGTTTAAGTGTTAGCGTGATTAAACACAAGACCAATACCAAGGAGTTACCCCATGATCGCAATTACCGGCGCCACCGGCCAACTGGGCCAACACGTTATTGAATCGCTACTGAAAACCGTTCCTGCCAGCCAGATTGTGGCTATCGTGCGTAACCCCGCTAAAGCGACGGCGCTTAGCCAGCAGGGCATTACCGTTCGCCAGGCGGATTACAGCGACGAAGCCGCGTTTTCGACTGCCTTACAGGGTATCGACAAGATACTGCTGATCTCCTCCAGCGAAGTGGGACAACGTGCCCCACAGCATCGCAACGTGATTAATGCAGCAAAGGCTGCCCACGTGAAATTTATCGCCTACACCAGCCTGCTGCACGCCGACACCTCCCCGCTGGGGCTGGCCGATGAACACATCGCCACCGAGAAGATGCTGGCTGAATCCGGTATCGCTTATGCGCTACTGCGCAACGGCTGGTACACCGAAAACTATCTCGCCAGCGCGCCAGCTGCACTGGAACACGGCGTCTTTATCGGGGCGGCGGGAGAAGGCAAAATCGCCTCGGCAACCCGCGCCGACTATGCCGCTGCCGCCGCGCGCGTCATCAGTGAAGAGGGGCACGCCGGTAAAACCTACGAACTGGCGGGCGATGCAGGCTGGACCCTGAGCCAGTTGGCTGCCGAGCTGGCAAAGCAGAGCGGTAAAAAAGTGGTGTATCAGAACCTGAGCGAAGCTGATTTTGCCGCAGCGCTGAAAGGCTTTGGTCTGCCTGCCGGGCTGGCGGAGATGCTGGCTGATTCTGACGTTGGCGCCTCTAAAGGCGGTCTGTTCGATGACAGCCATACGTTGAGCAAACTGATTGGCCGCCCAACCACATCATTGGCTGACAGCGTCAAAGGCATCGTATAAGTGTTAAAAATTAGTTAATTGTGGTGGCATCCCCGCGCATCCTCTCTGATAATGACAGGATGATGCGTGGGGAGAGAAAACGTGCAAGGTGTACCTGAGCAGTTTATTGATGAGAAAGACAGCGCCCGCTTTCGCCATCTGGCGCAGGTGCCGGGCGTTGAGCTGTATCATGCGCACATCTCACGTTACGCCTTTGAACCACATACCCATGAAGCGTTTGGCATTGGCGCGATAGAAGCCGGAGCCGAACGTTTTCGCTATCGCGGTACGCAGTACGTCGCGCCCGCCCATTCTGTCGTCACCATGAATCCCGATGAGCTGCATACCGGCGAAGCCGAAACCGCCGACGGCTGGCGCTATCGGATGATCTATCTTGAGCCCGATCTTCTGGAAGAGGTCACCGGGATCCGCCACTGGTGGTTTCATGACGTAACGCGTCACGATCCGCTGCGCTCGCGCCAGATCTGCTCGCTGATCCACGGCCTGTGGAACACGGAGGATGCGCTGGCGCAAAAAGGGTTATTGCTCGATCTGATCGATACGTTCCAGCCGCTGGCCCGCCATGCGCCAACATCTACAGAGGGGGCGCATCGCTTTGAGCGGGTACGCGAGTATCTGCATGATAATTACATGCACCCGATAACGCTCGACGAACTGGCGCGGGTTGCCTCACTGAGTCCCTGGCATTTTCAACGCCAGTTTAAATCTCATTTCCACGTTACGCCGCACCAAATGCTGATGGCCATTCGCCTGTGGCGAGCCAAAGGTTTTCTCACTCACGGAATGCCCGCCGCAGAGGTCGCCGCCGCAACCGGTTTGACCGACCAGTCGCATCTCACCCGCGCATTTACTCATCGTTACGGCATTACGCCGGTACGTTATCAGAAGCAGGTTTATTCGCGCTAATGCGCAATCTCATACAATACGGCTGCACTCTCCCTGCCTACACTCAACGCAATGTTTAATGATGTGGATGTTAACAATGATTAGCGGCGTGCTGTACGCCCTGCTGGCAGGGCTGATGTGGGGATTAATTTTTGTCGGGCCGCTGATCGTGCCGGAATACCCGGCAGTATTACAGTCGATGGGACGCTATCTGGCGCTGGGGCTGATCGCCGTGCCGATCGCCTGGCTGGGACGCGCGCGTCTGCGCCAACTGACGGGTAAAGACTGGATAACGGCGCTGGCGCTAACGATGATGGGTAACCTGATTTATTACGTTTGCCTGGCCAGCGCCATCCAGCGTACCGGCGCGCCAGTATCAACGATGATTATTGGTACATTACCGGTGGTGATCCCGGTCTTCGCCAATCTGCTCTATAGCCAGCGTGACGGTAAATTATCCTGGTGGCGTCTGTCACCTGCGCTGATATTAATTGCTATTGGCCTGCTGTGCGTGAATATCTCGGAGCTGAACCAGGGATTACCCGATTTCAGCGGCTGGCGTTATGGCTCTGGTATCGTGCTGGCGCTTGTCTCAGTGGTGTGCTGGGCGTGGTATGCACTGCGTAATGCCCGCTGGCTGCGCGAGAATCCAGATAAGCATCCGATGATGTGGGCGACGGCTCAGGCGCTGGTGACGCTGCCCGTTTCTCTGCTGGGGTACATTGCAGCATGTCTGTGGCTGCATGGGCAAACGCCAGGTTTCGCCCTGCCCTTCGGCCCGCGTCCGGATGTGTTTATCGGCCTGATGATAGCCATTGCGGTGTTGTGTTCGTGGGTTGGCGCGCTGTGCTGGAACGTCGCCAGCCAGAAGCTGCCGACGGTGATCCTCGGCCCGCTGATTGTCTTCGAAACGCTGGCTGGCCTGCTGTATACCTTTATGCTGCGCCAGGCTTTTCCGCCGCTGCTGACGCTAAGCGGTATTGCGCTGCTGGTAATAGGCGTGGTAATTGCGGTGCGGTCAAAACCGCAGAAACCGGCGGTAGTGCCGGTTTCAGGGGATGCCTGATGGCGCTGCGCTTATCAGGCCTACAAGGACTGTACGATCTCATGTAGGCCGGATAAGGCGTTTACGCCGCCATCCGGCGCGACACTTTAAATACCGCCACGGTCTGGTTCAGTCGTGCTGCCTGCTCTTCAAGGGCGGCGGCAGCGGAAGCGGACTCCTCCACCAGCGAAGCATTTTGCTGCGTCACGCGATCCATCTCGGCAACGGCCTGGCCTACCTGATCGATACCCCGGCTCTGTTCATCAGAAGCCGAGGCAATTTCGCCCATAATGTCGGTCACGCGGGTGACGGCGCTGACAATCTCCGCCATCGTTTCGCCTGCTTCATGCACCAGCGCCGTACCGGCATTGACCCGATTGCCCGAGTCATCAATCAGCGCCTTAATCTCTTTTGCCGCCTGAGCGCTACGCTGCGCCAGAGTACGAACTTCGCCAGCGACCACGGCAAAACCACGGCCCTGTTCGCCCGCACGCGCCGCTTCTACCGCCGCGTTCAGCGCCAGAATATTGGTCTGGAAGGCAATACCGTCGATAACAGAGGTAATTTGCGCGATTTTGCTGGAACTGGTGGCGATTTCGTCCATCGTACGCACTACGCCATCAACCACGGTTCCACCTTTCAGCGCCGTCTGTGAGGCGTTTTTTGCCAGACTGGTCGCCTGACGCGCGTTATCCGCGTTCTGCTTCACGGTGGCGGTGAGTTGTTCCATGCTGGCAGCGGTCTCTTCCAGAGAGGCAGCCTGCTGCTCGGTACGTGAAGAAAGATCGTTACTGCCTGCGGCAATTTCACCCGCGCCGGTGTAGATAGTGTCAGCCCCGTCACGCACCACGCTGACCGTATTCGCCAGCGCCTGCTGCATGTCACGCACATTACTTGCCAGCAGCGCCATTTCATTGCTGCCATCGGCGTTGATGCTATGCGTCAGGTCACCCGCAGCGATGTGGCGAATATGTCCCATCACCTCGTGGAGCGGCTTGAGCAACACGCGCTGCATCGCCAGCCAACTGGCGACAATCACAGTGACGACAGTCAACATCACGGCAGACAACAGCCAGATTATCTTGCGGTAATCACTCTCATTGTCCTGCACGCCGGCAGTGGCCAGCGCCGTTTGCGCGGCACGCCATTCCCGATATACTTCCTGCATGGCCGTCTGCTTCTGCTCAGCATTCTGCTTGAACATCTCTTCCAGCTTACCTTCAGCCAGCAGCGCGTTCATTTTAGCCAGCGTCGCAGAATAGATGCCGTACTGTTCTTCCAGTCGATCGGCCAGACGCTCATCCAGCCCCGGCGTTTCTGGCAGGGCGTAGTATTTATCGTAATGCTCTTTCGACTCGGCCAGCAGACGATTTGCCGTGTTCACCAGTTCTTTCAACTGACCACCGTTGATCTCGCTGGCCATCGTTCCCTGTAAACGCAGCATCCCCCGGTTGAGCGTGACGCGAGCCTGGTTCAGGCTAATCCACGCATCGGTAAATTCAGCCACATTCTGACTGGAAAGCTGAGAGACATTAAAGTTCTGTTTATCGTTATTGAGTGCGCCAATAAAGACGCCTGCGGAGATGAGCTGCATCGCGCCCAGCGCGAGTAACACGGTGATAAGTAAGGTTATCACTTTGATTCGTTTGAACATCTGTTGCCTTTTATTATGCAGGTATTGTCTGAGGTCTAACTATCGGCAGCGGCGTGCGCTTATTTAATTCTCTGGCGCAGCTTTTTTCGCCATTTCTCCCCTTTTCAATAAGATTCAGCACCTTAACGAAATAAGAAATTTTCGTGACGCTCATCACAAAACACCCCACCCCGAAAGGGTTATAGCCTTCCTTATAAGTTGCATTTAAAATACACCTTATATTATTGAGAATGAGGTAACGGCAATGTCTTATCGCGATCAACCTTTAGGTGAACTGGCGCTCTCTATTCCTCGCGCTTCGGCCCTGTTTCGTAAATACGATATGGATTACTGCTGCGGCGGTAAGCAAACGCTGGCACGCGCTGCCGCGCGTAAAGAGCTGGATTTAGACGTTATTGAGGCGCAGCTCGCGCAACTGGCTGAACAGCCGTTGGAGAAAGACTGGCGTACCGTGGCGCTGGCTGAAATCATCGACCATATCATCGTGCGTTATCACGACAGACATCGCGAACAGCTGCCGGAACTGATCCTGCAGGCCACGAAAGTTGAACGCGTCCACGCAGACAAACCGAACGTACCGCGCGGTCTGGCGAAGAACCTGAGCATGCTGCATGAAGAGCTGTCCAGTCACATGATGAAGGAAGAGCAGATCCTGTTCCCGATGATTAAACAGGGCATGGGTAGCCAGGCGATGGGACCAATCAGCGTGATGGAAAGCGAGCATGACGATGCCGGTGAACTGGTCGAAGTGATCAAACACATCACCCATAATGTGACGCCGCCGCCAGAAGCCTGCACCACCTGGAAAGCCATGTATAACGGCATTAACGAGATGATCGACGACCTGATGGAACACATCAGTCTGGAAAATAATGTGTTGTTCCCGCGTGCCCTCGCAGGTGAATAAAAAAAGGCGCCCGAGAGCGCCTTCCTGAAGTCCGAATTCGGCCACTGCTTATGTGGCCTTTTTTATGTCCGATATGGCTACGCCTAACGCACGCCTGCCATACGTTTCTTACCGATAAACAACCAGCCCAGACCCAGCGCGATGAACCACAGCGGCGTCACGATCAGCGCCTGGCGGGTATCCTCTTCCAGCGTCAGCAGTACCAGTACGAAAACAAAGAACGCCATACACACCCAGCACATCAGCTTACCGAGCGGCATCTTGTAGATTGATTTTTCATGCAGGTGCGGACGCTGCTTGCGGTACACCAGGTACGAGCAAAGAATGATGGTCCATACGAACATGAACAGAATCGCCGACACGGTGGTGATCATGGTAAACGCGCCAATCACGCTCGGATTCACATACAGCATCACCACGCCGCCCAACAGGCAGATACAGGAGAAGGTTAAACCTTTCGCCGGAACCGCGCGTTTAGACAGCTTGGCAAACGCTTTAGGCGCCACGCCTTCCTGCGCCAGACCAAACAGCATACGGCTGGTAGAGAACACGCCGCTGTTTGCGGAAGAGGCCGCAGAAGTTAGCACCACAAAGTTGATCAGGCTCGCCGCCGCGGGCAGACCGACCAGGACAAACAGTTCAACGAATGGGCTCTTGGATGGTACTACCGAGCTCCACGGCGTGACGGACATAATCACAATCAGCGCGAAAACGTAGAACATGATGATACGGATCGGGATCGAGTTAATGGCGCGCGGCAGAGATTTCTCCGGATCTTTGGTTTCCGCAGCGGTTGTCCCCACCAGCTCAATGCCCACAAACGCGAACACCGCAATCTGGAAGCCGGCAAAGAAGCCGCTCAGCCCTTTCGGGAACCAGCCACCGTCATTCCACAGATGCGTGAACGATGCCTGAACGCCAGTTGGCGACTGGAAGTGCGTCAGCACCATCACCAGGCCGACGACAATCAGACCGATAATGGCAACGATTTTGATCATCGCAAACCAGAACTCCATCTCACCGAACATTTTTACCGTGGCGAGGTTAAGGCTCAGCAGCAGCACGATCACCGCCAGCGAGGCGACCCAGTCTGAGAGTTCAGGGAACCAGAATTGCGCATACGCCGTAATGGCGACAACGTCGGCCATCCCGGTAACAACCCAGCAGAACCAGTAAGTCCAACCGGTAAAATACCCGGCCCATGGCCCAAGCAGGTCGGAGGCAAAATCACTAAATGATTTGTACTCCAGATTCGAGAGCAGCAACTCTCCCATTGCCCGCATCACGAAAAACAGCATGAAACCGATGATCATATACACAAAGATGATCGACGGTCCGGCAAGACTAATAGTTTTACCGGAGCCCATAAACAGGCCGGTACCGATAGCGCCGCCAATGGCAATAAGTTGAATATGACGGTTTGTGAGATTGCGCCGTAGCGACTGTTCAGACGAAGCCTCTTCTGCGGCTTCGACTTTTACCTGATCTACCATGTTTTTTCTTCCTGTACCTGTCTGTGTTGTTCAGGCTCTACGGCCTTTAGTGTGTCTATGATACGACGATCCTGTTAGCAGGACTCATCGATATTAGGTAAGAATTGGCGGGATGAATACTAAGATTTAGATATAATGTTAATTTAATGTTTAAAGTGAGTGTCATATCACTCTGATAGCGCGAATCAGCTCACAAAAATACACGCTGGTGAGGCATTTGCAAGATAAAATATCGACAACGGCGTAACTATAGCTTTTCACGCTATTTCTTTGCTCCCCCCGGCCTCGGGGGGAACAGAAGTCACTGCTTACAGAATCTCAAGCAGTTCAACGTCGAATACCAGCGTGCTGAACGGAGGAATGGACGCGCCAGCGCCACGCTCGCCGTAAGCCAGTTCCTGAGGAATAGTCAGTTCCCATTTGGAACCCACCGGCATCAGAGTCAGCGCTTCAATCCAGCCAGGGATGACGCCGTTAACCGGGAATTCAGCCGGTTCGCCACGTGCGACAGAACTGTCGAACACGGTACCGTCGATCAGTTTACCAGTGTAATGCACGCGAACGCGGTCGGTGCGTGCCGGGATAGCACCTTCGCCCTGGGTCAGAACACGGAACTGCAAACCGGATTCAGTGCTGTTCACACCCTCTTTCTCACGGTTTTCTTCCAGATATTTAACGCCATCAGCGGCCATAGCCTGGAAACGCTCGCGACGAACTGCATCAGCACGCTCGTGGATTTCACGCAGTGCGCGATGCACAACATCAACCGGCACTGCCGGATGCTTGCCTTCCAGCGCGTCAGCGATACCCGCTACCAGCGCTTCAGGCAACAGCCCTTCCAGACCGGATTCGCTCAGCTGCTGTCCTACCTGCAAACCAATGCCGTAGCTTGCTTGCGCTTCGATAGTGTCAAAAGTCGGGGTAGCCATCATATTTCCTTTCATCGGATGTAAAGTAGCGGGCAGCATATCAGCCATGCCGCATCCGGTAAAACTTTGTCTCGGGAACTGATGACAAATCGCGAGGAAAAAGAAACAATGACTATTGTCCGCATGAATGTCACGAAAGCGGGTACCCGAACAAGTATCATAGAGTTAGCGATCTATACTCTATGACTGAGGAACGAGACGCGGAGCAGGAGGAAAGCCATGCCCGGGCGCTTTGAATTAAAACCAACCCTGGCGAAAATCTGGCATGCACCGGACAATTTTCGCATTATGGACCCGCTGCCGCCGATGCACCGCCGCGGCATTATTGCTGCTGCTATCGTGCTGGTGATCGGTTTCCTGCTCCCTTCCAGCGACAACAGCGATGCACCAGTGGTCGCGCGTACTGCCCAGTTGGATTTGCAGTCGCAGTCACAGCCGCCGACGGAGGCCCAGCTTCAGGCACAACTGGTCGCCCCGCAAAACGACCCTGGCCAGGTCGCGCCGGTTGCGCCGGAACCCATCCAGGAAGGGGAACCAGACGCACAACCGCAGGCCCAGCAATCTCAGCCACAGACGCAACCTTTCCAGCCGGATAGTGGAATTGACCAGCAGTGGCGTTCCTACCGCGTAGATTCGGGTAAAACGCTGGCCCAGGTATTCCGTGACCACAATCTCCCGCCAACCGATGTGTACGCCATGGCGCAGGTAGAAGGAGCCGGAAAACCGCTGAGCAATTTGAAAGACGGACAGATGGTGCAGATCAGGCAGAATGCCAGTGGCGTAGTGACAGGGTTAACCATCGATACGGGTAATGGCCAGCAGGTCCTGTTTACCCGCCAGCCTAACGGCAGTTTTATTCGCGCCCGATAGCCAGCACACCTGATAAGCGCAGTGCCATCAGGCAGCAAGGTGAAGCGTTAGCGTTTCACCTTGTTCACCCACCAGATCCCCGAACAGACCAGCACCAACGCTACTGCATATTTCCATTCGAGAATATTTTCGCCGAGGAAAATGGCCGACAGTACCGCGCCTGAAACCGGGATCAGGAAGTTAAACGGCGCAATCATCCCCACGCGGTTGTGTTTAAGCAAAATACTCCACAAGGCAAATGCCACCGAAGAGAGCAACGTCAGGTAGCCCAGAATCGCCAACGAAGACGCGCCGTGTACGGTCAGCGTGCCACCAAAAGCGTAACCGCCGATCACCAGCGCCAGACCGCCACCGCCCAGTTGATACCCCGTCATTACCGTCGGGTCGACCGTCTGAGAAATGCGTTTGCCGTATAACGTAGCGGCGGAGAGAATAAAGGCTGCCATCACTACCGAGCCGTCCCCTAACAGGCTGAAGCTAAAATCCAGTCCGCTGTTAAAGTTCACCACCATCACGCCGAGAAAGCCCAGGATACAACCCAGCGCCTTGTTGTAGCTGAGTTTATCGTTCTGATAGATAAAATGCGCCAGCAGCACGCTGAAGAACGTGCCAGTCGCGTTCATGATGGACCCTTTCACCCCCGTCGTGAACGCCAGGCCAATATAAAAGAAAATATATTGCAGCGAAGTCTGCGTCAGCCCCAACAGCGTGAGCTGACCATATTGACGCGGGCTTAACCGGCCAATCGGTTTACGCTGCGCCACCGCCAGCAGGAGCAGCAATAATCCCGCAAACAGGAAGCGATAGCCGGCAAAGACAATTTTCGAGGGAATGTCATCCGTGGCAATCTGGAAGATCTCGTATCCACTTTTGATCGCCGGGTAGGCGCTCCCCCACAGCAAGCAGCAGAATGCCGCGCTCAGATAGACAACATTTTTACGCGCAAACAGAGGTTGGTGCGTTGGTTCCATTCCATCACCACTTTGAAATAATGTTTTATTTTTGTGATTATCCCGAAAAGGACAAAGAATAGCCAGAGAGAAAGACGGGGAACAGAAAAGCAAAACGCCGGCACAGGGCCGGCGCTTTTACGCGGTTAGCAGAATAAAAACTTATTCCGCAACTACGTTTACAGTCAGCTTAGCAAACACTTCGCTGTGAACCTGGAAGCTCACTTCGTGCTCGCCAGTGGTACGCAGAACGCCGTTCGGCAGACGAACTTCGCTCTTAGCTACTTCAACGCCAGCTGCAGTTACAGCGTCAGCGATGTCGCGAGTACCGATGGAACCGAACAGTTTACCTTCGTCGCCTGCTTTAGACGCGATGGTTACGGTTTCCAGTGCGTTGATTTTCTCAGCACGAGCTTCAGCAGCGGACAGAACGTCAGCCAGTTTAGCTTCCAGCTCAGCGCGACGCGCTTCGAAAAATTCAACGTTTTTCTTGGTAGCAGGAACAGCTTTACCCTGTGGTACCAGGAAGTTACGAGCATAGCCCGCTTTAACGTTAACCTGATCACCCAGGCTACCCAGGTTTGCTACTTTATCAAGCAGAATAACTTGCATTACCTTATCCTCTCAAAGTCGTATTAATGGACCGTGACCGATTACTGATGACGATCAGTGTACGGCAGCAGGGACAGGTAGCGAGCGCGTTTGATAGCGCGAGCCAGCTGACGCTGGTATTTTGCACGGGTACCGGTGATACGGCTTGGGACAATCTTACCGCTTTCGGTGATGTAGTTTTTCAGCGTAGCGATATCTTTATAGTCGATCTCTTGAACGCCTTCCGCGGTGAAACGGCAGAACTTGCGACGACGGAAATAACGTGCCATATGGCTAGTCTCCAGAATCTATCAATTCAATCTGCTCGGCATGCAGAACCATTTTGCTCAGGCCGTTCTTTGCCTTATGGCAAGAGATGAACCCCTGAACGGTTACTGCGCTACCGACCGTTATACTGTGAGTAATGGCCTGGTTTTCGTGTCCGCTAACAATAACGGGCATTTGGCACCACGCCTGCCGGTGAAACCCGGCTTCCTCCTGCACAGAACGATGCTCAAGCACGAACTGGCAATGAGGAATTCCTGATGGACTGACCTTTCGAAGGGGGGCCCTGCACACGGTGCCGGACAACGCCAGACGGTTGGTCATCAGAAATTACTCTTCAGAATCCCCAGCTTCAGCATCATCTGCGGTTTCGTTTGCGAAATCATCGCGACGCTCACGGCGCTCGTCTTTCGCTTTAACCATCGGAGATGCTTCGGTAACAGCGTGTTTAGTACGCATAACCATGCTGCGGATAACGGCATCGTTGAAGCGGAAGGTAGTTTCCAGCTCATCGATCACTTCCTGCGGCGCTTCAACGTTCATCAGAACGTAGTGAGCTTTGTGCAGTTTGTTGATCGGGTAAGCCAGCTGACGGCGGCCCCAGTCTTCCAGACGGTGGATCGTGCCTTCTGCGCCAGTGATGGCAGCAGTGTAGCGTTCGATCATACCCGGAACCTGTTCGCTCTGGTCAGGATGGACCATAAAAACGATTTCGTAATGACGCATCGAATTGCTCCTTACGGATTATTCAGCCTCCTGTCTGGGTCAGCCGAGGCCCATGGAGGCAAGGAACGTGTTAAAGGTCGGCTGAAAAATGACGCGTCATAATACTGGGGTCAGCCGGTAAACTCAAGGTGCTTGTACGATTATTTACCATGTCGCCATTAATACATATCCAGCAGCATTTTGACGCTAATGCAAATGGAGACAATGACAATCATCGGCCGGATAACTTTCTTTCCGCGCGTCAGTACCACCGTTGCGCCCAGGCGCGCGCCGAGCGATTGTCCGGCAAACATCACCAGCCCCAGCGACCAGATCATTTTGCCGCCGAAAATGAAGAACAAAATCGAGGCGATATTCGATGCAAGGTTAATAAAATTCGAGTGAATTTGTGCCTTATCGATGCTGTATCCCCACAACAGGATATAGCAGAGCGTATAAAAGGAACCCGCACCAGCGCCAAGAAATCCATCATAAAAGCCAATGCAGCCGCCGCAGATCAGAGAAAAGAAAAACAGGGATACCTGCTGCTTTCTTTTCGGTTCGCTGAGATTGGGAGCGGAAATAAAGTAGATGGCGACGGCGATAATCAGTACCGGAAGCAGTTTTTTCAACACCTCCGGTTCAATGAACTGAATGAGCGTCGTGCCTAACGCTGAGCCGATAAAAGCAGACAGGAATACATACTTGTGCTCCTGCACGTTGATATGTCCCCGGCGTAAAAAGTAAATCCCGGAGGTTAGCGAACTGCCCAGCGCCTGAATTTTATTGGTTGCCAGCGCATTCGCCGGGGGTAAACCAGAAATTAACAGTGCGCCAATAGAGAGAAACCCACCGCCGCCCGACACCACGTTAATAAAGCCAGCCACCAGTGCGACCATAAACATAATCACGAAGTAGCTGAAATCCATGAATGAAGTATCCATAAGTTTTTGCCTTATTATCATAAAGTTATATTAATTATACGGCTCACTATAAACAGGGTATCCATCCGTTTAAATTGACTATTTGGTAAGAGCTTGTGCGCGAAAGACAGGTATTTTTTAACGCAGCGGTATCTATCAGTTACCTGTAAATAAAAGAAAAGGCGGGTATGCGGTAATTTTTTGAACAACTGCATCAGAAATGGTCGCTAACGCCTGCGCCGGTAGCGGTTAAAATTACATCAGAAGCTCATAACTCACAGGAGAGAAGCAACCAGAGACCGCAGTCGAGGAGGTACATATGCGAGCCCGTGTTTTGACCCTTCTGGCTGTGCTTTTGCTCAGTGCAAATGCAACGGCAGCCATCCAAATTGACAATCATCAGGCCAGGAATATGGATGATGTGCAGAGCTTAGGCGTCATTTACATAAATCATAACTTCGCCACTGAAAGTGAAGCCACTCAGGCCCTGAATGAAGAGACCGATGCGCAAGGCGCAAACTACTACCACGTGATCCTCACCAGGGAACCCGGCAGTAACGGAAATATGCACGCCAGTGCGGATATTTATCGCTAGCACCAGAAACAACCAACGAGAACATTGCCACCGTTTGACTTGCCCCCCTCACCGGGGGCTTTTTTTTGCACATCAGGTAAATGAGAATTATTTTTCTTTGTATCTTATCCTGGTCATCATTTACTGATTAAATAAAGCATTACCGAACTGATACTCTGGGGCGAAACCATGTTTGCACGCTATGCGACGCTGAATCGCATACCAAAAGGCGTTTGGGTGCTGGGCGGCGTGAGTCTGCTTATGGATGTCTCCTCCGAAATGATCCATAGCCTGTTGCCGTTGTTTATGGCAACCACGCTGGGAGCCAGCGTCATTATCATTGGTCTGATTGAAGGATTAGCTGAAGCCACCGCGCTGATCATTAAGGTTTTTTCCGGCGTTCTCAGTGATTATCTGGGAAAGCGCAAAGGGCTGGCGATGCTCGGTTATGGTTTGGGGGCGCTGAGTAAGCCCCTGTTCGCGATGGCGGGCTCATCAGGCATGGTACTCAGCGCTCGCATGATTGATCGTGTGGGTAAAGGTATTCGCGGCGCTCCCAGGGATGCGTTAGTCGCGGATGTCACCCCGTCCGAAATCCGCGGCGCCGCTTATGGTCTGCGCCAGTCTTTGGATACCATTGGCGCATTTCTGGGCCCCCTGCTCGCCGTCGGGCTAATGCTGCTATGGAACAACGATTTTCACACTATCTTCTGGGTTGCCGTCATCCCTGGGGTGCTCTCTATCGCCCTGCTATGGTTTGGCCTGAGTGAACCGAAAACCCCTGTCACTGATAAACGCACCAATCCGTTACGACGGGAAAACCTGAAAAAGTTGAGTGCAGCCTACTGGTGGGTCGTGGGACTGGGCGCGCTCTTCACGCTCGCCCGCTTTAGCGAAGCGTTTCTCGTGTTGCGCGCATATCAAATGGATATCCCGCTGTTTGCCATTCCGCTGGTAATGGTCGCCATGAATCTGGTCTACAGTCTGTCGGCTTATCCTTTTGGAAAAATGTCTGACAGTATGAACCACTCCCGCATGTTACAGGCGGGCCTGCTGGTCCTGATCGCGGCGGATATCACTCTGGCGCTGAGTCACCACTGGAGCACGTTACTGATAGGCGTGGGACTGTGGGGGATTCATATGGGCATGACGCAAGGGTTGCTGGCTGCCATGATTGCGCATACCGCGCCAGCAGAACTACGCGGTACGGCCTTCGGTATGTTTAATCTGATCAGTGGCATCGCCCTGCTGTTAGCCAGTACCGGCGCGGGCATTCTGTGGGAAACGATGGGCGCAGCCTCGACGTTTTACGCTGGTGCTGTCATTTGTGCGATAGTTTTAGCAGGAATGCGATTTACGCCAGCGGCTTACCAGCAACGCTGAAGATTGCCCCGAACAGATCGGTGACGCACATCCGTAGATGCACGTTGTCCGGGGCAGAGACGTTACTTCTGCCCGTAGTAGGCGTTTGGGCCGTGCTTACGCATGAAGTGTTTATTCATCAGATAACTGTCGATGGGGCTGAGGGTCGGATTAATGCCACGCGCAATCCATGCCATCTTCGCGACCTCTTCCATCACTACAGCGTTGTGTACCGCGTCGTGCGCATCTTTACCCCAGGCAAACGGACCATGCTGATACACTACCACGCCGGGCGTATGCAGAGGCTCCACGTTCCCCAGCGTTTCGATAATCACCTTGCCGGTATTCAGCTCATATTCGCCCTCAACCTCTGCTTCAGTTAACGCCCGCGTGCAGGGGATATCACCAAAGAAGTAATCCGCATGCGTCGTGCCGAGTGCAGGTATTGCCAGACCCGCCTGCGCCCATGCCGTCGCGTGGGTTGAGTGGGTGTGCACCACGCCGCCAAGAGATAAATAGCGGCGATACAGCGCCAGATGGGTGGCGGTATCGGAAGAAGGACGATAACGTCCTTCCACCACGTTGCCATGCAGATCCACAACCACCATGTCATCCACTGTCATTGTTTGGTAGTCGACGCCGCTGGGCTTAATCACCACCAGCCCCCGTTCGCGGTCGATGGCGCTGACGTTACCCCAGGTAAACGTCACCAGCCCGTAACGCGGCAGATCCATGTTGGCCTCAAAAACCTGCTGTTTAAGTTTTTGCATTACACCGTCTCCACCAGACCTGCGCTGGCCATCCGCGCTTTCACCCAATCGCGCGCCTTCGCCACTTCACGCGCCGGATCGTCCGTTGTTTCACTCCACATCTCAATCAGGTATGGCCCGCAATACCCACTCTGCTTGAGCGTTGCAAAACAGCGTTCGAAATCGACAACACCTTCACCAAACGGCACATTTTTGAACACGCCGGGTCTGGTGTCCTTCACGTGAACGGCCACAATATGGCCTATACCTGCCTGCAACTCCATCTGTACATCGTTATCCCACGCCGACAAATTGCCGATATCGGGATACAGCTGGAACCACGGATTATTGAGATAGTGGGCATAACCCAGCGCCTTACTGATCGAATTCATCAGCGGATAATCCATGATCTCCATCGCCAGCGTCACCTGCGCGCGACTTGCCATCTCAACGCTCTCTTTTAGCCCCTCGCGAAATCGACGACGCGTTTCGTTATTGGCCTGCTGGTAATAGACGTCGTAACCCGCCAGTTGAATCACGCGAATACCAATATCCTGCGCAAACTGAATGGCTTTCCGCATGATCGCCAGTCCCTGATCGCGCACCGTATCATCTTCGCTCCCCAGCGGGAAACGGCGGTGAGCGCTCAGGCACATAGAAGGTACACGTACTCCCGTTTCGGCGATGGCGGCCACCAGCGCCAGACGCTGCTCGCGGCTCCAGTCAAGGCGCGCGAGGCGGGCATCGGTTTCATCAACTGACATTTCGACAAAGTCAAAACCTAACTCGTTCGCCAGCCGCAAGCGCTCCAGCCAGCACTCCCCTCCGGGGAGCGCTTTTTCATAAATACCGAGCGGGAACTGTTTCGACAGCATAGTCGCTCCTTAGCCCCACAACTGGGCGATGGAACGTTTGAACTGACGCGCCGCCTCAACCGGAGAAGCGGCATCACGAATGCTGCGGCCAGCGATAAAGACGTGAATCGGAATCCCCTGGAACAGCGGCAGATCCTCCAGCGCCAGACCGCCGGTGACGGTGACTTTAAAGCCCATATCAGACAGGCGTTTGATGGCACTGATATCCGCCTCTCCCCACGCCACACCTGCGGCCTGCGCATCACGACTGCGATGATAGACAACCTGCCCGATACCCGCGTCACGCCACTCCTGAGCCTGTTCCCAGGTCCAGTAACCGGTTAGTTCAATCTGTACGTCGCCGTTAAATTCTTTCGCCACCTCGAGCGCACCTTTGGTGGTATTGATATCCGCACAGCAGATAACAGTGACCCAATCAGCGTTGGCCTCAAAACACATGCGAGAGAGAATTTTACCCGCATCGGCGATTTTGGCGTCCGCCAGCACAATTTTATGTGGGTAGAGCGCCTTCAGGTCACGTACGGCACGTACGCCCTCAGCAACACAAAGAATGGTGCCCACCTCAATAATATCGACCTCTTCGGCGATCAGACGCGTCGTTTCATACGCAGAAGACATTGATTGGTTATCCAGCGCAACCTGCAACATAGGTAATGACATTTCGGTATCCTTTTAAACAGCCGCCGCAGTGGCGTTATCAATTAAATCCAGCACTTCCTGCGCGGTGCGGCAGGCACGTAGACGGTCGAAATTGGCTTCATCATCAAACAAATTCACGATCTGCATGATGCCCACTTCCTGATGCGTGTTGGCGTCGACCGCCGCCATCGTGATCAGAATATCCACCGGGTCGTTATCTTCGTGGTTAAACACCAACGGTGTTTTCAGCGTCACCAGCGCAAAGCCGGTCTTCTTAACGCCTTCTTCCGGGCGCCCGTGCGGCATCGCCAGTCCTGGCGCAATCACAAAGTACGGACCAAACTGTTCAACCCCATCAAGAATGGCCTGGTAGTAGCGCGGTTCAACCACGTCGGCCTTAACCAGCAGATCGACGCCCAGCTTTACCGCTTCCTGCCAGGTGTTGGCCTCAGCCTGTAGAAGGATGGCGTTATTGTCTGCCAGCGAATCACGTAATTTCATATGCCGTATCCTTACTTCACGTCCTGTGGGAAATGCGCTTTGATCACTTCCAGCAGTTTTGGTCCAAAATCGGCGGGCGACAGCATGTTGCGTACGCCAACAACATATTTATTGCCAGTTACGGTAATTTCACCGGCAATATGGGTAGAGGCGATGATGATATCCGCGCCGTTCAGTTCACTTTTGTACTCACCCACTGCGCAGCTGTTCACTGTATGGTCAATATTTGACTGGGTTAAAAACTGGTCCACTTTCATCTTCATGATCATGGAACTGCCCTGCCCATTGCCACACACAGCCAG
Organism: Citrobacter sp. W9; assembly: GCF_026719375.1. Classification (NCBI taxonomy): domain Bacteria; kingdom Pseudomonadati; phylum Pseudomonadota; class Gammaproteobacteria; order Enterobacterales; family Enterobacteriaceae; genus Citrobacter; species Citrobacter sp. W9. The sequence continues at coordinate 89,274 of NZ_JAPPTE010000008.1, read as the reverse complement.
AATACGTACGGTCATAATCGGAACTCCTTATTAAGCAGAGTGTTCTGCCAGTTGTTTTTCTGCGTCTTCCTCAGCGCGCAACGTGCGTCCTGCGAAAAACATATAAGCCAGTGCAATCAGAATAATGACGGCCATAAACGCGATGCCGATGGAGGCAAAGCCCTGCATCATCGGCGGCGCCAGAATTGACCAGTCCGCCATCCCCATCCACGCGCTCATACCGGTGAGTTTCACCGCCCAGACGCAGCCAAAGATTTCAATCATCCCCATCACCAGACAAATCTTGAGCGCCGCGCGCCAGCCGCCAAAGTGGTTCGCGAACACGCCGATAGTGGCATTAGAGAAAAACATTGGGATAAAGCCGGGGATTATCAGGATGGAAGAGCCGCAACCCACGAGGATGCCGACCGCAATCAGTTGGCCGATGGTGCCCCACATGAAGCCCCACACAACGGCATTCGGCGCAAAGCTATAGATGGCGGCACAGTCAATCGCCAATACCGCGCCCGGGATCAGACGCTGGGAGATACCGTTGAACGCTTCTGAAAGTTCGGCGACGAACATACGTACGCCCTGGGTGATGATGAAGATCGCGACGGCAAACGAAAAACCAGTCTGCAGGATGTACACCGTCCAGTGCGTTTTCCCCGCCATCGCCTGAACCACATCAATGCCGAAAGAAAGCAGGATCGCCCCGAAGAAAATGGTCATGACAATCGCGGTCGAAACGATGTTGTCATGGAAGATATTCAGCCAGCCAGGCAGTTTCAGATCTTCTACGCTCTCCTCTTTTTTACCCAGATAAGGCGCGACCTTGTAGGCAATCCATGAAGCGAACTGCTGCTGGTGGCCGATGGAAAAACCGCAGCCGTCGGTCACTTCCTGCGTCGGCTTGTACATCATATTGGAGGTAATCCCCCAGTAGAGCGACACCAGCACCGCCGTGCAGATAATGGTGGTCCACATGGAATAGCCGAAGATATAGAAAGAGACCGCAATTAAGCCCGCCTGCTGGAACATGATGTGCCCGGTGAGCATGATGGTGCGAATGCCGGTAATACGCCGCAGCAAGACGTAACAAATGTTCAGCGCCAGCGCCAACAGCACGGCATAACCTACCCAGCTATAAGCGTCTCCCATACGTTCAATGGTTGCCATCATGGAGGCATACGTATCGGAAATCGCACCATTGATACCGTAAACCTCGGACATCTTCGCCACCACCGGTTTAAACGTGCTGGTCAGAATGCCCGATCCCGCCTGTAGCAGCATAAAACCGATAATCGTTTTGATCGTGCCTTTGATAATGACGCTGACGCTTTTGCGCAACAGGATGTAGCCGAGGCAGGTCACAATACCCAACAGCAACGGCGCGTTGGTCATGACCTGATTAAAAAAGACGGTAAAGATGTTGTAGAGGATCTCCATAACGATCTCCAGTAGACAAAGTTGCTGAACATTCATTACAGATGTTCAGGATGTTGTGCCCCCACTCTAATTTTCAAAAGTAATCACAACAAGATTGAATTTGATTAAATGTGATGGAGTACGCAAATAAATCTCTTACCCGAGCCAGGGTTTTATGGAACATTCATAGAGCAAAAAATAAAACTCATAAAAACAATAAAATACAAAAATAGATTGCTACAAAGCATCCCGTTACGTTGTGAGTAATAGATGCTTTACGACGGAATCAGAAAAATCCACGCATTGCCTTCTTGATAAATTGATGTCAGTATCAATCAAAATAAATCATAATTTGATTCAACTTGAACCAACATGAAGGTAAATGCGATGAGTAAAGTAAAAAGCATCACGCGCGAATCATGGATTCTGAGCACATTCCCGGAGTGGGGAAGCTGGCTGAATGAAGAGATCGAACAGGAACAGGTCGCACCTGGCACCTTTGCTATGTGGTGGCTTGGCTGTACCGGAATTTGGCTAAAGTCGGAAGGCGGGACTAACGTCTGCGTCGATTTCTGGTGCGGAACAGGTAAGCAAAGTCACGGTAATCCGCTGATGAAAACCGGTCACCAGATGCAACGCATGGCGGGCGTGAAGAAACTGCAGCCAAACCTGCGTACTACGCCGTTTGTACTTGATCCGTTTGCGATTCGCCAGATCGATGCGGTGCTGGCTACGCACGATCATAACGATCACATCGACGTTAATGTCGCGGCTGCGGTCATGCAGAACTGCGCGGACGACGTGCCGTTTATTGGGCCACAAACCTGTGTGGATCTGTGGGTCGGCTGGGGCGTGCCGAAAGATCGCTGCATCGTGGTAAAACCCGGCGATGTGGTTAAAGTGAAAGATATTGAAATTCATGCGCTTGATGCTTTTGATCGTACCGCGTTGATTACTCTTCCCGCCGATCAGAAAGCGGCGGGCGTGCTGCCGGACGGTATGGACGCGCGCGCCGTTAACTATCTGTTCAAAACACCGGGTGGCACGCTGTATCACAGCGGCGACTCACACTACTCCAACTATTATGCAAAACACGGCAATGAGCATCAGATCGACGTCGCGCTCGGATCCTATGGCGAAAACCCGCGTGGCATTACCGACAAGATGACCAGCTCCGACATGCTGCGTATGGCCGAAGCGTTGAATACAAAAGTCGTCATCCCCTTCCATCATGACATCTGGTCAAATTTCCAGGCAGATCCTCAGGAAATACGCGTGCTGTGGGAGATGAAAAAAGATCGGCTGAAGTATGGCTTTAAGCCATTCATCTGGCAGGTAGGTGGCAAATTCACCTGGCCGCTGGATAAAGATAACTTTGAATATCACTATCCACGCGGCTTTGATGACTGTTTCACGATTGAACCGGATCTACCGTTTAAATCCTTCTTGTGATTCACACCAAATGCCGGGCATAACCCGGCATTTTTTCCCCATTTACTTTAGTATTTCCAGGCTATTTCAAATATCATCTTTTCAAATCAATTTGTATCGGAATAGCTCATGACTGAAGCACAAAGACATCAAATATTGCTGGATATGCTGGCGCAGTTGGGCTTTGTTACCGTTGAGAACGTAATTGAGCGCCTGGGGATTTCACCCGCCACAGCCCGCCGGGATATCAACAAACTCGACGAAAGCGGCAAACTCAAGAAAGTTCGTAACGGCGCAGAAGCCATCACTCAGCAGCGCCCGCGCTGGACGCCAATGAATCTGCATCAGGCGCAGAACCACGATGAAAAGGTTCGCATTGCCAAAGCGGCCTCTCAACTGGTGAATGCCGGTGAAAGCGTGGTGATCAACTGCGGATCGACCGCCTTCCTGCTCGGACGTGAAATGTGCGGCAAGCCAGTGCAGATCATCACTAATTATCTGCCGCTGGCGAACTATTTGATCGACCAGGAGCATGAGAGCGTGATCATCATGGGAGGACAATATAACAAAAGCCAATCCATCACGCTTAGCCCACAAGGTAGTGAAAATAGCCTGTATGCCGGGCACTGGATGTTCACCAGCGGCAAAGGGTTGACCGCAGATGGACTGTATAAAACCGATATGCTGACCGCGATGGCGGAACAGAAGATGCTTAACGTGGTGGGCAAACTGGTGGTGTTGGTCGATAGCAGTAAGGTCGGTGAACGCGCGGGGATGCTGTTCAGCCGCGCCGATCAAATCGATATGCTGATTACCGGCAAAAATGCGAACCCTGAGATCCTGCAACAGCTCGAAGCTCAGGGTGTAAGCATTATGCGCGTTTAAAGGTGCTGGCGGAAAAACGTCACCGTCGCAGTCAGCGCTTCTGGCGTAATGCGGTGGCGTACGCCTGCTTCCCACAGACAGGTCAGGTTATTGTCCAGACCTGCCTGAATCAGCGCCTGCTGTAAGCGAAAAGTTTCCATAGCCGGTACCACATCATCTTCCTGCCCATGCCATAGTAGCAACGGTCTGTCGGCCAGGTGTGGCAACTGGTGCGTCACTTCCCATTCGGCCAGCGGCGCGATGAGGACATCAAACGCAGCCTGTTGTTCTGGCGTCTGGACCAATAAAGGCGGAAAAAGCGTCTGCGCAAGCCGGGTAAAGTAGCCCGAACCCATCAGGCTGGCTACACATTTCACCTCGGGGTGACGAGCCATAATGCCCAGGGCCGTCATTCCCCCCATTGACGCCCCGCCTACGGCAAGCCGTTCATCTGACAGCCAATTTTCTGCCACCAGCGCCGCACGTAACGTCGAAAATTCCTGCATGTTTTGCTGCAATATGTTCCAAAAGCGGTATATCCGCCCCTGTGCGTCACCCTTGAAGCGGGCACCATGGTCTGGCGCATCTGGCATCACTGCCCGGAATCCAGCCTGAGCCAGAGCAACGGCAAAATAGCTGTAGACCAGGCTGGATGATGTAAATCCGTGATAGAAAATAATACAGGGGAGTGAACATGCGCGTTTGCCAACCGGAACGGCGTGCAGGACAGGGATACCCGCCAACTGTCGTGTTTCAATTTCGATCATTTGTCGCCTCTTTCTTTCTGGTATGCCACGCAGCAATACTTAACGCAAGCGAATGTGTTCGACAATGATTCATAATGTTGAGAACTGGGTTACGCTTTCGCAACATTTTCATTCGAAAATCGCGTGAGAGATAACAATTCGGGAACATTCCCCTAAAGGGAAATTAATAAGGCACTACACTATGGCTATCAGGAAACGAGATAGAGTTATGCGTCGGTTTGCCTCTTTGTTGCTGGTTTTATTTTTAAGCGCCTGTAGCGTGCTACAGGGGACGCCGCAACCCGCACCGCCCGTTGCCGACCACCCGCAGGAGATCCGCCGTAACCAGAGTAATGGGTTACAGCGAATAGGGACGGTTAGCGCGCTGGTAAGAGGCTCACCGGATGATGCGCTGGCTGAAATCCGCGACAAAGCCGTCGCGGCAAAAGCTGATTATTATGTGGTCTTATTAGTCGATGAGACCATTGTGACAGGCCAATGGTATTCACAAGCGATTTTGTATCGTAAATAACATTGGTTTGAAATTTAGTCAGCTTTACATTGCTTTGCGCCCCTATGCGTTTACCTGTGCACAATAAACCAACAGCAGGAAGCTTGAGGTTTATTATCGCGATGGAATGCCCTGCCGTGTGTAGGGGTACGAATAATGGAGCTGACGATGAAACAATCACTAGCCTTATCCTCACTGCTGCTTTCTACCGGACTGGTAGGTACTACGGCGCAGTCTGCCGAGTTCGCCAGTGCTGACTGTGTTACCGGCCTGAACGAAATAGGGCTGATATCCGTCAGTAACATTGCAGGAAATCCGCAGGATGTAGAACGTGTCGTTGCGTTAAAAGCGGATGAACAAGGTGCTTCATGGTATCGGATCATTCAAATGTATGAAGATCAGCACCCCGATAACTGGCGCGTCCAGGCCATACTCTATGCGTAACAGATTGCCGGATGGGGTAAACTTATCCGGCCTGCTTTAATGATAAGACGCGCCAGCGTCGCCATCAGGCATATTATTACCGTAATCCTCCCGTTGCCCGTAGCAGCAGATCATTCTGTACCTGTTCAGACAATCGTCGTCCACCACGTGTATCCAACATCATCTGACACCAGGCCTGCGCCACTGGCGGAGAGGCATAGCGCAACATTTGCGCTCCGCAACCGAGCAGGAAAAGCTGCTGCGTAATCTCCCGTCCCAATTCTTCAATGGGTTTACGCAGGTGTTGCTGCAACTGACGAACCATCCGATCGTAATGACGATCCTGCCCTTTGACCTCGGCAAAGGCTTCGCTGAGCATATCGTAGATACCGGGTTGTTTTGCCAGCACCCGCAATACATCAAGACACATAATATTGCCGGAGCCTTCCCAGATACTGTTTACCGGCATCTCACGGTACAGACGTGGCAGCTCACTCTCCTCGCAGTAGCCAACCCCACCCAATACTTCCATCGCCTCAGCGACAAACGGCATCCCGCTTTTGCAGACAGAATATTTCGCCGCTGGCGTAAACAACCGAGCCCACAGCGCTTCTTTGGCATCAGCGCGGCGGTCCCAGGCCCGTGCCAGCCTAAACAGTAACGCGGTCTGGCCTTCCAGTTGGAGCGCCATTCGGCTTAAGACCTGACGCATCATCGGCTGTTCAATCAATGGCTTGCCAAATACCTGTCGTTGGTGCGCATGATAAATCGCCACGGAAAAGGCACGTCGCATCATGCTATGGCTACCGAGCGCACAGTCAAAACGCGTCATACCACCCATTTTCAGGATATGGCGTATACCTTCTCCTTCTTCGCCCAGCAGCCAGCCAATAGCATCGTGGAATTCGACTTCGCAGCTGGCATTGGAGCGGTTGCCTAACTTATCTTTCAGCCTCTCGAGACGGATAGCATTACGTTGACCATCGGGTAAAAATCGCGGTACAAAAAAGCAGGATAATCCCCCCTTTGCCTGCGCCAGCACCAAATGGGCATCGCTTTGCGGCACAGAGAAAAACCACTTATGTCCCACCAACCGATACGAGCCGTCTGCGAGGCGTTCCGCCTGGGTGGTATTGCTCAACACATCTGAGCCCCCCTGTTTCTCGGTCATTCCCATACCGATCAGCAGCCCACGCTTTTGCCCACCCGGCAATAAATGCGAGTCATAACGGTCGCTTAGCAGCGGCGTAAACCAGTCGTGAAATTGTGAAGGTAGCATCTGCAGTAACAGCGGCGTGGCGGCAAAAGTCATGGTTACCGGACACAACGTGCCTGCTTCCACCTGCGCATGCAGCATGAAACGCGCTGCGCGGGCAACAAATGTTCCCTGCCGCGCTTCGTCTTCCCAGGCAAGGTTATGCACGCGGTTGGCGCACAGCCCCTGCATCAGCAAATGCCAGGCAGGATGAAAACGCACATCGTCCAGTCGCTGCCCCTGCGGATCGTAGCGCAAAAGCTCGGGTGGAAAAGCATTAGCCAGGCGACCCAGTTCGAGCGACTCCGCGGTACCTAGCTGCTGGCCAATACTCGCCAACACATCGCTGTCCCAGCCCGCCCCTTCGCGGATAACCGCTTCGCACAGGGCGCCATCGGACAGGTATAAGTTGCTGTTATTGAGCGGTACAGGTTGGTTAAAAACGGTATGCGTTTGCCAGTGCATTGTGTTTCCCTCCGTCAATGGCCGTGGCCTTAAGTATGGCCAGCCAGACAAGAGAGTGCCTGGGATGAAGGTCACAAAAAAGCCATCCCAGGGGATGGCTTGAGAGAAATTGAGAATGAATTAGCCGCGCTGACGAACGGCCTCAAACAGGCAGATGCCGGTCGCGACTGAAACGTTTAGCGACGAAACGCTCCCTGCCATCGGGATACTGATCAGTTCGTCACAATGTTCGCGGGTCAGACGACGCATTCCTTCGCCTTCAGCCCCCATGACCAGCGCCATACGTCCGGTCATTTTGCTCTGATAGAGAGTATGGTCGGCTTCGCCAGCGGTGCCCACAATCCAGATATTCTCTTCCTGCAGCATACGCATCGTGCGCGCCAGGTTAGTTACGCGGATCAGCGGTACGCTTTCAGCCGCGCCACAGGCCACTTTTTTCGCCGTCGCATTCAACTGTGCGGAACGATCCTTCGGTACGATAACCGCATGTACACCAGCAGCATCCGCGCTACGCAGGCATGCGCCCAGGTTATGCGGATCGGTGACGCCATCGAGGATCAAAAAGAACGGCTGATCGAGCGCAGCAATCAGATCCGGCAGATCGTTCTCCTGATACTGACGGCCCGGCTTCACGCGCGCAATAATCCCCTGATGTACCGCACCCTCGCTTTTCTCATCCAGGAACTGACGGTTAGCCAACTGAATGACAACGCCCTGCGCTTCCAGTGCATGGATCAACGGCAGCAGGCGTTTATCTTCACGGCCTTTGAGAATAAAGACGTCCTGGAAGCGCTCAGGCGCACGTTCCAGCAGAGCCTGCACCGCGTGGATGCCGTAAATCATTTCACTCATGAATGTACTCGTTAATAGTTTGTGCGTAACGCCGGGCAACATAATAGTTGCCCGACTTACAGTTTATGGCTGTTATTGTGCGACGTTCTTTTTCGCCGCACGTTTAGCTTTGGTGGCGGCAGCGATTTTACGCGTTTTTGCCGATGGCTTTTTCGCTTTTTTATCGCCTTTCTTCTCAGCCGTTTTTTTATCCGCCTGAGGTTTGGCTCTGCCTTTCTTCTCGCCGCGGAATGCGCTGTCCGGCTCGAAATTCACCTTTTTGCCCATTTGACGACGTTTACCGGTAGTTTTACCTGCATCGCCTTTTTTAGCTTTTTCGCGTGCGGTTTTGCCCTCATTGCGCGGCGCACGTTCGCTGGAGATCAAACTGAAATCGATTTTACGCTCGTCCATGTTGACCGCTTCCACGCGAACTTCCACACGATCGCCCAGGCGATACATCTGACCGCTTGACTCACCCGTCAGACGCTGCCCAACCTGGTCAAAGCGATAGTAGTCGTTATCCAGGGAGGAGACATGCACCAAACCGTCGATAAACAGTTCGTCAAGACGGACAAAGAAGCCAAACCCGGTCACGCTGGCAATTACGCCTTTAAAGACGTTACCCACCTGATCCAGCATGAAGTCACACTTCAGCCAGTCAGAGACGTCGCGCGTAGCTTCGTCAGCACGGCGTTCGGCCATCGAACAGTGCTGGCCCAGTTGCAGCATCTCTTCCATTGAATAATGGTAGCCACCGGTTTCCGTGGTGTTGCCTTTATGGCCCTGCTCCTGCGCCAGCAAATATTTAATTGCACGGTGCAAAGAGAGATCCGGGTAACGACGAATCGGCGAGGTAAAGTGCGCATAAGATTGCAGCGCCAGACCAAAGTGACCCCGGTTTTCTGGATCGTAAATCGCCTGCTTCATCGAGCGCAGCAGCATAGTTTGCAGCATTTCCGCGTCAGGACGGTCGGCAATCGACTCCAGCAATTCAGCGTAATCGCACGGCTCGGGTTTATTGCCGCCAGGCAGTTCCAGGCCCAGTTCGGCCAGTACGGAACGGAAGGAGGTAATCGCTTCGGTCGTCGGCTTATCGTGAATACGGAACAAGGCTGGCTCTTTGGCTTTCTCAACGAATCGCGCCGCTGAGATGTTCGCCATGATCATGCACTCTTCAATCAGCTTGTGCGCGTCGTTACGTTGCGTCTGTTCGATACGTTCAATACGACGTTCAGCGTTGAAAATAAACTTCGCTTCTTCACTTTCAAACGAGATACCGCCGCGTTCTTCCCGGGCTTTATCCAGCACTTTGTAGAGATTATGCAGCTCTTCAATATGTTTCACTAACGGCGCATACTGCTCGCGCAGTTCCTGATCGCCCTGCAGCATGTGCCAGACTTTGGTGTAGGTCAGACGCGCATGGGAGCTCATTACCGCTTCGTAGAATTTAAAGCCGGTTAACCGACCTTTCGACGAAATGGTCATTTCGCACACCATACACAGACGGTCTACCTGCGGGTTCAGCGAACACAATCCGTTAGACAGCACTTCCGGCAGCATCGGGACAACCTGCGACGGGAAGTAGACAGACGTGCCACGGCTGCGCGCTTCCTGATCCAACGGAGTCGGCGGGCGGACGTAATAGCTTACGTCCGCAATCGCCACCCATAAACGCCAGCCGCCGCCGCGTTTCTTCTCGCAGTAAACCGCATCATCGAAGTCACGCGCATCTTCGCCATCAATAGTGACCAGCGGCAGATCGCGTAGATCAACACGTCCAACTTTCGCCTCTTCCGGCACTTCTTCTTTCAGCCCGGCAACCTGTTTTTCGACTGCCTGCGGCCAGATATACGGGATTTCATGGGTACGCAGGGCCATATCAACAGCCATGCTGGTGCCCATGTTGTCGCCCAATACTTCAACGATTTTACCCACAGCTTTGGTGCGACGGGTTGGACGCTGGGTCAGCTCAACCACGACCACAAAGCCCATACGCGCCCCCATCACCTCTTCCGGCGGAATAAGGATATCGAAGCTCAGGCGGCTATCGTCCGGGACGACAAACCCGACCCCAGCGTCGGTGAAGTAGCGGCCGACAATCTGGCTGGTTTTCGGCACCAGTACACGCACAATACGCGCTTCGCGACGACCTTTACGGTCCGCGCCCAGCGGCTGCGCCAGCACCTGATCGCCATGAATGCAGGTTTTCATCTGCTCGCTGGACAGGTACAGGTCATCTTTGCGGCCTTCAACGCGCAGAAAGCCGTAGCCATCACGGTGGCCAATAACGGTACCTTTCAGCAGGTCGAGACGTTCCGGCAGCGCGTAGCACTGACGACGAGTGAAGACCAGTTGCCCGTCACGCTCCATCGCGCGCAGGCGACGACGCAGCGCTTCTTGCTGTTCTTCACCTTCAATGTTGAGTTCAGCGGCCAACTCATCGCGGTTGGCCGGTTTTTCACGTTTAGTTAAATGTTCGAGGATAAATTCCCGGCTCGGGATAGGGTTCGCGTATTTTTCAGCTTCGCGTTCCTGGAAAGGATCTTGTGACATCTCGGTTCCTCCGTTGTCATCTCTGATGAAGATTTTCGTCACTCCACCAGCAATAATTTATAAAGCGGTTGATTTTCTTCAACCAAATCAGCAAGTGTGTAGTTGTCCAGTTCCGTGAGAAAACTTTGCACTGCTTTAGAAAGCGCCTGTTTGAGTCGGCAGGCAGGGGTTATGTGGCAAAACTCGCTGCTACAGTTGACCAGCGATAAGGGTTCCAGCTCGCGAACCACATCACCAATACAAATATCCTTAGCGGGTTTACCCAGGCGGATACCGCCATTTTTTCCTCGAATAGCAGTAACAAAGCCCGCCCGGCTAAGTTGATTGATTATTTTGACCATATGATTACGGGACACGCCGTAGACTTCTGTCACCTCAGAAATACTGGTCATACGTCCTTCGGGAAGTGACGCCATGTAGATTAGCGCACGTAATCCGTAATCGGTGAAACTTGTTAACTGCACATCAACCTCAGGAAAAGGGATAAAACGGATAAACCTGGTGGTATTAATTATATTGATGATAAACCAGCCACCAGCCAGGTCGCTAATTTATTTCAGTTCGGGAAGGAAAAAAGCGAGGAACTTACGTGATTTTAAGCCGGATTCTAATGCAAAACGCCTCATCCGGCCTAAGATAGTGCAAGCGCAGCGCCATTCGACGCTACGCCATAACCAGAATTATGCGTCGAACGGGTCGCGCAGGATCATGGTTTCAGTACGGTCTGGGCCAGTTGAGATAATATCAATCGGCACACCGGTCAGTTCTTCAATACGCTTGATGTAGTTCAGCGCCGCCTGCGGCAGACCACTACGTTCCTTCACGCCAAAGGTGGATTCAGACCAGCCTGGCATGGTTTCGTAAATCGGCTCGATACCTTTCCAGTCGTCAGCCGCCAGCGGGGTAGTCGTAACTTCACGGCCATCCGGCATACGGTAAGCGACACAGATTTTCACCTCTTTCAAACCGTCCAGTACGTCCAGTTTGGTCAGGCAGAAGCCAGACAGGGAGTTAATCTGTACTGCACGACGCACGGCAACGGAGTCCAGCCAACCGGTACGACGACGACGACCAGTGGTTGCGCCATACTCGTTACCTTGTTTGCACAGGAACTCGCCAACGTCATCAAACAGCTCTGTCGGGAACGGACCCGCGCCAACACGAGTAGAGTAAGCTTTGATGATACCCAGCACGTAATCCACATAACGTGGGCCCAGGCCGGAGCCAGTCGCCACGCCACCCGCGGTGGTGTTGGAGGAGGTGACGTACGGATAAGTACCGTGGTCGATATCCAGCAGCGTACCCTGCGCGCCTTCGAACATGACGAAATCGCCACGCTTACGCGCCTGGTCCAGCAGATCGGAAACATCAACAACCATAGAAGTCAGGATGTCGGCAATCGCCATCACATCATCCAGCACTTTCTGGTAGTCAACCGCTTCGACTTTATAGAAATTCACCAACTGGAAGTTGTGATATTCCATCACTTCTTTCAGTTTTTCAGCGAAGGTTGCTTTATCAAACAGATCGCCAACGCGCAGACCGCGACGAGCCACTTTATCTTCATAAGCCGGGCCGATACCGCGACCGGTAGTACCGATCGCTTTCTCGCCACGCGCTTTCTCACGAGCGTTATCCAACGCAACGTGATAATCAAGGATCAGCGGACAAGCTTCAGACAGCAGCAGGCGCTCGCGAACCGGGATACCACGATCTTCCAGCCCTTTCATTTCTTTCATCAGCGCGGACGGAGACAGTACAACACCGTTACCGATGATGCTGATGACATTCTCGCGAAGAATACCTGATGGAATAAGATGGAGGACGGTTTTTTCACCGTTGATTACGAGAGTATGGCCTGCGTTGTGTCCACCCTGGTAGCGCACAACATATTTAGCCCGTTCAGTCAGAAGATCGACGATCTTCCCTTTACCTTCGTCACCCCATTGGGTGCCCAGTACGACGACGTTGTTACCCATTTTTCAAAATCACCGTTTGCTTAAAAATGGATTCTACCACCGCTTTTTCAGATATACAGCACTTTTTGCATGCTAAAATCCGCAAATTAGGCTACTTATTGATCAGCCAATCGTTTTCCTCAACATGTAGTAGACCACAACGCCCGCAACCACAAGACCTCCACCAAAACGACGCAAAGTATTTTCGGGGAGTTGCGCCATCGCGGAGATCATTTTCTTCCATGCGCCGGGATAAAGCATCGGACCCAGGCCTTCCAGCACCAAAACCAGCGCGAGCGCCAACAAAATTGTGGAATTCATCCATCGTCCTTATATAAAAAGAAAACCACCGCATCCCTGGGGACGCCGGTGGTTTTGCTGGTTTAAAACCGCTGAAACTATTTTAGCGTGTCGCGGTATTCGGTGTCTTCATGTAGCGGAAGAAATCGCTGTCCGGGCTCATGACCATCACGTCCTGGTTACCTTCAAAGCTCTTCTCATAAGCACGCAGGCTACGGATGAAGGCGTAGAAGTCAGGATCCTGGCTGAACGCGTCGGCAAACAGTTTAGCGGCTTCTGCATCGCCTTCACCGCGCATAATGCGGCCCTGACGCTCAGATTCTGCCAGCGTTTTCGTTACTTCGTAATCCGCCGTTGCACGCAGTTTTTCCGCTTCTTCCTGACCTTGTGAACGATGGCGGCGGGCTACCGCTTCACGCTCAGCGCGCATACGGTTGTAGATAGCCTCAGACACTTCCGCAGGCAGGTTAATTTGCTTAATACGCACGTCAACCACTTCGATCCCCAACGCCGCCATACTGTTCGGGTTGATGACCGGTACTTTACCGTTCGTTTCAGCCTGAACACGCTCAGCCGCTTCGGCAATCGCACTATCCGCCGCCGGCGTCGCGACTTCATCTTCCGTACCAGCAGAACCGGAGTTCAGCGCGTCACGGACTTCCAGAGTCAGACGACCACGGGAATCGGTAACGATGTCTTTCACGTCGAGACGACCGATTTCAGAACGCAGACGGTCAGAGAACTTACGTTTCAGCAGGACTTCTGCCTGAGAAACATCGCCACCGCCCGTTGCCAGGTAGTAACGGCTAAAGTCACTGATGCGCCACTTGATGTAGGAGTCAACGATCAGGTCTTTCTTCTCTTTGGTGACAAAGCGATCGGCCTGGTTGTCCATGGTCTGAATACGCGCATCCAGCATCTTCACTGATTCAATAAACGGAATCTTGAAGTGCAGGCCAGGTGCAACGACCAGCGGCTTGTTTTCATCGTCACGCAGAACTTTACCAAAGCGCAGCGTAATACCGCGCTCGCCTTCTTTGACCACAAAGACAGACATGAACAGAACTACCAGAACGATGATGATAATCGCAATAACTGACTTACGCATCGTTATTCCCCCTGACGCTGGTAGTCGTTACGCTGCGCGTTCGCGCGGCGTTGGTCCATAATATCGCCCTGACTGGTGGACGAGGTGTTGCTTGCTCCAGTGCTGGAGGTCGTCGCTGGCGGCAGACGCAGCAGGTTTGAACTGCTGTCACTCTTTGCTGCTGGCGCACTACCGCCTTTCAGCATTTGATCCAGCGGCAGAACCATCAGATTGCTGCCTTTATCGTTAACCAGGACTTTACGGGTATTGCTCAGCACTTTTTCCATGGTCTCGATATACAAACGCTCGCGAGTAATTTGCGGCGCGGCTTTATATTCCGGCAGAATTTTCGCGAAGCGCGCCACTTCACCCTGAGCTTCCAGGATGGTTTGCGTTTTGTAAGCACGAGCTTCTTCCAGAATACGCTGCGCCTGACCGTTCGCACGCGGCTGAACTTCGTTGGTGTACGCTTCCGCTTCACGGATGTACTGCTGTTCGTTTTCGCGCGCGGCAATCGCATCGTCAAACGCGGCTTTTACCTCTTCCGGCGGACGTGCGGCCTGGAAGTTGACGTCCAGCAGGGTGATACCCATGTTGTACGGACGGATCGTTTCTTCCAGTTCACGCTGGGTATCGCTACGAATAACGGTACGCCCTTCGGTCAGGATACGGTCCATAGTGTACTTCCCGATAACGCCACGCAGTGCGCTGTCGGTTGCCTGACGCAGGCTGTCATCCGCGCTGGTTACGCTAAACAGGTAACGCTGCGGATCGGTCACGCGGTACTGCACGTTCATTTCAACGCGCACAACGTTTTCGTCAGATGTCAGCATGACGCCAGATGCGGCAAGTTCACGCACGGCTTCAACGTTGACCGGAGTCACTTCGTCGATAAAGGTCGGTTTCCAGTTCAGACCCGGCTCAACCAAATGGCTGAATTTACCGAAGCGTGTCACCACGCCGCGTTCCGCTTCTTTAATGGTGTAGAAACCGCTGGCCGCCCAGATTATGACGATAGCGGCCGCAGCGATAGTAAAGACCCGACCGCCCAGTTGCGGACGCGGACCTTGCGATGAACTACCGCCGCCAGAACCAGTACCTTTACCGCCGCCCAGACCACCGAGCTTTTTGCTCAGTTTGCGGAAGATATCATCCAGATCGGGAGGTCCCTGATCGCGCCCACCTTTGTTTCCATTTCCCTCAGGGTTGCCGCCAGGTTTGCTGCTTCCCCACGGGTCGCGGTCTTGTCCGTTATTACCGGGCTGATTCCACGCCATTTTTGTGCTCCATATTTGTTATGCGATGCTATACCTGCGTCTTTTGTGCTGCCGATGCGTTGGCTACGCAAAATCCACAAGGTATAGAGGCGAAAAAATCTTCAGGCCATATCCGTCAGATCAGACAACATAGTCTTCCAGTGCCGGTTCTTGTTTACAGAGGCGACGCCAGTCTACGATCGGCATACGAACCTGCAGACCTACGCTGCCGTCCTCCTCCATCCACTCTTTTTCTATTGCCTGAAGTTGATAAAACCGGCTTCTCAGACGCCCTTCCTGCGGCGGCAAACGCAACGTATGCTGCGCCACCTCACCGGAAAGCCGCTCAGTCAAAGCCTGAAAAAGCTGTGGTATACCTATTCCCGTTTGCGCTGAAACCCAAACGCGAATGGGTTTATTCTCTTCATCTCTGTCGATACGCGGTTCAAAGTCATCCAGCATATCGATTTTATTCATCACCAGCAGGGTCGGGATCTCATGCGCATCGATCTCCTCAAGCACCGTATCGACGGCCTCGATGTTTTCTTGCACACGAAAATCTGCTGCATCAATAACGTGCAGCAGCAATGTCGCCTGACGTGTTTCCTGCAAGGTGGCTTTAAATGCCGCCACCAGGTCGTGCGGTAAGTGACGGATAAACCCTACGGTATCTGCCAGCACGGTTTCACCGACATCCGCGACGTCGATCCGCCGCAGGGTCGGGTCCAGGGTCGCAAACAGTTGATCCGCTGCGTAGACCCGGGCTTCAGTTATCTGGTTGAACAGGGTGGATTTTCCGGCGTTGGTATATCCCACCAGTGATACGGTCGGGACATCCGCTTTCTTACGCGACTGTCGCCCCTGCTCACGTTGCTTTTCAACTTTTTCCAGGCGCGACTGTATCTGCAAAATGCGATTACGCAGCAAACGACGGTCGGTTTCGAGCTGGGTTTCACCCGGACCGCGCAAACCAATCCCGCCCTTTTGCCTTTCAAGGTGGGTCCAGCCACGGACCAAACGCGTAGCCATATGGCGCAGTTGCGCCAGCTCAACCTGCAACTTACCCTCATGGGTTCGCGCACGCTGGGCAAAAATATCCAGAATAAGACCAGTCCTGTCGATAACCAGACACTGGCACAATTGTTCCAGGTTACGTTCCTGGGCAGGGCTTAGAGCATGATCAAAAATCACCACCGCAGCGCCAGTCGCTTTTACGGCTTCGGCAATTTCGATTGCCTTGCCTTCACCAACAAAATACTTCGGGTGCGGTGCTTTACGGCTCCCGGTAATCACCTGCATTGCTTCGACACCGGCGGAAGAGACCAGGGATTCAAACTCCTGGAGGTCTTCCATATCTTTGTCTTGCGAAAAATAGATGTGTACCAGTACCGCCTGCTCACCGGCATCATAACGGTCAAACAAGCGTCAACCCCTTAATATGTATCAACGGGGAACGCAGGTTCGCTGGCTCCCCGTATGTAAAACAGCAATCAACCTTATTCGGTTTCTTCGCTGTCCTGTTGCGCAGATGAACCTTGCGCGTTGCTACCGTGATGGTAGTTGCTGCCAGTGCCGCCGGTGGCATTATTGCTGTGATGAGAAACCGGGCGAGACGGGACAACAGTAGAAATCGCGTGCTTATAAACCATCTGGCTGACCGTGTTTTTCAACAGGATCACGAACTGATCAAAAGACTCGATTTGACCTTGCAGCTTAATACCATTCACCAAATAAATAGAAACTGGAACACGTTCCCGACGCAGTGCGTTCAGGAACGGATCTTGTAAAGATTGCCCCTTAGCCATTCTCTCTTTTCCTTATATGCTTATTTGTACTTTGAACCTTTCGATTCTGAAAAATTGCGCACGATACGTTTCAATTGTACACATTCAGTTCGCGATAGCACCAACAACCTGTAATACTTCGTTTCGCGCCTGGTCAGGCTTTTCACTGTCAAGCCAGTGCACCCCTTCCCAACCACGCAACCAGGTCACCTGCCGCTTCGCCAACTGCCTCGTGGCGCAAACACCTCTATAAACCATTTCATCGTATGAAATTTCGCCTTCAATGTATGACCACATCTGGCGATACCCGACACAACGAATGGAAGGCAAATCCGTATGCAAATCTCCACGGGCAAAAAGCGCCCGGACTTCTGCTTCAAAACCTGAAGCTAACATCTGATGAAAACGCTGCTCAATTCGCTGATGGAGCAGTTCACGGCTCGCCGGGGCGATTGCAAACTGATGCACCTCATACGGCAAAGCATCTCCTGACGTTTGCGTCAGCTCCGTTAAAGTTTTACCCGAAATGAAAAAAACTTCCAGTGCCCGGGAAAGTCTTTGCGGATCATTTGGATGAATACGCGCGGCAGCTACGGGATCGATCTCCTGAAGCTGTCGGTGTAACGCATCCCACCCATGCTCTGCCGCCTGCTGCTCAATTCTGGCCCTGACGTCCGGGTCTGCCGACGGTAACGGCGACAGCCCTTCAAGCAAGGCTTTGAAATATAACATTGTGCCGCCCACCAGCAGCGGAATACGCCCCGCGGCGGTGATATCGGCCATCTCGGCTAACGCATCGCGGCGAAAATCCGCAGCAGAGTATGCTTGCGACGGATCGCGAATATCCAGTAATCGGTGCGGCGCGGCCTGTAATTCATCTGCATCAGGCTTGGCTGTACCGATATCCATCCCTTTGTAAATAAGGGCGGAATCAACGCTTATCAACTCTACAGGCAAAACTTTACGCAATTCAATTGCGAGCGCTGTTTTACCGGAGGCCGTTGGCCCCATTAAAAAAATCGCCTTTGGCAGGCTCGCCTTACGGGTATCACTCATGTTTCAGGGCATTCATTACCGAATGTAAATCAACAGGTTGTAACAGACCACCCGGCGGCGCCTTCACGAGTTGTGGGCAAAGCCGCTCAACATCCGCTAACAGCGTAATCGCCTGGGCCATGCTCCACTGCGGATGCTCGCTAATCAGGTTACGTGCAATCCACTGTGCAATATTGCCCGGCTCGAATACGGACTGCTGCGCCAGGTAGCCTATCAGTTCAGGAATCAAGATTTGTAAATTTTGTTGGCGTAAGGGTAAAGGCACTGCCCGGATGGTCACATGCTGCGCATCCAGTTGAAATTCAATGCCCAGATCGGCCAGTTGGCTCTGCCCTTTCTGCAGCGCCGCTTTTTCATCGGCGGTCACTTTTAGACGTAAAGGAATCAGTAATGGTTGGGCGCAAACAGCCCCCTGTCCAGGCGTTAATTGCGCCTGACGCAGCCAACGTTCCGCCACAGGTAATGCCAGTAACCGAATATGACCATCGCATTCGAGTAACGCGCAGTCCGCACCGACAATCGTTAGCACCCGACCAAACCCCTGACTGTTGCCGGTCAGAGGAGCCGATGGCGCTTCAGATACCGGCGCTTTACGCGTTGGAACTGGCGTCTGCAGCAGTTGCTGATAAATCTCACCCTGCTGCTTTTGATATCCAGGCTGGGCATGAGGCCAGCTGGCGCCCGCCTGACGACCACCACCGCCAGCGGGGGCAGAGTAGCGAGGTGCAGCAGCTTCACGCGCCGGAGCGGGCTCGGCAAAATGGTTACGTCCGGCTGCAACGCGGTTTTCCGGGATGTGCCGTGGGGCAGGTTCGTCGTCATCCGCCAACGGCAGCGGCGTTTCAAGCTGCTGTTGCAGAACGCTCAATACGCCCTGGTAGATAAAATCATGCACCAGACGCGACTGATGGAAACGGACTTCATGCTTGGCGGGATGCACATTAACATCCACCTGATGCGGATCGATTTCCAGATATAAAACAAATGCCGGCTGCTGATCGGCGCCCAGCTTATCTTCACAGGCCTGGCGAATAGCGTGGTTGATCAGGCGATCACGCATCATCCTGCCATTCACGTAACAGTACTGGATTTCCGCCAGCGCCGTTGTTGTGTGGTGAGGATCGGCTACCCAGCCCCGTAGCGTCAAATCGCCATGCTGCCATTCAATCGCCAGCGCATGTTCCAGAAACGGCATACCGCAAATCGCGCCCAGACGGCGCTCTTTTTGTCCATCCGCAGCCACTGCACGGTACTGACGCACCACTTTGCCGTTGTGCGACAAATTAATCGTCACATCAAAACGCGCCAGCGCAATGCGGCGGATAATCTCATCGATATGATTAAATTCGGTTTTCTCGGTGCGCATAAACTTGCGCCGCGCCGGGGTGTTGTAGAACAGATCCAACACCTCCAGCGTGGTACCCACCGGATGCGCGGCGGGTTTAACCGTGACATCCATGTCGCGTCCTTCAGCATAGGCTTGCCAGGCTTCAGGCTGCTCTTGCGTGCGCGACGTCAGGGTTAAACGTGAGACCGAGCTAATACTGGCTAACGCTTCGCCGCGAAACCCAAGGCTCACGATGGCTTCGAGATCGTCAAGCGAGGCAATTTTACTGGTGGCATGACGCGCCAGCGCCAGCGCCAGCTCGTCTTTTTTAATCCCGCAGCCGTTGTCACGAATACGAATAAGCTTCGCGCCGCCGCGTTCGATATCAATATCAATACGCGTCGCGCCGGCATCGATACTGTTTTCCACCAGTTCTTTAACCACTGACGCAGGCCGTTCTACCACCTCGCCCGCGGCAATCTGGTTCGCCAACTGTGGCGGTAGAACCTGAATCGGCATGGCTAATCCTTAATTTGTTAACGTGTTGCCAGGCGACACGGCGCTGGCGGTTTGCGCCGGTGCGCCCTGCGGCCCGGTTTGCATCGGGTGCGCCTGGAAATAGTTACGTAATCCTTTGTAAATCGCCTCGGCCAGTTGCTGCTGGTAATCATCGCTCGCCAACAGACGCTCTTCGCTGTTGTTACTGATAAAGCCAGTTTCAACCAGCACTGACGGGATATCCGGCGAACGGAGTACCCCAAGACTGGCGTGTTCCGGCCGACGTTTATGCATTGAGCCAATACGTTCTAACTGACCGATCATGCTGGTCGCCACATCATACCCGACGCGTTGCGAATGACCGAACTGCAGATCCAGCACGGCCTGGCTGAGGTAAGGATCGGCCTGGCTGTTGGCCAGCACATCGCCCGCACCACCTAACAATTCTGATTGCTTCTCATGCTGTTCCAGCCAGCCAGCCATTTCACTGTTCGCCCGGCGGTTTGACAGTACCCAGACGGAAGCGCCAGTGGCATCCCGGTTTGGCGCGGCGTCAGCATGAATCGAAACCAGGAAGTTGGCGTTTTGTTTACGCGCAACGTCGGAACGTCCCATGACCGAGATGAAGTAATCGCCATCGCGGGTGAGGACGCCTTTAAACATCGGGTCATCATTCAGCAAACTGCGTAGTTTACGCGCCACGGCAATCGTGACATTTTTCTCACGCGTACCGCCGGGACCAATTGCGCCGGGATCCTGTCCGCCATGCCCGGCATCAATGGCAATAACCACTTTGTCGCCGCTATTGGTGCTGGCGCGCGCCGCAGGTCGCGTGGACGTATTACTGCTGGTAACCGCCGTAGTGCGATCGTTTTCCGCTTTAAACGGATTACGTGCAGGCTCGGCAGAGCGCGGGGCGACAACCGGCGCTTCGACACGTTTCGCAACCACCGGAGGCGGTGGAGGCGGCGGTGGCGCATCGGCCTTGATGGTAAACACGACGGTATAATTACCGCCGTTCTGGCGTTTTACGGCATCGGCTTTGCCGTTCTCGGTTAAATCCACCAGCAGGCGCAGAGACTGCGCGTCTTTTGGCGTACCGGAACGGATAGATTTGACCAGATTATTACCGCTAAACAGCAACGGTAATCCCTGAATCACACCGGTTTGTTTAATATCCAGCGCGACGGTTCGTTTCCCATCCTGCGAAACGGCGTATTCAGGATCGCCGATAAAACTCAGCGTAATCCGCGCCTGTTGTTCGCCGTTGGAAACCTGAAGATCGGAGAGGCTGGCGGCCCCTGCCTGCGCGCACAGCAGGACCAAGGTTGCCATCAGCCAGTTTCTGATGCGATAAATCATCCCGCCACCCTTAAGGTTAATCGGCTAAACGCGCCAGCAATAAATCACCCGATGAGGAGACTGCGCTGACGCGCGCCTCTCGACCTTGTGCCTGGTATTCGATGTGTATTTCGACGTCCGGGTCTGGCAGAACACCTTTACCTTGTTGCGGCCATTCCACCAGGCAGATGGCATCATTGGCAAAATAATCGCGGATCCCCATAAATTCCAGCTCCTCCGGGTCCGCAAGTCGATACAGATCGAAGTGATAAACCATCAAATTATCGAGCGAATAGGGTTCAACCAGCGTGTAAGTCGGGCTTTTGACATTACCTTTATGACCTAACGCCTGCAGGAATCCACGGCTAAAAGTGGTTTTGCCCGCTCCCAGGTCGCCGTACAAATAAATTACCGTCGCGCCGTCACAGGCTTTGGCTACCCGCAGTCCCAGGTCTAAAGTCGCCTGTTCATCAGGTAGTGGAATTACTCGATTCATCATGATAAACGTCAATCACATCAGGGTTAACAATACGCTGTAGCGTAGTAAAGAGATCGGTCGCCAGCATGCCGCGCGTACCAAAACGCGCCGCCAGCACATCCGCCGCCGCACCGTGCGCAACACATCCCGCACATGCTGCATCATACGGGGTAAGCTTCTGTCCGAGCAATGCGCCAATAATACCGGAAAGCACATCACCCATTCCGCCGCTGGCCATGCCTGCATTGCCGGTATCAATAATACCCAACTCAGCCGGTTCAACAGCAACAACCGTACCCGCGCCTTTCAGCACTGCCACGCCTCCGTACCGTTTTACCAGACGTTGTGCACAAAGTAAGCGATCGTCTTCAATTTCTGCAATGGAACAGCCCAGCAGTCGCGCGGCTTCTCCCGGATGCGGCGTGATCACGCGATTGTGACGTTTATCGGGGTTGAATGCCAGCAGGTTGAGCGCATCGGCATCCCAGAGCATCGGTTTGCGAAAATTCTCGACCTTTTGCAGCGCTTTTTTGCCCCACTCCTGCTGACCAAGCCCAGGACCAATGACGACAACATCCGCCCACGCCAGGCTTTCATCCAGAGTCTGCGGCGTTAGCGTATCAACCATCAGTTCCGGCCTGGCGGTCAGAATCGGAGCGATGTTTTCACTGCGGGTCAGCACTTTGACCAGCCCGGCTCCTGCACGCAGCGCCGCTTCACCGGCCATACGTATTGCGCCTGCCGTCCCGTGGTCCCCCCCGATAATCACCAGCCGACCGTGGGAACCTTTGTGCGAGGTAGGTCGGCGTGGCGTCAGCCAGTGCGCAAGCTGTAGAGCATCAAAACGTTGAACTGGCGCATTCTGCCCAGCCAGCCAGTCGTCCAGCCCAAGCGCGTTAACATGTAGGCGTCCGGTGACATCGCGCGCTTTACCGGTTAACAGGCCTGGTTTGAGCGCAATAAAGGTGACGGTATGCGCCGCATTGATGACCGTACCCGGTGTCGCCCCTGTTTGCGCCAGCAGGCCGGAAGGAATATCTATCGCCACGATGGGGGCTGGGTAAGTATTGGCACGTTCAATCAATACCGAGAGAGCCTCACGCGGCGCGTGTTTTAAGCCAGTCCCTGACAGCGCGTCGATGATGACGTCCACGCTACCAGGCCAGGTGATATCCGCAGCATGAATGACGCCACCGGCGTTAAGCCAGGCATCGCGCGCCTGCTGTGCTTCCTCCGGAAGTGGTTTGTCACTCTCTTGCGCCAGCAGCGTGACCTCAAGCCCCTGCGCTTTGGCAAGCCTTGCCACTACGTAGCCATCGCCGCCGTTGTTGCCATGACCGCACAGCACCAGCCAGTGTTGAGCGTGCGGATAGGCTTCGCGGGCGACCTGAAACGCGGCCTCTCCCGCCCGTTGCATCAGTTCGTACAACGTCAGCCCTAAGCTGTCTGCCGCCTCTCGCTCCATCCGCCTGATGTCATCGGCGTACCAGATGGAGTGTGGTATACTTGCGGGGTTTTTCTTCATTGTATGGTCCGTCATGTCAGAGCCCCTAGATCTCAATCAGTTAGCGCAAAATATTAAGCAGTGGGGGCTGGAGCTTGGCTTTCAGCAGGTC
Organism: Citrobacter sp. W9; assembly: GCF_026719375.1. Lineage (NCBI taxonomy): Bacteria > Pseudomonadati > Pseudomonadota > Gammaproteobacteria > Enterobacterales > Enterobacteriaceae > Citrobacter > Citrobacter sp. W9. The sequence continues at coordinate 66,084 of NZ_JAPPTE010000008.1, read as the reverse complement.
GGTATTGCCGATACCGACCTCAGCGAAGCGGAGCCCAAACTGCAGGCCTGGCTGGATCAACACTATCACGGCGAGATGGACTGGATGGCCCGTCACGGCATGATGCGCGCCCGACCTCACGAATTATTGCCCGGTACGCTACGTGTCATCAGCGTACGTATGAACTATCTCCCTGCCAAGGCGGCCTTTGCCAGCACGTTGAAAAACCCCTCTCTGGGTTACGTCAGTCGCTACGCGCTTGGGCGCGACTACCATAAGCTGCTGCGTAACCGCTTAAAAAAGCTGGGCGAGATGATTCAACAACACTGCGTTTCGCTGAATTTTAGACCTTTTGTCGATTCCGCGCCCATTCTTGAGCGTCCGCTGGCGGAAAAAGCCGGGCTTGGCTGGACAGGTAAGCACTCACTTATCCTTAATCGCGAAGCCGGTTCATTTTTCTTCCTTGGTGAATTACTGATCGACTTGCCCTTGCCGGTCGATAAGCCAGTAGAAGAAGGATGCGGGAAATGTGTCGCCTGTATGACCATCTGTCCCACCGGGGCCATCGTTGAACCCTACACCGTAGATGCGCGCCGTTGTATCTCTTATCTCACTATCGAACTGGAAGGCGCTATCCCTGAAGCGTTTCGACCCTTGTTGGGGAATCGCATTTACGGCTGCGATGATTGTCAGCTCATTTGTCCCTGGAACCGCTATTCGCAGTTGACGGTCGAGGATGACTTTAGCCCACGCAAGCAGCTTCATGCTCCGGAGTTAATAGAGCTGTTTAGCTGGAGCGAAGCGTGGTTTTTAAAAGTCACTGAGGGGTCTGCCATTCGTCGTATCGGTCATCTGCGCTGGCTGCGAAATATCGCTGTTGCGTTGGGCAATGCACCCTGGGATGAAGCCGTAATTAACGCCCTGGAAAACCGTAGAGGTGAGCACCCACTTCTCGACGAACACATAGAGTGGGCGGTTGCTCAGCAAATTGAGAAGCGAAACGCCTGCGTAGTTGAGGTGCAGTTGCCGAAGAAACAACGTTTAGTCAGGGTCATCGAAAAGGGTCTACCGCGCGACGCTTAAGTCATCCACAGCTTGTGTATAAAAATAAAAACACATTGATATTCAAGAGGGAAAAAATCGTCAAGTGATCGCATTAACAATTTGAAATGATAATTAATCCAATAATTTCAATGTGTTAAAATGATACTATTAACCAGGCGAAGTTTTTTGCATTCCAGGAATAATACCCGGGCCTGTGGATAAGTCTGTTTACAAGAGTATGTCAACGACGAAACAAAACGTCCCCAACGCGATTCTTCGTTGTGGATATTTTTTTTGAGGTAAGAATTTGGAGCGGGAAACGAGACTCGAACTCGCGACCCCGACCTTGGCAAGGTCGTGCTCTACCAACTGAGCTATTCCCGCATAATCTTCGTCTTTCGAACCGCTACTGCGTTGGCTGCCTTCACTCGCCTTAGTCACTTACTTCAGTAAGCTCCTGAGGACTCATTCAGTTGCCGCCTTGTCGCAATTCGAAATCCTGCGATTGGTGGTCTGTGCTTAATAAGCACTTTCAAATTTTGGAGCGGGAAACGAGACTCGAACTCGCGACCCCGACCTTGGCAAGGTCGTGCTCTACCAACTGAGCTATTCCCGCTTGGGTGCGTCTGTGCTTAACAAGCACTTTCAAATTTTGGAGCGGGAAACGAGACTCGAACTCGCGACCCCGACCTTGGCAAGGTCGTGCTCTACCAACTGAGCTATTCCCGCAAATCTGTACTGCTTTTGTTGCTGCCGTAACGCGTAATTCTCTGTCGTTACGGGAGGCGCATTATACGAGAAATCCGTTTAGCTGCAACCCCCCTAAAAGCGATTTTCTTGTTTTTTCGTTTAAGTGCTGAATTTATCGGCAAGTCGTTTAATTTAGCGACAATCCTGACTTAGTGCAAGCTCGCAGGAACGATTTTCGTAGGCCGGGTAAGGCGCAGCCGCCACCCGGCAATCCACAAAATCAAAGCTTAATAAAATGTTCGCGGTAGTAAGCCAGCTCAGCAACCGACTCACGAATATCATCCATCGCCTGATGCGTTCCCTGCTTGGTGAAGCCAGCAAGGATTTCCGGCTTCCAACGACGCGCCAGTTCCTTCAGCGTGCTGACGTCGAGATAGCGATAATGGAAATACGCTTCCAGCTCCGGCATGTATTTAAACAGGAAACGACGATCCTGACCGATGCTGTTGCCGCAGATAGGTGATTTTCCTGCCGGAACCCATTCTTGCAAAAAGGCCAGCGTGGCCAGTTCTGCTTCGCGATCGCCCATGGTGCTCGCCTTTACCCGTTCCACCAGCCCACTACCGGTATGCGTACGTACGTTCCAGTCATCCATTAATGCCAGTTGTTCGTCGGACTGGTGCACCGCAATCGTCGGTCCTTCAGCCAGAATATTTAGGTTGGCATCCGTCACCAGCGTGGCGATCTCAATAATGCGATCGCGCTCGGGATCCAGACCTGTCATCTCCAGATCGATCCAAATCAGGTTGTTTTCATTGGCACTCATGCTATTTTCCACCCTTCAGCGTCACATTCAGTGTGACTATATTCATCTAAAATTGCGTGTATCATAAATGTTTTGCCCATCATGGGCGACCAGGAGCCAGTCCGATTGAGTAAGAATAAACTCTCCAAAGGCCAACAGCGCCGTGTGAACGCCAATCACCAGCGTCGTCTGAAAACGTCCGCGGAGAAGCCAGACTACGACGACAACCTGTTTGGCGAAACCGCTGAAGGCATCGTTATCAGCCGTTTTGGCATGCATGCCGACGTGGAGTCTGCTGACGGCGACATTCACCGCTGCAACATCCGCCGCACAATTCGTTCACTGGTTACCGGCGATCGCGTAGTCTGGCGACCAGGTAAAGCGGCAGCAGAAGGGGTAAATGTCAAAGGCATCGTTGAGGCGGTTCACGAACGTACCTCGGTGCTCACACGTCCTGACTTTTACGATGGGGTAAAACCCATTGCCGCCAATATCGATCAGATCGTTATTGTCTCAGCCATCTTACCGGAGCTGTCGCTTAATATTATCGACCGCTATCTGGTCGCCTGCGAAACGCTACACGTTGAACCGATTATCGTACTGAATAAGATCGATCTGCTGGATGCCGAAGGTATGGCCTTCGTTAACGAACAGATGGATATCTATCGCAACATTGGCTATCGCGTATTGATGGTATCAAGCCGCACGAAAGACGGTCTGAAACCGCTTGAAGAAGCGTTAACCGGTCGTATCAGCATTTTTGCCGGCCAGTCGGGTGTAGGTAAATCCAGCCTGCTCAATAACCTTCTCGGCCTGCAGGAAGCGATCCTGACCAACGATGTCTCCGACAACTCCGGTCTTGGGCAGCACACCACCACCGCTTCTCGCCTGTATCACTTCCCGCACGGCGGCGACGTTATCGACTCCCCTGGCGTACGCGAGTTCGGACTGTGGCATCTGGAACCGGAACAAATCACCCATGGCTTTGTCGAATTCCATGACTACCTGGGTCATTGCAAATATCGCGACTGCAAGCATGATGCCGATCCAGGCTGCGCTATCCGTGAGGCTGTAGAAAAAGGGGAAATAGCCGAAACTCGGTTTGAAAATTATCACCGCATCCTGGAAAGCATGGCGCAGGTAAAAACGCGTAAAAACTTTTCTGATACTGACAACTGACAACTAAGCTAAGCATCGCTAGAATCGTCCCCTTTTTCAGGATCCGGCCCATATGCCGGATCGGGAACAAATTATGGCCTGGAGGCTACCTTGTTAAACTCATTTAAGCTTTCGCTACAATACATTCTGCCGAAACTATGGCTCACTCGCCTGGCGGGCTGGGGTGCGAGCAAACGAGCGGGATGGCTGACCAAACTGGTGATCGAGCTGTTCGTGAAATATTACAAGGTCGATATGAAAGAGGCGCAAAAGCCGGATACCGCCAGCTATCGCACCTTTAACGACTTCTTTGTTCGTCCCCTGCGCGACGAGGCTCGTCCAGTCAATACCGATCCGAATGTACTGGTCATGCCTGCCGACGGCGTGATCAACCAGTTAGGTAACATCGAAGAAGACAAGCTGTTACAGGCCAAAGGGCACAGCTATACGCTTGAAGCGCTGCTGGCCGGCAACTACCAGATGGCGGACAAATTCCGCAACGGTACGTTTGTGACCACTTACTTATCACCACGCGATTACCACCGGGTACATATGCCATGTAACGGTATCCTGCGCGAAATGATGTACGTGCCAGGCGACCTCTTCTCTGTAAACATCCTGACAGCGCAAAACGTACCTAATCTGTTTGCCCGTAACGAACGCGTTATTTGCCTGTTTGATACCGAGTTTGGCCCAATGGTGCAAATTCTGGTCGGGGCGACTATCGTTGGCAGCATTGAAACCGTATGGGCTGGCACCATTACCCCACCGCGCGAAGGCGTAATTAAACGCTGGACCTGGCCTGAAGGCGAAAGCGAAGGGTCAGTGGCACTGCTGAAAGGTCAGGAAATGGGCCGCTTTAAGCTCGGTTCCACCGTCATCAACCTGTTCGCACCGGGCAAAGTTAACCTGGTTGAGCAATTGCAGGACCTTTCAGTCACGAAAATCGGTCAGCCAATGGCCATCTCAACCGAGACTTTCGTGACGCCAGAGGCAGAACCTGCCCCGCTGCCGAAAGAAGAGATCGAAGCAGAACACGACGCCAGCCCGCTGGTTGACGACAAAAAAGACGAAACTTAAACATAGGAATCGCTGCTGTGCGCCTGATTATCACTTTTCTGATGGCCTGGTGCCTCAGCCTGGGGGCGTACGCTGCGACGGCCCCCGACGCCAAACAACTCACCCAGGAACTGGAGCAGGCCAAGGCGGCGAAACCCGCTCAGCCAGAAACCGTCGAGGCTCTCCAGTCCGCGCTGAATGCCCTTGAGGAGCGGAAAGGCTCTCTCGAGCGCGCCGCGCAATACCAGCAGGTTATTGATAACTTCCCCAAGCTCTCCGCAACGCTACGCGCACAGCTTAGCAATCTGCGTGACGAACCGCGCAACGTACCAACCGGACTGACAACTGATGCGTTAAACCAGGAGATCCTCCAGGTCAGCAGTCAGTTGCTGGAAAAGAGTCGTCAGGCCCAGCAGGAGCAGGATCGCGCCCGGGAAATCGCCGACTCGTTAAGTCAGCTTCCTCAACAGCAAACCGATGCCCGCCGCCAACTAAATGAGCTTGAGCGGCGTATTGGTACCGCCAACGCCAATCCCGCGCAGAATCAGGCGATGCAGGCTGAGTCCGCCAAACTCAAAGCCCTGGTCGATGAACTGGAGCTGGCGCAGCTTTCCGCCAACAACCGTCAGGAACTGGCACGTATGCGCTCAGAACTGGCGGAAAAACAGAGCCAACAGCTCGACGCCTATCTGCAGGCATTACGTAATCAACTCAACAGTCAGCGGCAGCGTGAAGCTGAGCGAGCGCTGGAGAGTACCGAACTGCTGGCGGAAAACAGCGCGGGGCTGCCCGAAGGCATTGTTGACCAGTTCAAGGTAAACCGCGAACTGTCCCAGGCCTTAAACCAGCAGGCGCAGCGTATGGATCTGGTCGCGTCGCAACAGCGTCAGGCCACCAGCCAAACGCTGCAGGTGCGGCAGGCGTTGAATACGCTGCGCGAACAGTCCCAGTGGCTTGGGGTCTCGAATATGCTGGGGGAAGCGCTACGCGCGCAGGTATCTCGTCTGCCCGAAATGCCCAAACCTCAGCAGTTAGATACCGAAATGGCGCAGCTACGTGTGCATCGTATGCGCTATGAAGATCTCCTCAATAAACAGCCGCAACTACGCCAGATCCATCAGGCCGATGGGCAACCGCTGACCGCGGAACAGAGCAGCATCCTCAACGCCCAGTTGCGCACTCAGCGTGAATTGCTGAACTCTCTGTTACAGGGTGGCGATACGCTGATCCTTGAGCTGACCAAGCTAAAAGTCTCCAATAGCCAACTGGAAGATGCGCTAAAAGAGGTCAACGAAGCGACGCACCGCTATCTGTTCTGGACGTCTGACGTCAGCCCTATCTCCCTCTCATGGCCTGTCGACATTGTTCAGGATCTGCGGCGTCTGATCTCATTAGATACCTTTAATCAGTTAGGTAAAGCCAGCATCATGATGCTGACCAGCAAAGAAACGCTACTACCGCTGTTCGGTGCGTTGGTACTGGTTGGATTTAGCCTCTATTCTCGCAAACACTTTACCCGTTTTCTTGAACGCTCGTCCGCGCGGGTGGGTAAGGTGACCCAGGACCACTTCTGGCTGACGATACGCACGGTATTCTGGTCAATACTCGTCGCCTCGCCGCTACCGGTACTGTGGGCCACCCTGGGTTACGGTTTGCAGGAAGCCTGGCCTTATCCGTTGGCCGTCGCTATCGGCGATGGCGTAACCGCCACGGTGCCCATGCTATGGGCGGTGATGATTTGCGCCACCTTTGCACGCCCTAACGGTCTGTTCATTGCCCACTTTGGCTGGCCGCGTAATCGCGTCGCGAAGGCTATGCACTATTACCTGATGAGCATCGGACTGATTGTCCCGCTGATCATGGCAGTAATTATGTTTGATAACCTCAATGACCGGGAATTCTCCGCCTCATTGGGACGCTTGTGCTTCATCCTGATTTGCGGCGCACTGGCGGTCGTGACTCTGAGCCTGAAGCGCGCCGGAATACCGCTGTATCTCGATAAAGAGGGCAACAGCGATAACATGGTCAACAGCATGCTATGGAATATGCTGATGGGCGCGCCGCTGATTGCCATCCTCGCGGCCGCAGTGGGCTATCTCGCCACATCGCAAGCTTTGCTGGCGCGTCTGGAAACGTCCGTGGCTATCTGGTTCTTGTTACTGGTGGTATATCACGTCATCCGCCGTTGGATGCTGATCCAGCGCCGCCGCCTGGCGTTCGACCGCGCCAAGCATCGACGCGCCGAAATGCTGGCGCAGCGCGCGCGGGGTGAAGAAGAACCGCCGCACTCCACCAGTCTTGAAGGCGCGATTGACGTTGATGAAAGCGAAGTGGATCTGGACGCGATCAGCGCGCAATCGCTGCGTCTGGTGCGCTCTATTCTGATGCTTATCGCTCTGCTTTCAGTCATTGTGCTGTGGTCGGAAATTCATTCCGCATTTGGCTTCCTGGAAAACATCTCGTTGTGGGATGTCACCTCTACGGTGCAAGGCGTGGAAAGCTTAGAGCCGATCACGCTGGGCGCGGTGCTCATCGCGATACTGGTATTTATCATCACCACCCAGTTAGTGCGCAACCTCCCCGCGTTGCTGGAGCTGGCGCTGCTGCAACATTTGGATTTAACCCCCGGCACCGGTTACGCCATTACCACCATTACCAAGTATTTGCTGATGCTGATTGGCGGTCTGGTTGGCTTCTCGATGATCGGCATTGAGTGGTCCAAACTGCAATGGCTGGTGGCTGCTCTCGGTGTTGGTCTGGGCTTTGGTTTGCAGGAAATCTTCGCCAACTTTATTTCCGGCCTGATTATCCTGTTTGAGAAACCGATTCGCATTGGCGACACGGTGACCATTCGCGATCTTACCGGCAGCGTGACGAAGATTAACACTCGCGCCACCACCATCAGCGACTGGGACCGCAAAGAGATCATCGTGCCCAATAAGGCCTTTATCACCGAGCAGTTTATCAACTGGTCGTTGTCAGATTCGGTCACCCGTGTGGTGTTAACTATCCCGGCGCCGTCAGAGGCTAACAGCGAGGAGGTCACGCAGATTTTGCTGACTGCCGCGCAGCGCTGTTCGCTGGTTATCGATAACCCGGCGCCAGAAGTCTTTCTGGTAGATCTGCAGCAGGGGATTCAAATCTTCGAACTGCGTATTTATGCCGCAGAGATGGGACACCGTATGCCGCTGCGCCATGAGATCCACCAGCTGATTCTGGCAGGCTTCCGCGAACACGGTATTGATATGCCATTCCCGCCGTTCCAGATGCGTCTGGAGAGCCTTGGCGGTAAACAAACGGGAAGAACGTTAAGTTCTGCGGGCAGAGCCAGCCGCCCGGCGGGAAGTTTGTAGCGCATAATTCAGGCAAGACATGCCGGATGGCGACCCGTTGGGTCTTATCCGGCCTACGAAAATGCTTCTTTGTAGGCCGGATACGCCAGGACGGTTACTCCACCGCCCACTCAGGTTCGTTGGCCATGCGACGGCTATAGTTCTGATAAATCGCCATCGCCAGCAGCGAGAAGAAGATCGGGCCGCCGGTCATCCACAATGCGCTGTTCCAGTCCCCGGCTTCAATCACCGGCTGGATGATGGTGAACACGTTGGCAAACGTCACCACCAATACCACCACGCCTGTTGTCAATAACGTCGCCGCCCGCGTTTTAAAAATCACAAACGGCCTTTCCAGATCCGTACGCGCTTTAAAGAATGGGAAAGCCAGCGCAAGGAACAGATACGGCAGCGTCATTGAGACGTTCGCCATCAGGGTCAGTTTGTTATAAAACGCTGAGGCCGTGTCGCCGCCAAACGAAACCAGCAGGATAAACAGGCTCACCAGTAAACACTGCAACCACATTGCCGTCGTCGGCATCCCCACCGCATTCAGCCTGGTCATCGGCGCGGGCCACAATGCCTTCGGCGTTCCCTGAATAATCGCTTTCAGCGGCGAGTAGCTGAGCGTGAAAAAAGCGCCAGTATAGGCGAGGAACATAGAAAGACCGGTGATACGCGCGAACCATACACCCAACGCCATCGCGCTTTCCGGGGAAAGGTGCAGTGCATTACCCAACGTCATCCCGAGGCTTTTCATCAGGATATAGGTGATGTTGCCGAGGTTGACCGAGCCATCACTTAATACCTGTTGCCAGTTGGTGCTAACGCCCCATAAAAATATCGCCAGTGAATAACCGACAGAAATGACAATAGCGGCAAAGACAATCCCTTTCGCGAAGTTCTTTTCTGGCTTTTCTGTTTTATCTACCAGTCCGCCCACGGCCTCAATTCCGCCGTAAGCAAAAATAGCAAACACAACAAATGACAACATTGCCAGACCGGACTGATATCCCGGATTAGGCGAGGAGATAAAATTAATATCCTGCGCAAAGTGGCCACCCGTTAATAACAAAATAGCGACACTCACTAACAACAAAACTAAATTAAGACACATTACGGCAATTCCACCTACAGCCGTAATACGGGCAATCTTATTAATCCCCCGTGAGGCCACGCAGGTCACCAGAATCATCCAGCCGACGGCGAGCAGCCCGACAACCTGCGTAGGCTCAAGCCCGGCAAAACGCCAGTGCTGCGTCATGTCTGCGCCAAATAAGAAGGTCGAAAAAGGTACCCAGACCTTTGCCGCCGTGCTGACCATCCATATCACATAGGAAGAAAACCACATAAACGTGCCGATAAACGCATAACGTGGCCCAACGCTATTATTCATCCACGAATAGATTCCACCCTCTTCTTTCCGATAGGCGGAACCCATTTCCGCCATCATTAAAGCAAATGGAATAAAAAATAATAATGCGGAAAATATATACCATGGAATCGCGCTGTACCCCATTAAATAGAACGCGGAGGGGCTGTTAGCAAAACCAAAAACAGACGTAAATATCATAAGGATGAGACCAATCAGGCTCATCTTTTTTATTGTTTGGGTCATTAAACCATCCCTTACTCTGGCAAGCGTTTCACAAACGCCGCTCACCGATTGGCACTGCTCTCATTGCGGAGTTCAGCGATAAAAAATTAACACAGAATTGATACCTGAAAGATATCAAACATCCAGATGTAAATTGTGGCTATTAGAGGGTAAATGAAAAAATATGCTACAAAGTGGCTGTTTATCCGCCACTTTGTATGGAGAGAGCGTAAATTACGCGCGATCGACGGTAAATGCGATAACCTCAGCCAGGCTTTCCGCGCCCAGAGCCAGCATCACCAGACGGTCAACGCCGAGCGCCACGCCAGAGCAATCCGGCATGCCCACTTTTAACGCTTCAAGCAGGTTGGTATCGATAGGTTGCTGTGGCAGGCCACGCGCGGCACGTTTGCGGTTATCCTGTTCAAACCGTTGCTGCTGCTCGCGCGCGTCGGTCAACTCATGGAAACCATTCGCCAGCTCAATACCTTTGTAATACACCTCGAAACGCTCAGCCACGCGGTGATCTTCGGTACTGATTTGCGCCAATGATGCCTGGCTGGCGGGGAAATGATACACAAACGTCGGTTTGTCTTTGCCGATATGCGGCTCAACGCCCATCGTGAACAGCAGTTGCAGCAACGTATCCCGATCTTCTTCAGTATCGGCGATATTGCTGAGATCCAGCTTAGCCGCTACTTCCCGCAGTTGGGTTTTGTCTGCTGATAGTGGATCTATCTCCAGATGGCGCTGAAAGGCCTGCTGATAAGAAAGGCTTTCCGCCGGAGAGCAGTCCAGCACCTGCTGGAGCAAATCATCCACTTCATTCATCAGGCGATACATATCGTAGTGGGGACGATACCACTCGAGCATGGTGAACTCAGGGTTATGATGACGTCCCATCTCTTCATTGCGAAAGCTGCGGCACAGTTGATATACCGGGCCACATCCTGCCACCAGCAGGCGCTTCATGTGATATTCCGGACTGGTCATTAAATAGAGATTCATTCCCTGGGAATGTCCAGGGCCGACGAAACGTGTTTCGAACGGGAACAGATGGATGTCCGTTACCGTTGCCTGACTCATACAAGGGGTCTCAACCTCAAGCACGCCACGATCGGCAAAAAAGCGGCGAATCTCCGCTATAATTGCTGCACGTTTTAACAGATTGGGGATGGACGCGCTCGGCTGCCAGGTTGCCGTTTCGCTCATGGTTGTTTCTCCGATTTAAGACAAGGGCACGAAGTCTACTCGTATCGCGCTAACGAGACAAATTTCCCGCGGTAGTAATCAGCACTGGCAATCGGGTAAAAAAAGCGACATTGGGTGGTTTAGTAATTAAATTAATCAAATTCAATGATAATTCCCCCCTTTGACACGCTAAAAAAATCGAACACGTCAAATTTCCCGCACATCCCTAAGACTATACTATTGTACCTATAAAGGAGCAGTGGAAACGCGTTCATAACCTGTTTGAAGCCGATGAAGCATCTGAGTTCAGGCGGGGATGAAATAACAACAATCTGGAGGAATGTCGTGCAAACCTTTCAAGCCGATCTTGCCATTATAGGCGCCGGTGGCGCGGGATTACGTGCTGCAATTGCTGCCGCACAAGCAAATCCCAACGCTAAAATCGCACTGATCTCAAAAGTGTACCCAATGCGCAGCCATACCGTTGCTGCCGAAGGCGGCTCTGCTGCTGTCGCGCAGGATCATGACAGCTTTGACTACCATTTTCACGATACGGTAGCAGGCGGAGACTGGCTATGTGAGCAGGATGTCGTGGATTACTTTGTCCACCACTGCCCAACTGAAATGACGCAACTCGAACAATGGGGCTGCCCATGGAGCCGTCGTGAAGACGGTAGCGTCAACGTACGTCGCTTCGGCGGCATGAAAATCGAGCGTACCTGGTTTGCCGCGGATAAAACCGGCTTCCACATGCTGCATACGCTGTTCCAAACGTCTTTGCAGTTCCCACAGATTCAGCGCTTTGACGAACACTTCGTTCTCGATATCCTGGTTGACGATGGCCATGCTCGCGGCGTCGTCGCGATGAACATGATGGAAGGCACGCTGGTGCAGATCCGTGCTAACGCAGTGGTAATGGCAACGGGCGGCGCAGGTCGCGTTTACCGTTACAACACCAACGGCGGCATCGTAACCGGCGACGGTATGGGCATGGCGCTGAGCCACGGCGTTCCGCTGCGTGATATGGAATTCGTTCAGTATCACCCGACGGGTCTGCCAGGCTCCGGTATCCTGATGACTGAAGGCTGCCGTGGTGAAGGCGGTATTCTGGTCAACAAAAATGGCTACCGTTATCTGCAAGACTACGGCATGGGTCCGGAAACCCCACTGGGCGAGCCGAAAAACAAATATATGGAACTCGGTCCGCGCGACAAAGTTTCTCAGGCTTTCTGGCACGAATGGCGCAAAGGCAACACCATTTCCACTCCGCGTGGCGATGTGGTTCACCTCGACCTGCGTCACCTCGGCGAGAAAAAACTGCTCGAACGTTTACCGTTCATCTGCGAACTGGCGAAAGCCTACGTGGGTGTCGATCCGGTTAAAGAACCGATCCCGGTACGTCCGACCGCGCACTACACCATGGGCGGTATCGAAACCGATCAGCACTGTGAAACCCGCATTAAAGGTCTGTTCGCTGTCGGCGAATGTTCCTCTGTTGGTCTGCATGGCGCTAACCGTCTGGGCTCTAACTCCCTGGCGGAACTGGTGGTCTTCGGTCGTATGGCCGGCGAACAGGCTGCGGAACGTGCTGCAACGGCTGGCGCTGCAAACAGTGCCGCGCTTGATGCACAGGTTGCCGGTATTGAAAAACGTCTGAAAGATCTGGTTAACCAGGAAGGTAACGAAAACTGGTCTAAGATCCGTGACGAAATGGGGATCTCCATGGAAGAAGGTTGCGGTATCTACCGTACGCCGGAACTCATGCAGAAAACCGTTGATAAGCTGGCTGAGCTGCAGGAGCGCTTCAAGCGCGTGCGTATCACTGATACCTCCAGCGTCTTCAACACCGACCTGCTGTACACCATCGAACTGGGTCACGGTCTGAACGTTGCTGAATGTATGGCGCACTCCGCTCTGGCGCGTAAAGAATCCCGCGGCGCGCATCAGCGTCTGGATGAAGGCTGCACCGAGCGTGACGACGTGAACTTCCTCAAACACACCCTCGCCTTCCGCGATGCTGACGGCACGACTCGCCTGGAATACAGCGACGTGAAAATCACCACTCTGCCACCGGCTAAACGTGTTTACGGTGGCGAAGCGGAAGCAGCCGATAAGAAGGAGAAGGCGAATGGCTGAGATGAAAAACCTGAAAGTTGAGGTGGTGCGCTATAACCCGGAAACCGATACCGCGCCGCACAGTGCTTTCTACGAAGTTCCTTACGATGAAACCACGTCTCTGCTCGATGCGTTGGGCTACATCAAGGATAACCTGGCGCCAGACCTGAGCTATCGCTGGTCCTGCCGTATGGCAATCTGCGGCTCCTGCGGCATGATGGTCAACAACGTGCCGAAGCTGGCGTGCAAAACCTTCCTGCGTGATTACACCAACGGTATGAAGGTTGAAGCGCTGGGCAACTTCCCGATTGAGCGCGATCTGATCGTCGATATGACGCACTTTATCGAAAGCCTGGAAGCGATCAAACCGTACATCATCGGTAACCCGCGTACACCGGATCAGGGTCCAAACACCCAGACTCCGGCGCAGATGGCGAAGTATCATCAGTTCTCCGGTTGCATCAACTGTGGTCTGTGCTACGCCGCGTGCCCGCAGTTCGGCCTGAACCCTGAGTTCATTGGACCGGCTGCGATTACGCTGGCGCATCGTTACAACGAAGATAGCCGCGACCACGGTAAGAAAGAGCGTATGGCTCAATTGAATAGCCCGAACGGCGTCTGGAGTTGTACTTTCGTGGGCTACTGCTCCGAAGTCTGCCCGAAACACGTCGATCCGGCTGCGGCCATTCAGCAGGGTAAAGTTGAAAGTTCAAAAGACTTTCTTATCGCAACCCTGAAACCACGCTAAGGAGTGCAACATGACGACTAAACGCAACGCCTATGTGCGGCCAATGACGTCCACCTGGTGGAAGAAACTGCCGTTTTATCGCTTTTACATGCTGCGTGAAGGCACAGCCGTTCCGGCTGTCTGGTTCAGTATTGAACTGATCTTCGGCCTGTTTGCGCTTAAGCACGGTGTGGAATCCTGGGCTGGCTTTGTCGGGTTCCTGCAGAACCCGGTGGTGGTGATCCTTAACATCATCGCCCTGGCAGCCGCGCTGCTGCATACCAAGACCTGGTTTGAGCTGGCGCCGAAAGCGGCCAACATCATCGTAAAAGACGAAAAAATGGGACCAGAGCCAATCATCAAAGGGCTTTGGGCGGTTACTGTGGTTGCGACAGTAGTAATACTGTTTGTTGCCCTGTTCTGGTAAGGAGTCCGGAATGATTAATCCAAATCCAAAACGCTCTGACGAACCCGTATTCTGGGGCCTGTTTGGTGCAGGCGGTATGTGGAGCGCAATCATTGCGCCGGTGATGATTCTGCTGGTAGGCATTATGCTGCCGCTGGGCTTTGTTCCTGATGCCTTCAGCTATGAACGCGTCCTGGCATTCGCTCAGAGCTTTATCGGTCGCGCATTCCTGTTCCTGATGATCGTCCTGCCGCTGTGGTGCGGTTTACACCGTATGCATCACGCGATGCATGACCTGAAAATCCACGTGCCTGCTGGCAAATGGGTATTCTACGGACTGGCAGCTATCCTGACCGTTGTAACGGCCATTGGTATCCTGACCATCTAATTGCATGCGTTAACTATCAGGCCCGCCATTGGCGGGCCTTTTTATTTGTGCAGAGCCCCAGCCAACCAACGGGAAAACTCACGCATTGCAGATGTCTCCGGTCGGGATTGCAAACGCGTTATCCAATAGCTCCCCAGATCAATCTGCGTTAGAAACGGTTGAACGATACGTTCACTACCAAGCAGATGAGTGAACATTCTTACCGGGGCAATCGCCACCCCGATCCCCGCCTGCGCGGCCTCCAGCATTGTGACGGACGAATCAAACACCACCACGTTGTGCGTCGGTGACGGAGGCGCTTCTCCGGCGGCCTGCATCCAAAGCGTCCACTCATCTCGCCGATAAGAGCGTAATAACGGGAATTTCAGGAGGTCTGCAGGTACCTTGATCTGTGCGGCTAATTCTGGCGAGCAAAGCGGGGACATCAGCGCGCTACACAAATATTGTGCATCGGTATCGTGCCAGGCACCTCCTCCGTAGCGAATGGTATAGTCCAGTCCCTCGGCGGCGGGATCCACGCGGTTATTGTGGGTGGAAATATGCAAATCAATATGCGGATAACTACGCTTAAAGTCGCTGAGCAGAGGAAAAAGACAACCGACCGCAAAGGTCCCCACCACTCCGATTTTAAGTTTTTCCTGGGTTTTTTTAGTAGCAAAACGATCCAGCATCCCCGCCATACGATCGAAAGAATCATTAAGTACAGGTAACAGACTTTCCCCTTCTGTCGTCAGCATTAACCCACGGGAGCCGCGCACAAACAGCTGACAATTTAGCTGCTGTTCCAGCGCTTTGACATGCTGGCTGATGGCAGAATGCGTCACGTTGAGCTCAATCGCAGCGCGGGTAAAGCTAAGGTGTCTGGCCGCGGCTTCAAAAGCTCGCAGTGAGTTAAGAGGAATATAGCTACGCGTCATCATCCGGCCTGTTAGAAAAACTTATATCTGCTGCTAAATTTAACCGTTTGTCAACACACTGCAACTCAAACAAACTGATTGCGTCTGACGGGCCCGGACACCCTTTCGCTTTTTATTACGGAACTGATTTCATGATGAAAAAATCGTTATGCTGCGCGTTGCTGCTGACAGCCTCTTTCTCCACGTTTGCCGCCGCAAAAACAGAACAACAGATTGCCGATATCGTAAACCGTACCATCACACCGCTGATGCAAGAACAGGCTATTCCGGGTATGGCCGTAGCAATTATCTACCAGGGAAAACCCTATTACTTTACCTGGGGGAAAGCCGATATCGCCAATGACCGCCCCGTCACCCGGCAAACGCTGTTTGAGCTTGGATCGGTAAGTAAGACGTTTAACGGTGTGCTGGGCGGCGATGCTATCGCCCGTGGTGAAATTAAGCTCAGCGATCCGGTCACCCAATACTGGCCCGAATTAACTGGCAAACAATGGCAGGGTATCAGCCTGCTGCACCTGGCCACCTATACGGCGGGTGGTCTGCCGCTTCAGGTACCTGACGACGTTACAGATAAAGCGGCATTACTGCGCTTTTATCAAAACTGGCAGCCGCAATGGGTCCCGGGAGCTAAACGCCTGTATGCTAACTCCAGTATTGGTCTGTTTGGCGCACTGGCGGTGAAACCTTCAGGAATAGGCTATGAAGAGGCGATGACCAAACGCGTCCTGCAACCATTAAAACTGGCGCATACCTGGATTACGGTTCCACAGAGCGAACAAAAGGATTATGCCTGGGGTTATCGCGAAGGGAAGCCCGTGCACGTATCTCCGGGTCAGCTTGATGCCGAAGCCTACGGGGTGAAATCCAGCCTTGTCGATATGACTCGTTGGGTTCAGGCCAACATGGACGCCAGCCAGGTGCAGGAGAAAACGCTCCGACAGGGAATTGAAATTGCACAGGCTCGTTACTGGCATATTGGCGACATGTACCAGGGATTAGGTTGGGAGATGCTGAACTGGCCGGTGAATGCCGACTCGATAATCAACGGTAGCGACAGTAAAGTCGCGTTAGCGGCGCTTCCCGTCGTTGAGGTCAATCCGCCCGCCCCTGCAGTGAAAGCCTCATGGGTGCACAAAACCGGCTCCACTGGCGGATTTGGCAGCTACGTTGCGTTCGTTCCGGAAAAAAATCTCGGCATCGTGATGCTGGCAAACAAAAGCTACCCAAACCCTGCTCGCGTCGAGGCCGCCTGGCGTATTCTTGAAAAACTGCAGTAACTGACGATGAGGTCCGCTATAGCGGACCTCGTTTCTTCCTCTTCTTTTCCTGCTGTCATCTACACTTAACAAAAAAACAGTAAGGAAAATCTTATGCGCATTCTGCCCGTCGTTGCTGCAGTTACCGCTGCATTTCTGGTTGTCGCCTGCAGTTCCCCTACACCGCCAAAAGGCGTTACCGTTGTGAATAACTTTGACGCCAAACGCTATCTCGGTACCTGGTATGAAATTGCACGTTTAGACCATCGCTTCGAACGTGGACTGGAAAAAGTGACCGCAACGTATAGCTTGCGCGACGACGGCGGTATCAACGTGATCAATAAGGGCTATAACCCGGACAGAGGGATGTGGCAAAAAACGGAGGGTAAAGCCTATTTCACCGGCGACCCAAATCGGGCGGCGCTCAAGGTGTCATTCTTCGGCCCCTTCTATGGTGGGTATAACGTGATTGCGCTCGACCGGGAATATCGCCACGCGCTGGTGTGTGGTCCGGATCGCGATTACCTGTGGATCCTTTCACGGACCCCCACCATTTCAGATGAAATGAAGCAGCAAATGTTGGCTATCGCGACCCGGGAAGGGTTTGACGTCAATAAACTGATTTGGGTGAAACAGCCTGGTGCTTAGTGAGTGCTCAGCTTCAGACCAATAATGCCAGCCACAATCAGCCCCAGACTCAGCAAACGCGCCGGACTGGCAGATTCACCCAACAGCAGAATCCCGGTAATGGCCGCCCCGACGGCGCCAATACCGGTCCAGACGGCATAGGCGGTCCCAACTGGCAAGGTGCGCATCGCCCAGGAGAGCATGGCGATACTGACGATCATCGCGACAATGGTGATAATGCTTGGCGTCAGACGAGTGAAGCCGTGGGTGTATTTCAGGCCAATCGCCCAAACAACTTCGAGCAAACCGGCAATTAATAAAATGATCCAGGACATATGAGGCTCCAGAACAATGGGGCCGTCCCCGGTGAAAGAAGCGTTTGCAGGTCGTCCTGCAAAGCTGGTGTGTGAAATGGCATTTTTGCCCGACAGAAAATGAATTTCAACCTTTTTATTCACCGTCTGTTAAAAGCAAGAATTAAGCATAATTTGCGGCGTAGTTCCCGCATTTGGCACTCATCGGAGTTCTCTATGATGAAGGGCTTTCTGAAATCAGAAAGTCGATTGCCCCTCTTCTGAATGCGAAAAGTTTATGCTTAAAATTTTAGTGATTGACCGATGCCACTTTACCCGCACAGGGATTGAGGCCTTGCTTAATCATTCTGGCAGGTTCAGCTCCTCATTTCTGGTATCAGGAATTAATAATCTTCTGTTGGCAAAAGAGCATATTTTGCAGTGGAAACCACATCTGGTCATTGCGGATTTATACAGTTTTATTAGCGAGGCGCATTCCACTCCGCCAGTTAAGCCCTTTTTCATGAGCTGTGGCGTCATCCCGTTGATTTTACTGCAATCAGCGGACAGACAGCACACATCCATCCCGACTTCTCAAGCCATCGCTCATTCGGTATTAACCAAACACACCTCGCTAAACACACTCACACACACGATTCAGGAAGCGCTACAAGATCGCCCCACATTAGCATTAGCCGAAAACCCGACGCCACTGCTGACGCCGCAGGAGGAGAAAGTATTGTCAATGTGGATGGATGGCGTGAGCAACAGTGCGATAGCCGCCACGCTCAGCATTCATGGCAAAACGGTGTATACCTATAAACGAAATATTCGTATGAAGCTTCATCTGGGGAACCGCTTCTCACCGTTTCTCTCGCTCCCGCATAAGGAGAGTTAACGGTACGACCCGGCGTCGTACCGTTGAGCGTTATTGCTGAGCTTTTGTCGCTGCACCAGAAATAGCGTTACCACCGTCAGAAATATCCTCCCCTACGCCTCGCGTGGTATTACACGCGGTTAATACGGAAGAAAGTACCAACACAGAAAAGATCGCAGCAATTGTCTTCTTAATCATAACGTCTTCCTTTTCTAGCCAATATTGTTTGTGTATAGCTACTTAATAATAGACAAGATCCGGAAGTGTGATGGATAAACAATCGTTTTTCAGATTATGTGAGAAGTTTAACTGGCGGCGTGAGAGATTGAATTGCCGAGGTGTTTGATGTCTTCACCGAAGCCGCGCGCGGTATTACAGCCCGCCAGTAGGGTGCTGGTGAAAAGGATTAGCATTACAAGACTGAGAAGACGTTTCATCATTCCTGCCCTGGAAAAAGTATGGCGCAGCAACCTGCGCCACAAGATCAAATAAGTGTTTTATTTTACGCGGGAAACGTATTCGCCTGAGCGAGTATCCACTTTGATCACTTCGCCGATCTGTACGAACAGCGGAACTTTAACGACTGCGCCGGTAGACAGAGTAGCCGGTTTGCCGCCAGTACCAGCGGTATCGCCTTTCAGACCTGGGTCGGTTTCAATGACTTCCAGCTCAACGAAGTTCGGCGGGGTCACGGAGATCGGCTGACCGTTCCACAGGGTCACGATGCATTCAGCCTGGTCCAGCAGCCATTTAGCGTTATCGCCTACCGCTTTTTCATCTGCAGCCAGCTGTTCGAAAGTGGTGTTGTTCATGAAGTGCCAGAATTCACCGTCGCTATACAAGAAGGTCAGGTTCATGTCGGCTACATCTGCGCCTTCGGCAGAGTCGGTAGACTTGAAGGTTTTCTCTACGCGAGTACCGGTCAGCAGGCGACGCAGCTTAACGCGCGCAAACGCCTGGCCTTTACCTGGTTTAACGAATTCGCTGGCTTCAACCGCATACGGTTCGCCGTCCAACATGATTTTAAGACCAGCACGAAAATCGTTGCTATAGTACGTTGCCATAAGGCCCTCTGAAAATTGTTAACTGGTAGCTAAGCCACAAAATGGCGCATATTGTAACCCTAAATACCCCATCCAGAGAAGATTGGTTATCGCAACTTGCCGATGTTGTGACCGATCCCGATGAACTTCTGCATCTTTTGAATATAGACGCAGATGAAAAACTGTTGGCCGGACGCGACGCGAGACGACTTTTCGCCCTGCGCATACCACGCGCGTTTATTGCGCGCATGGAGAAAGGCAATCCGAGCGATCCGCTTCTGCGTCAGGTACTTACCGCCGAGGAAGAGTTTGTTGCGGCGCCAGGCTACTCGACCGATCCGCTGGAGGAACAACACAGTGTGGTTCCTGGCCTGCTGCATAAATATCGCAACCGGGCGCTGCTGCTGGTCAAAGGCGGCTGCGCGGTAAATTGTCGTTATTGCTTCCGCCGACACTTCCCGTACGCCGAAAATCAGGGCAACAAGCGCAACTGGCAGGTCGCTCTGGACTACATTACTGCCCATCCTGAGTTAGATGAGGTAATCTTCTCCGGCGGCGATCCGTTGATGGCCAAGGATCACGAACTGGACTGGCTGCTCACGCAACTGGAAACCATTCCACACATTAAGCGTCTGCGCATTCACAGCCGTTTACCGATTGTGATCCCTGCGCGCATTACCGAAGGGCTGACCGAGCGTTTTGCTCACTCTTCATTGCAAATTCTGCTGGTCAATCATATTAACCATGCCAATGAAGTTGATGAGACGTTTCGCCAGGCGATGCTCAGACTACGCAAAGTAGGCGTCACGCTACTCAATCAAAGCGTATTGCTACGGGGTGTTAACGATAACGCCCAAACCCTGGCCGACCTTAGTAACGCACTGTTTGATGCGGGTGTTATGCCCTATTACCTGCACGTACTGGATAAAGTGCAGGGTGCCGCCCACTTTATGGTCAGCGACGACGAAGCACGTCAGATTGTGCGTGAACTGCTGACGCTGGTTTCCGGTTATATGGTCCCTAAACTGGCGCGAGAAATTGGCGGAGAACCCAGTAAAACGCCGTTGGATCTGCAATTACGCCAGCAATAATGCTTATTGAGTGTCCGATTATGGACACTCACTACCAATCCCGAGTATTTAATATCCGTGCAGGTGGAGTCGCACTTTTAATATGTGCTATTTTAACTGGTACTGTGCAACAACTCATTTGCAAAATTTATAAATTAATAAAAATATAAATTCCCAATAAATATATGGTTAGGGAGAACCCTGGATGGCTATTAGTATTAAGGGTATTAATACCGGTGTTATTCGTCAGAAGAATGAATTTATTGCTCTGGCACTCAAGATCAAAGAACCAAGAAATAAAGAGTCACTGTTTTTCCTCTCACCGCTGGGGCTAAGAGATCTGCTTATCGCTCTGGAGAGCAGACTCCATGCGAAGCACCAGCTTAGCCAAGAAGCGCGTTTGCGATATGAAAAAGAACGCGACAAAGCCAGTAAAAAGATGCACGAGAATATCCCTTTAATTCAGGAAGATGAGTTAAAAAATGCAGATATAAACCGTCGAATCAATTCTCTGGTGTTAGTGGATGATAAAGGAGAAAGCTTAGCATTTTCTCTGACACTGCATAACGGACAAATCCACGAATTATTGATTAATGAACTGCAGATCCAGGTATTAGCCTATGCAATCATTCATGCAATAAAAAATGCTGGCATGCAGGAATTAGCGCTAAGAATGACATCGCTGCTGGATTTCCTGCCGCTGTACGATGTTGACTACCAGCAAAACGATAATCTTGAATATGATTCATATACACAACCAGAATGGAAACATAACCTGTTTAACCATTACCTGGCGATTATCTACCGCTATAAGGATGAAAAGGGTAAAGCTCAATTCTGTGGCTCAGTAGTGAAAACTCGCGCCCTTTCCGGCAGTAAAGAAGCTGAGGCCATTACCCGACGCCTTCTGGACTTCAGCCCACGACTGAAAAAACTTGCAGGTGTCCCGTGCCAGGTGTTTGTCAAAACATTGACGGGAGATAAAACCCAAAAGCTCAATCAGGATCAGTGTTTGCGCGCGCTACATCATTTACGCGTTCAGTCTGCGCATAAAGCTCAGAATGCCTGATGGCGCTGCGCTTATCAGGCCTACGATCATTTATACCGTAGGCCGGATAAGACGCTTTAGCGTCGCCATCCGGCATCAACAGCTTTTATCAGTTTGGGCACTTATAAACCTGACCATTCATCTCACTGGCGGTAGGAACAAAACTGGACAGCATTCCCTGTGATGGGCTGCTGACGCCGTAAATTACGTTACCCCCCATTGCTGCGGCCTGGTTACGCAGATCGTTCGCTGCGCCACGCATAGACCCACCCTCTTCGCCATGCTGACCAGAAAGCCAGTTGCTCTGCGTACCGGTTGCAGTGCCAATCAGCTGGCACTCTGCGCCTGGCTTGTCTTCGACAAAGCGTACGTTTTGTCCGGCTGAACTCAGTTCGTTGCTGGAGCTACAACCCGCCATCAGTAGCGCGGCACCAACGATCCCTGCTAAATATTTCACGTGCATGTCATTCCCCATAATCAATTAGTTGGACGTTATGTCCGTAGCTGAATCATATACTAAAAAGATGACCAAAAGAAAAACCCCCAGACATTTCTGCCCGGGGGTTTCTCATTTTTCGCGAGAGGCGTATTTAATCAAATAATTCAAGTTGCAGGCAGGCGGCAAGTTCATGAACCCCAGGAGCTTACATAAGTAAGTGACTGGGGTGAACGAACGCAGCCAACGAACCTACGGCTTGAAGTATGAAGATTAAATTACATCATGCCGCCCATTCCACCCATGCCGCCCATACCACCAGCAGCACCTAAGTCAGGCGCATCGCCTTTCGGCAGATCGGTAACCATGCACTCGGTGGTGATCATCAGACCCGCAACAGAAGCTGCATACTGCAGAGCAGAACGCGTTACTTTGGTTGGATCCAGGATACCCATGTCGATCATGTTGCCGTATTCTTCAGTTGCAGCGTTGTAACCGTAGTTACCGTCACCCGCTTTCACGGTGTTAGCCACTACAGACGGCTCTTCGCCGCAGTTCAGAACGATTTGACGCAGCGGAGCTTCCATTGCGCGCAGCGCAACTTTGATACCGACGTTCTGGTCTTCGTTCTGACCTTTCAGGCCGGCAATTTTGGACGCTACGCGAATCAGCGCAACACCACCACCAGCAACCACGCCTTCTTCTACCGCAGCACGGGTTGCGTGCAGGGCATCTTCAACGCGGGCTTTCTTCTCTTTCATTTCAACTTCAGTCGCAGCACCAACTTTGATTACCGCAACGCCGCCTGCCAGTTTCGCTACGCGCTCCTGCAGTTTTTCACGGTCGTAGTCTGAAGTAGCTTCTTCGATCTGCTGACGAATCTGAGTCACACGACCCTGGATTGCCGCTTCATCGCCCACGCCATCAATGATGGTGGTGGTGTCTTTATTGATAACAACGCGTTTTGCCTGACCCAGATCTTCCAGAGTGGCTTTTTCCAGTTCCATACCGATCTCTTCAGAGATAACGGTACCACCGGTCAGGGTAGCGATATCCTGCAGCATCGCTTTACGACGATCGCCGAAGCCAGGTGCTTTAACAGCAGCCACTTTCACGATACCGCGCATGGTGTTAACAACCAGAGTTGCCAGCGCTTCGCCTTCAACATCTTCTGCGATGATCAGCAGCGGTTTGCCTGCTTTCGCGACAGCTTCCAGAACCGGCAGCATTTCGCGGATGTTGGAGATTTTCTTATCAGCCAGCAGGATGAACGGGCTTTCCAGTTCAACAGCGCCAGTTTCCGGCTTGTTGATGAAGTAAGGAGACAGGTAGCCACGGTCGAACTGCATACCTTCAACCACGTCCAGTTCGTCCTGCAGACCGGTACCGTCTTCAACGGTGATCACGCCTTCTTTACCGACTTTGTCCATCGCTTCTGCGATCAGTTTACCTACGGTTTCGTCGGAGTTAGCGGAGATGGTACCAACCTGAGCGATTGCTTTAGAGTCAGAGCACGGTACGGACAGCGCTTTCAGTTCTTCAACGGCAGCAGCGACAGCTTTGTCGATACCACGTTTCAGATCCATTGGGTTCATACCCGCAGCAACAGCTTTCAGACCTTCAGTAATGATGGACTGAGCCAGTACGGTCGCGGTGGTGGTACCGTCGCCTGCAGCGTCATTCGCTTTAGAGGCAACTTCTTTCACCATCTGCGCACCCATGTTTTCGAACTTGTCTTCCAGTTCGATTTCACGTGCTACGGAAACACCATCTTTAGTGATGGTCGGTGCACCGAAAGATTTATCCAGAACTACGTTACGGCCTTTTGGACCGAGGGTAACTTTCACTGCATCTGCCAGTACGTTTACGCCGCGCAGCATTTTCACACGAGCGTCGTTACCGAATTTTACGTCTTTAGCTGCCATTTTCTCTTTCCCTTAAATTCGTATGTTCAGTGTCGTTCGCGGATTAGGCTTCAACAATTGCCAGGATGTCACTTTCAGACATGATCAACACTTCTTCATTGTCGATCTTCTCAGATTTAACACCGTAGCCATCGTTGAAAATAACGATATCGCCGACTTTCACGTCCAGCGGCTGTACGGTACCGTTGTCCAGGATGCGACCCTTACCGACAGCGATGATTTCGCCACGAGTTGATTTACCTGCTGCAGAACCGGTCAGTACGATGCCGCCAGCAGATTTGGATTCAACTTCTTTACGTTTGACGATCACACGATCATGTAACGGACGAATACTCATTGATAGCTCTCCTTTGAGAAAGTCTTTATCAGTTATGGGTGACGCCGGCCCGTAAACGGTTTCCCGGCTAGTGACCAGAGAGATGGGGATGGGCTTTTGTGCCTTCAAGGGGGCAAGCGAAAAAAATTTTTTATCAGCAGAAAATCCCGTCAAAACACCGACACGCCTCACATTTCATAACGATTTCAGTCACGTCGTCATAAGCAAATCCGATTGTGATACCATCAAAATCTGCGCTGTAGCCCGGTCAATGGGCATAACCGGATAACAACTTATGAGCGGACTGAAACAAGAGCTGGGACTGGCTCAGGGCGTTGGCCTGTTGTCGACATCATTATTAGGTACAGGCGTTTTTGCCGTCCCCGCGCTGGCTGCGCTGGTCGCTGGCAACAACAGTCTTTGGGCCTGGCCGGTGCTGATTGTTTTAGTCTTTCCCGTGGCGATTGTCTTTGCCGTGCTCGGCCGCCATTTCCCCAGCGCGGGCGGCGTGGCGCATTTTGTCGGTATGGCCTTTGGTTCGCGGCTGGAGCGCGTCACCGGATGGCTGTTTTTGTCGGTAATCCCGGTTGGCTTGCCTGCGGCATTACATATTGCCGCAGGATTCGGCCAGGCGATGTTTGGCTGGCATGACGAGCAGCTTCTGCTGGCAGAACTCGGTACACTGGCGTTGGTCTGGTACATAGGCTCCCGCGGCGCCAGCTCCAGCGCTAACCTACAAACGGTCATTGCCGGGCTGATCGTGGCCCTGATTGTCGCCATCTGGTGGGCGGGCGATCTAAAACCCAGTGAAATCCCCTTCCCTGCAATTAGCGAAATTGAGCTTCCCGGACTGTTCGCGGCCCTGTCAGTGATGTTCTGGTGCTTTGTCGGTCTTGAAGCATTTGCCCACCTGGCCTCTGAATTTAAAAATCCGGAGCGAGACTTCCCGCGCGCGCTAATGATCGGTCTACTGCTGGCAGGTTCTGTCTACTGGGCATGCACCGTCGTCGTCCTCCATTTTGGCGCTTATGGCGAGAAAATGGCGGCGGCGGCATCACTGCCAGAAATTGTTGTACAGCTGTTTGGCGTACAGGCACTGTGGGTCGCCTGCATTATTGGTTATCTGGCCTGCTTTGCCAGTCTCAACATTTATATTCAAAGTTTCGCCCGGCTGGTCTGGTCGCAAGCACAATACAAGCCGGGGAGTTATCTGGCGCGTCTTTCCCCTCGTCACCTTCCGCGCAATGCGCTGAACGCCGTGCTAGGTTGCTGCGTGGTCAGTACTTTGTGCATCTATATGCTGCAAATCAATCTCGATGCGTTAATCGTCTACGCTAACGGCATCTTTATTATGATTTATCTGCTGTGCATGCTGGCAGGTTGTCGATTACTGAAAGGACACTATCGCGCATTGGCGATCGTTGGCGGTTTGCTATGTCTGCTATTGCTGGCGATGGTGGGTTGGAAGAGCCTGTATGCGCTGATTATGCTGGCTGCGCTGTGGTTATTTTTACCCGGCAGGCCGGATAAGTCGACGCTGACGCCATCATCCGGCATATGAACACGTGCCGGATGGCGCTAACGCTTATCCGGCCTACATACTGATGCTTAATCCCGACGATCGTCTTTATGTTCGATACTGTCACGATGCTCGTCTTTGCGCTGGAACTCACCGTCAAAGGTCTCGCCCCCACCCGTTCCGGCGCTAAAACCACCGCCGGGCATACGAGAAAAACGCAAATGTGGCAGCAGTTTCATCGTCAGATGCTTCTGCACCGGGGGTAATAAAAGAAGAAGACCAAGGAAATCGGTGAAAAAACCCGGCAGCACTAATAGCAGACCGGCAATAATCAGCGAAACGCTCTTGATCATTTCTGCAGCCGGGCTTTCACCTGCCGCCATTTTTTGTTGCATCAGTAAAAAGTTCTTAAATCCCTGATTACGAACCAGAGACATCCCGATAACCGACGTAAAAATAACCAAAATCAGGGTCATCAGAACACCCAACACATGGGCAACCTGAATAAAAATAGATATCTCTATGTAAACATAGAGAAAAATGGCAAGTAATGGTATCCAGCGCAAAGGGGACTCCTGTTAATAACAGGCGTTTTGTACAACGTCTGTTCAAAAATTATGTGACTCGCATCAGTCAGATATTGAGGTGGTTAGCAAAATTTCAAGTCGCTTGTACACTAATATTTAGTGTTAATCCTAAAGGGGTGATCTATTTCACAGAATAATAAATAAGGGGTAAATTCCACGCTTTAAGTGATCCAGATTACGGTAGAAATCCTGAACCAGCATATGATCTCGGGTATCAGACCGATGCAGGGGATAATCGTCGGTCGAGAAACAATCGAAATCACATATATCCTGTGTGTTTAGTCAAATCATTGGCAGCTTGAAAAAGAAGGTTCACATGTTAAACAACATTCGTATCGAAGAAGACTTGTTGGGTACCAGGGAAGTTCCAGCGGACGCTTACTATGGTGTTCACACTCTGAGAGCGATTGAAAACTTCTACATTAGCAACAACAAAATCAGCGACATTCCTGAATTTGTTCGCGGCATGGTAATGGTGAAAAAGGCAGCGGCGATGGCCAACAAAGAGCTGCAAACCATTCCTAAAAGTGTGGCAAATGCCATCATCGCGGCGTGTGATGAAGTCCTGAATAACGGAAAATGCATGGATCAGTTCCCGGTAGACGTTTACCAGGGTGGTGCGGGTACCTCCGTCAACATGAACACCAACGAAGTGCTGGCCAATATCGGTCTGGAACTGATGGGTCACCAGAAAGGTGAATATCAGTACCTGAACCCGAACGACCACGTTAACAAATGTCAGTCTACCAACGACGCATACCCAACCGGTTTCCGTATCGCGGTATACGCATCCATCATCAAACTGATTGATGCTCTGAACCAGCTGCGTGAAGGCTTCGAGAAAAAAGCCGAT
This sequence comes from Citrobacter sp. W9, assembly GCF_026719375.1. NCBI lineage: Bacteria > Pseudomonadati > Pseudomonadota > Gammaproteobacteria > Enterobacterales > Enterobacteriaceae > Citrobacter > Citrobacter sp. W9. Next base: position 38,826 of record NZ_JAPPTE010000008.1, on the reverse strand, counting down.
GAATTCCAGGACATCCTGAAAATGGGTCGTACCCAGTTGCAGGATGCTGTGCCGATGACCCTCGGTCAGGAATTCCGTGCTTTCAGCATCCTGCTGAAAGAAGAAGTGAAAAACATTGGGCGTACTGCAGAGCTGCTGCTGGAAGTTAACCTCGGCGCAACGGCAATCGGTACGGGTCTGAACACACCGAAAGAATACTCTCCGTTGGCAGTGAAAAAACTGGCTGAAGTTACCGGTTTTGCCTGTGTTCCTGCAGAAGACCTGATTGAAGCAACTTCTGACTGCGGCGCATACGTTATGGTGCATGGCGCACTGAAACGTCTGGCTGTGAAGATGTCCAAAATCTGTAACGACCTGCGTTTGCTCTCCTCTGGTCCACGTGCCGGCCTGAACGAGATCAACCTGCCGGAACTGCAGGCTGGCTCTTCCATCATGCCAGCTAAAGTGAACCCGGTTGTTCCGGAAGTCGTAAACCAGGTGTGCTTTAAAGTCATCGGTAACGACATCACAGTCACCATGGCGTCTGAAGCAGGTCAGCTGCAGCTGAACGTTATGGAGCCAGTAATCGGCCAGGCAATGTTCGAATCCATTCACATTCTGAGCAACGCTTGCTACAACCTGTTGGAAAAATGCGTTAGCGGCATTACTGCTAACAAAGAAGTGTGCGAAGCATTCGTATACAACTCTATCGGTATCGTTACTTACCTCAACCCGTTCATCGGCCACCACAACGGCGACATCGTTGGTAAAATTTGTGCCGAAACCGGTAAGAGCGTACGTGAAGTTGTCCTCGAGCGCGGCCTGTTGACCGAAGCCGAACTGGACGATATCTTCTCAGTACAGAACCTGATGCACCCGGCTTATAAAGCAAAACGTTATACTGATGAAAGCGAGCAGTAATCGTGTAGGGTAGTACCAGAGAAGGCACGTCAGATGACGTGCCTTTTTTCTTGCACGAAGTTACTTAAAAACAACAATTTAATATCAACTTGTTAAACAACAAGGAAGGCTAATATGATAGTTTTAGAACTTATCATCGTTTTGCTGGCAATCTTTTTAGGTGCCAGACTTGGGGGTATCGGTATTGGATTTGCAGGTGGGCTGGGTGTCCTGGTTCTCGCCGCTATCGGCGTAAAACCCGGTAATATCCCGTTCGATGTCATTTCCATTATCATGGCGGTTATCGCTGCCATCTCAGCTATGCAGATTGCAGGTGGTCTGGACTATCTGGTTCATCAAACTGAAAAACTGCTGCGTAAGAACCCGAAATACATCACGATCCTGGCACCCATCGTGACCTATTTCCTGACCATCTTTGCGGGTACGGGTAACATCTCTCTGGCAACTCTGCCGGTTATCGCTGAAGTTGCGAAGGAACAAGGGATCAAACCTTGCCGTCCGCTCTCAACTGCGGTGGTTTCTGCTCAGATTGCGATCACAGCATCACCAATCTCTGCAGCCGTGGTTTACATGTCTTCCGTAATGGAAGGTCATGGCATCAGCTATATTCACCTGCTGTCCGTGGTTATTCCGTCCACCCTGCTGGCCGTTCTGGTAATGTCCTTCCTGGTGACTATGCTATTCAACTCTAAACTGTCTGACGATCCGATTTATCGTAAACGTCTGGAAGAAGGTTTGGTTGAACTGCGCGGTGAAAGACAAGTTGAAATCAAAGCAGGCGCAAAAACTTCCGTTTGGCTGTTCCTGCTGGGCGTAATTTGCGTTGTTGTCTATGCGATCGTTAACAGCCCAAGCCTTGGTCTGGTCGCTAAACCGCTGATGAATACCACCAACGCTATCCTGATCATCATGCTGAGCATCGCGACGCTGACTACCATCATCTGCCGCGTTGAAACTGACTCCATTCTCAACTCCAGCACCTTCAAAGCCGGTATGAGCGCCTGTATTTGTATCCTGGGCGTTGCGTGGTTGGGTGATACCTTCGTATCTCACAACATTGACTGGATCAAAGATACTGCAGGTAGCGTAATTCAGGGTCATCCGTGGCTGCTGGCCGTCATCTTCTTCTTTGCTTCTGCATTGCTGTACTCTCAGGCAGCAACCGCTAAAGCACTGATGCCGATGGCTTTGGCGCTGAACGTTTCCCCGCTGACCGCTGTTGCCTCCTTCGCAGCTGTTTCCGGCCTGTTCATTCTGCCAACCTACCCAACGCTGGTTGCGGCAGTTCAGATGGATGACACTGGTACAACCCGCATCGGTAAATTCGTCTTTAACCATCCGTTCTTCATCCCGGGTACTCTGGGTGTAGTTCTGGCTGTCTGCTTCGGCTTCTTGCTGGGTAGCTTCATGCTGTAAGTTTTTTCTGCAGGGTGCTCGTGCGCCCTGCAGTTCCTCCTCCTCACCCCGCTTTAGCTAACATCCTTCCCTCGTCCGTTGTATAGTGACCACTCTTTAGCTGGTTACTCTGTTCTTTCGAGGTGTTTATGCTTGATGTAAAGAGTCAGGATATTTCCATCCCCGATACCGTTGTGGTGCTCTGTACTGCTCCGGATGAAGCAACCGCCCAGGATCTGGCTGCAAAAGTGCTGGCGGAAAAGCTGGCAGCCTGCGTGACACTTCTGCCCGGTGCAACCTCCCTCTATTATTGGGAAGGTAAACTGGAGCAGGAATATGAAGTCCAGATGATTTTAAAAACCACCGTCACGCACCAGCAAGCCCTTCTCGATTGCCTGAAGTCACATCACCCGTATCAAACACCTGAACTTCTGGTTTTACCCGTCACTCACGGAGACTTTGATTACCGCTCATGGCTCAACGCATCCTTACGCTGATCCTGCTGCTATGCAGCACATCTACCTTTGCCGGATTATTTGACGCGCCCGGCCGCTCGCAGTTTGTTCCTGCCGATCGGGCGTTTGTTTTTGATTTTCAGCAAAACCAACACGATCTGAACCTCTCATGGCAGGTCAAAGATGGCTACTATCTCTATCGCAAACAGATAAGCATTACACCATCTCAGGCCGATATTGCCGAGGTAAAACTGCCGCCTGGCGTCTGGCATGAAGATGAGTTTTACGGCAAAAGTGAGATTTACCGTAAACAGTTGAATATTCCGGTCACGGTTAATCAGGCCGCAACTGGCGCAACATTAACGGTCACGTACCAGGGCTGTGCCGACGCCGGTTTTTGCTATCCGCCGGAAACTAAAACTGTCCCCTTAAGTGAAGTGTCAGCCGCTGTCGGGGGGGCTCCGGCTACCGCACCTGTCACTGAGGCCCCGGAAGAGAAACCACAGCCCGCAGCCCAGCTCCCCTTTTCCGCGCTGTGGGCCTTGCTAATCGGCATTGGCATCGCTTTCACGCCCTGCGTACTGCCGATGTATCCGCTGATTTCCGGCATCGTGCTGGGCGGCAAGCAACGGTTATCAACCGGTAGGGCGCTGCTGCTGACGTTTATCTACGTCCAGGGAATGGCGCTCACCTATACTGCGCTGGGTCTGGTTGTTGCCGCCGCCGGATTACAGTTTCAGGCGGCATTACAGCATCCTTATGTTCTGATCGGTCTTGCCATCATCTTTACGCTGCTGGCTCTGTCTATGTTCGGCCTGTTCACGCTGCAACTCCCTTCCTCATTGCAAACGCGCCTCACGTTGCTGAGTAACCGCCAGCAAGGCGGCTCTCCCGGTAGCGTCTTTGCGATGGGGGCGATTGCGGGTCTCATCTGTTCTCCTTGCACAACCGCGCCGCTAAGCGCGATTTTGCTGTATATCGCTCAGAGCGGAAATATGTGGCTGGGAGGCGGTACGCTGTATCTGTACGCGCTGGGGATGGGCTTGCCGCTGATGTTGATTACCGTCTTTGGCAACCGCCTGCTGCCTAAAAGCGGTCCATGGATGGAACATGTTAAAACCGCTTTCGGCTTCATCATCCTGGCGCTTCCCGTCTTCTTGCTTGAACGCATCATTGGCGACGAATGGGGCGTGCGCCTGTGGTCACTGTTGGGCGTTGCGTTCTTTAGCTGGGCATTCATTACCAGCCTGCAGGCAAAGCACGCCTGGATGCGTATCGTGCAGATTGTCCTGTTAGCCGCAGCGCTTGTCAGTGTACGTCCATTGCAGGACTGGGCGTTTGGCACGCCGCATGCTCAAACCCAGACACACCTTAACTTTACGCCGGTGGCCTCGGTAGAGGCGTTAAATCAGGCGCTGGCGCAAGCCAAAGGCAGGCCCGTCATGTTGGATTTGTATGCCGACTGGTGCGTGGCTTGTAAGGAGTTTGAGAAGTACACCTTCAGCGATCCGCAGGTTCAGCAAGCACTAGGCGACACGGTGCTTTTACAGGCGGATGTAACTGCAAACAATGCCAAGGATGTCGCTCTCCTGAAACATCTACAGGTTTTAGGTTTGCCAACTATCCTGTTTTTTGATGCCGAGGGTAAAGAGCATCCGGAGGCTCGGGTAACGGGATTTATGGATGCAGCGACCTTCAGCGCACATTTGCGCGATCGTCAACCGTGAGCGACACTTGCAAAAGGAAATACGGAGGAGAATACCGTGCAACGTGAAGATGTCCTGGGAGAAGCCCTGAAATTACTTGAGGTTCAAGGGATAGCCAATACCACGCTGGAAATGGTGGCCGAACGTATCGATTATCCGCTTGATGAACTACAGCGCTTTTGGCCAGATAAAGAGGCCATCCTGTATGATGCGTTACGTTACCTCAGCCAGCGGGTGGATATCTGGCGGCGTCAGCTTTTGCTGGATGAGACCCTGAGCGCGGAACAGAAATTACTGGCACGCTACAGCGCGCTGTCCGAATGCGTGAGCAATAATCGCTATCCCGGCTGCCTGTTCATTGCCGCCTGCACGTTTTATCCCGATCCTGGACATCCAATCCACCAGTTAGCCGACCAACAAAAAAAAGCAGCGCATGACTTCACTCATGAGCTACTGACTGAGCTGGAAGTTGACGACCCGGCTATGGTCGCCAAACAGATGGAGCTGGTGCTGGAGGGATGTCTGAGCCGCATGCTGGTGAATCGTAGCCATGCTGATGTCGAAACGGCACACCGTCTGGCGGAAGATATTCTGCGCTTTGCCCAGTGCCGTATGGGCGGCGCGCTAACCTAAGCGAACAAGCCCGTCCTGGCCGGTGTGAGTAAGCATAACGCCATCAGTCGTTGAAAACGTGCCATCGCCACGGTGGTGCGAATTAATCGGTTAACCGCCCTGGTCAGCATGTGATTAAGATGCAGTGAAACACTCTTTTGCCATACTGCCCTTCTTGCGCTTAGCATGACCTGTCGGCATCGTGGCGATCTGGAAGATTTGTGCAAACTTCAGGCACAAACGCACAGATTGCCGTAATATTAAGCGGTTGAACCGCTTTTCCTGAAATTTGATTGACTGGCAGGCGCGAATACGGTTTAATGCGCCCCGTTGCCCGGATAGCTCAGTCGGTAGAGCAGGGGATTGAAAATCCCCGTGTCCTTGGTTCGATTCCGAGTCCGGGCACCAAATTCATATCAACGGACCTCCACGGAGGTCCGTTTTTGCATTCTGAACCCGCGAAAATCAACACATCCACAATACGTTAACTCCACCCAACTCAATCAAATTCAACCCGCTTCAAGTCCCTTGCGAGGGTACAACTGAGGGTATAGTCTGATTCGATAAAATTTATACCCCTTTTACTATCAGGAGACCCCACCAATGGCGCTCACTGACGCTAAAATCCGGGCAGCTAAACCGGATGAAAAACCTTATAAACTTGCTGACAGCGGCAACATGTTTTTGCTCGTTCACCCTAACGGCTCGCGTTACTGGCGACTCCGCTATCGGTTTCTGGGCAAAGAGAAAACGCTCGCTCTGGGCGTCTATCCTGAAGTCTCATTATCAGAAGCAAGGGAAAAGCGCGATGCGGCAAGGAAACAGATAACGGAGGGAATTGATCCGTGCGAACAGAAACGAGTAAAGAAAGCAGTACAGGAGGCCAGCAATACGTTCGAGCTTGTTGCACGTCAGTGGCACAAGAGCAACAAAAAATGGTCCGAAGCTCACAGCGAGAAGGTGCTCAAAAGTCTTGAGAGTCACGTATTTCCTCTTATCGGCTCACGTGATATTACCACCCTCAGAACTCCCGATTTACTTGTCCCCGTTAAAACAGCCGAATCCAAAGAGATATATGAGATTGCAGCCCGCCTTCAGCAGCGTATCACTGCCATCATGCGCTATGCTGCCCAGTCCGGCATTATCAGCTATAACCCTGCCGTGGATATGGCTGGTGCTTTAACGACGGTGAAGCGCCAGCATCGCCCTGCCCTCGCCTTAAATCGCATTTCAGAGCTGCTTGAACGACTGGACAACTACAGAGGACAACCTCTCACCCGGCTGGCAACCAAACTTACCCTGCTTATCTTCATACGTTCCAGTGAACTACGCTTTGCTAGGTGGTCTGAGATCGACTTCAAGAAAGCCATGTGGACCATTCCTCCCGAGCGGAAACCTATTGAAGGGGTCAAGTACTCGCATCGAGGCTCTAAAATGCGTACAGAGCATCTGGTCCCGCTATCAACTCAGGCACTGGATATTCTCAAACAAATCCAAGCCATCAGCGGGGAATATGAACTGATTTTCACTGGCGATCACAATCCATGGAAACCCATGAGTGAAAATACAGTGAATAACGCACTACGTCTTATGGGCTACGATACAAAGGTCGATGTCTGTGGTCACGGCTTCCGGGCAATGGCCTGTAGTTCGTTGATTGAGTCAGGATTATGGTCGAGAGATGCTGTGGAGCGCCAGATGAGCCATCAGGAACGTAATGGCGTACGTGCGGCCTACATTCATAAAGCTGAGTTCTTAGATGAACGCAAATTGATGCTGCAATGGTGGGCAGATTTTCTCGATGCGAATAGTGAAAATCCGGTCTCACCTTTCGATTACGCCAGACAACAATTATAATCTATTCTCCCGGCAGAAATGCCGGGAGAATGTTTACTTATTCTTTCCCTGTATACATTTATTCACAGAGGGGTTGATGGCAAGCTGCCGCCTGTCCTTGTGATGAACTATTTTACGTAGGTACAGGTGATTACCTATACTACCCGCTTTAAAGCATGTCACAGCAATTAACGATAAAATAAGACACGAAATAACGGGGTGTCACTATGAGTTTTTTAACGGATGAAGAAATTAATGCACTGACAATAAAACGAATGATTTTTCATGTCGTTGGTGGGGAACTGGAGATCCCAGTGCTGCTCAGCGAAATATCACCACCTGAACACGTCGATTTTTTTCTGGAACGGATTAAGTCTGCATTAAGCGGTAACATGTTCCGGTTTACGGAATTGTCCAATACCGAGCGTATTCTGCGGCTCATAAGGAACAATGCCGATACCGACGCTAGTTGCTTCACCGAACAGTCCACCTTTCTGGCAAACGATTTTCAGTCTCATCACCACACAAAAAATGCCAGCATGGGGGTATTTTTTCTTTTTGAGCTTCACACCCTCAATGATGAAAAACTGTTTGCCCTCATTAAATATGATAACGAGGACGTGGTACGTTACGTGCTGGATGCGGAGGGAGACGAGTTTCAGGTTCCCAGACTCGAACGTTTCCGCGAAAGCTTCGTCAAGAAAGCTGAAGCCATGCAGAAAATTGCTCTGGTCCGCCTGACGGCAGATGCTCAGGGTGGGCGGGTTGTCGTTCGGGATCGCAGCAAACGAACCAATATCTCCGTTTATTTTGAGCGTTTTTTACAGGTACAGCGCGTCAACAGTACAACCGATCTCAGCGACAAACTGGTTGCCGCACTCAAGGATGTCTTCAAAAAGCATCGAGACCTGTTACCGGACGACATCAGACGCAGCGGTGTTAACAAGATTTATGAAACGTTACATCACGGGGCGCAGGATTTTAACACCGATGAACCCCTTTCCCTGCTTAACCAGATTTTTGGACCAATGGAAGAAGATCATCCGCTGGTCAAATCCTTTACCCGTAAAATAAAAGACCTGGGAATTTCAGGTGAATCTTTCCGGATCACCCCTGAGAACATTCCTAAGCCACGGAAAAGAAAACTGGTAACTCTGGAAGATGTTATTGTTATCTACGATGAGGATAATGCACCGGATATCCAAACGATGGAAGACGGGCGAAAACGTATAGTGATAGTGACTGCAGGGCTGGTGACAGATGACATCGATACTGGAAAAAATCGGTAAGGCAATTGACTGCTCACGCCGCACATCTGATCTGGTGATCACTGAAGATCAGCAAACCACCACCCGGAAATTGTTCATTTCTGGAACCATGGATAATGACACCCTTCAGTTATGGGGGGAAGTAATGGATACCGATGCCGAAAATCTCAGGATCACCTTTGTTGATGATAGTCGAGATGATATCCGCCCCGCACAAGGTATCCCCGGTCAGAAGCACTTTATCACCATCATCAGCGATGAACTCCCCGGAATTTTGCGCCTCTTCACCTTGGAAGGTTGGCGTTCGTTTTTACTCCAGGATCCCAGGCTCTGTCAGTATCACCGCATCTACGCCCTGTTTATCAACGAAGCATTTGAAACACAACAATGGAAGGTCGCGCCGTGGAAAAAAATGCTCCCGGATGAGAGTGAAAGCGACGTCCCAACTCAGACGGCCTCCGTCACAAAAAGCATTATCCGTTGTTTTTCAACTGACTTTCTTCCCCCAGATACCATTGCACCTTGGATCCTGATATCCGGCGATACAGTGATCGACGAATCAATGAGACTCTGGGAGTCACTCGCTTGTCGGGAGTTGTTGAAATGTTTCGTCAATGAGCTTTTTGCTGCCGAAATAAAAAAGGTCGGACTGTCAGGAAAACCGCCGCGGAAAATCCCTTTCGGGGAAGAACATGCGGCTCTGCCCGCCTTTGACGTCATTCAGGAAACAGCAAAATGGATTTTTCTGGAAGGAAACGAAACCGAGCTTAAACATACCTTTTTGTCCAGTGAACTGGCCAGAGAATGGCCTGAGGGCGTTACGTTTTGTGAAGGCATTGTGTATCGACTCTCCCCGGCACTGGAGTCAGCCCGACTTCTCTACAAGGCCCATATCCGGACAGGGGGAAAAGACACCCTGAAATCGCTGGGCGATTTGCGAAAAAGTCTGACAGAGGACACACAAAAAATTCTGCAGCAGTCGCGTGGCCTGTCTTCCACGTTGTGGAAAGATATGGCCCTGGTTATCAGCACTCTGATCCTTCGCTACAGTCTGGAGGCCCTAAAGGCAAGTGGTCCGCAAAAAGTGTATGCTCTGGCATTTTGTGCACTGGCCCTGTATATCGCCATCTCATACGGGATGTCGGTCTATATCAACCGGAATGCCCTTTCACTGCTGGAACAAAACAGAATAACCTGGAGAAGTAAGTTATATGGTTTTCTGGATGAACAAGATTATCAGGAGCTTGCGGGTCTTCCCATTAATACCGCAATGTGGTCATATCGCCGGGTTGAGCGAATAACGTCGGCCATTATGCTCGTACTGGTTACGCTATTACTCACGGCAGCAGCAAGTGAATTCTGGTCGCTAAGTATGATCATGCATTCTGGATACACTTGGGTTATGAGTGCGCTGCAGTTTCTGACATCCACGGCCCTGCGAGGCCCGAACGATTTCCAGTGTGTCCTTCAAGGCTGAAATGAAACAATCAGAGATCATAGCAGGCTCTGGTAATGAGCAACTCTCATGGTTATCTGCTTTCAGGTAACTAAACAGAAATTCATTTTGCCCTGTCGGTCATCTCGCAACTGCTTTCCCCATCGCGTCATGGTAGAAAGAACCACCCCCATAGCACTGTCCGCAGTTGCAATGGTGTAGTTCTACTCAAGGACCATTTGTGCGGATTCGTATTTAAATTCAGCACTGAAATTTCTTTTTTTTCATTGGGATGCCTGTATTGTTCTGAGATGAGCGTATCACCTTTGTTCAGGTGGTAAAATTCTGTAAACCACTACAGTTATCGCTGAAGCTAATCCTGAGTAAAACGGTGGATCAATATTAGAATGTAGGTGGAGATGTAAGTGGATCACTTTTCACCCGTCGTTGACATCCTAGCCCTGTACTAAAAAGTCTTCCAATTTAATCGTGCGCGGAATCGATTCATAAAATGATTTTAACAAACATTGATGGATGAACAAAACCACATTGTATATTCCGTTAGAAAAAATTCACTACACCCTTTTTTAGATTCATAGATACTTGCATCAGATCACGGACATATAATCAAGAAGGTGATAGTAAATGAAAATTTCATGCATATTAAATTAAAACTCCCCCTATCTCCCAAAAGTATATTTCAAGGTTTCCATTAACATTCCCGCCTGCCACTTTACGTACACTCATCCTTCCACGCATACACAAAACACTGCAACTAATAAACAACTACATTAAGGTATCAAATACAGATTACATCGGCGAAAACAAGAACTGTAACCCTACCTACATCACAAGCAAAGACGGCAGCATACTTGTGATTTATCGGCATTTCTGGCATGATCTTTAGTGTGTTTAATACAGATTAATCAGTTGAATCAACATCCTAATTGTACACACTGGAAAAATGTCAGACGTTGAGATACATTCACGGAATGTATGTTTTATGTGGAGATATCCTCCCATGTTTCATGGTAAGGCCTACGAATTCGAAAATGTCGATTATTTTTAAAAAAGATGTGTTTCAGCAGCAAGGCCAACATAAAGTGATACGAAAACACAAAATTGCATAAGCTGTCAGTGCGGGATACCTACGAACACATAATAACGCATTGCAATTAATTTATTGCTTATTATTTAAATACTCTTTGAATAGCTCTTTTGACATCTTATAACTAATACAATAATCAGTAATGTCGGACAAAATCATTACTAATTCTAAATTTTTAGTTGATACAGCTTGCTTGTCGTTACTTAATTATTTTTAAGGAAAAAGATTGTGAATACATTTAACCGAACTACCACATGCATCGTGATTTCCGCAGCATTGTTACTTGGAGGCTGTGCCAATACAGGAAGCTCTCTCCTGTCTGGGACAAAGCCGGATCCTCGCCTTACCACCACAGAACAATCACAGTTCTTTAGCGCTTCTGGTGCACAAGGTTGTGGCGTAGGCGCCGTATCCGGCGCAGCTCTCGGCGCGTTAGTAGGGGCGTTAGCAGGTGACTCGAAGAAAGCGCTTGCCGGCGCTGCAATTGGTGGCGCAGCTGGCTGTGCTGCAGGTATGACCGCTAACTACTATCTTGATGGCCTGAAAAAAGATTATGCCTCTACAGCCGATCGTCTGCAGGCTATGGATAATGACATCAGCAAAGATACCGCAGCGGTTGAAAAATCGACGCTGGCGATGAAACAAGTTATTAGCGAAAACCAGGCCACCTTAACCAAAATCAGCATCCAAAAAGATAAAGCTGGATTTGATAAAGTCGGTGCGAAAACCCAGCTGGCGCAAATTGATGCCAACATCAGCAAGATGAAAGAGACCATGAAAGGCATGAAGGATAAAGAATCTGCCTATAAGGTCGCTTTACAAGGTCAAACGACCACCACAAGTGCAGAGAAAAGCAAGCTGGCAAATTTGAACAAAGAATATGCCAATCTCAATAGCAAGATTGCTGCTCTGGAACAAGAAACCAACGAGCTGTATGAACAGCGCCAGGCGATCTCCCTTGGTTAACCCTTTCGGCCGATAGCATTATCGGCCGGTTTAAGACTGCTTAAAGCAGCGTTATTCGACGCTAATGATGGATTATTTGATGAGAAAATACGCACTTCTTGCCGCCCTTGTCCTTACGGGTTGTACTACGTCCCCCCAGGACTGTGATTTACACGCACAAGATCCAAGCTTTATTACCAAACTGAGCTGCGCCACGTCGGGTGGTTATCGTCAGCAGGTTGATCAAAAAGAACAGCAGGTTCGTCTGAGCCAATATCAAAATGAATCGGCCAGGCAACAGCAGGATTATACCCAAAACAGACAGCAGACCTTAAATCAAAAGCTGGCAGATGAACAAGCAAGGCTAAATGCCGTGCGTTCGGATCTGTCGCAGACTCTCGCAAAACTGAAATCAAGCAAGATTCAAAGCCGCGAACGCCAGCAGGAAATTGCCAAATTGCAGGAGCTGCAGCGCCAGTCACAAACGGCAACGAGCGCCAGCGAAATTTCAGCGATTGAGAAAAAGGTCGCCGAAGCCAAGCACAAAATTAAAGTTCTCGAAGAAGCAAATACGCTCCGCTAAAAGCGCAGAAAACGTTCCGGCTGTCTGAGATGCGATGATACACATCTCATGCATATCACCCACAACAATAATGATTTGCTTATGCAACGATTAACAACTGCCGCGCCGATTGATGAAGCAACGCTGACAACCTATGAAGAGACGGTCGGTATCATACATCGTCATCTTCCTCCTTCACTGGCGCTGCTGTATGCCACCGCGCGTCGCAATGCTGAAGGACGCCTGGAGTGGTGGACAGCACGTCAGGGGCTGGCTAAACCTTTTTCCGCACTGAATGACGCCGAACGGCTGACTGTTGAGAATAAACGTCAGCAATATCAGGACATTCTGGCGGGGTTAATCAGCCAGCTGGCCGCGCGCGGCGAAGATAAGTCAGCACATGCGTTGCAAACGCTGCTCACCCAATCACACCACCTCGACGGCTATAGCGTCGGCGGCGAACCGGTGTTGGTCAATTGGGCCACAGCCAGCACAGCGGCCCCCCTCCATACAGTAGTGGTTATCCCCTGGTGGCGCGGTTTTCTTCCTTGGCTGGCATTATTGCTACTGCTGCTCCTGCTCGTCGGTGTCTGGTGGTGGTTTACACATCACCCGGCCGTGAAGCTCCCCGTTGTTACATCAACCCATACCGAATTAACTGACACCAATCCCAGCGTGAAGCTTGAGAAACGTCAGGATTTTGGCCGGATAAAAATCAATCTGCAGTGGAAGCAGGGGGACCACAAAGAGCCTGTCGATCTCGATATTGCCGCCTTTGTGCGCTTAAAAAACGGTGAAATCAGCGGCGCTGAGGCGCTGAGTCATTTGCCCGGCAACTATGACCAGCCACCGTATCTGCTGCTGCAGGAAGATCTGCGTGAAGGCAATGACGTGGATGGCGAATGGCTTTTCGTCAACGGCAGCCACTGGCAGGACATTGATGAGGTGTTGATTTATAGCTTCATTTACGCTGGCACCGATAACTGGCAAGGGACAAACGCCTCCGTCACCCTCTATGTCCCCGAACAGCAGCCGATTACATCCATGCTCACGGATAGCGACCAGCGTAATAATGTCGCCGCCATCGCCAGGCTCAAAAATGTCGATGGCAATATTCAGGTTGAACGCCTTGACCGTTTCTTCCCCGACCGCGAGTCGATGGATAAGCACTATGGCTGGGGTTTCAAATGGACGCCCGGCGCGACCAAAAATTAGCCTGTACCACTGTGGCTTTAGTCAAATTACAGCCTTTAAGGGTTAGATAATGCGAAATTCGATTCAGGGACCACTACTTCGTACCGGAAATAACTCTTCATTCAAGGCGCTGGGTGAAACGGGCTATCCTGTTTTCAAGATGGCCTTCCAGCTACGCGAAGCCATCTATCGTCTTGATGCAGGGCGCGATCTGGCCCGTCATCTGGCTATCCCGCAAAACGATCAGGGCGGTGACAGAACCGACTGGTACAGCAGTTTTCCCGGCGATGTTATCCCGTGGAGCGGCGCAAGCGAAGCGGAGCGAGAATCGGCGCGCCAGCAATTTAATGCGTTTCAAATGGCAGTGCAGTCACTAAGCGAACAGCTGCTCAACGCGGAGCAAAGCGGAACCGGCGGCGATCGTCGGGTCTTTGCCCAGTTGCTTAAATCTGTGACCCATTTCCCCGATTATGAGTTTGTCTATCTCGTTAATGGAACGCTGGTGATCACCTTTTGGGGGTTTGTCCACCCGGAAGGGGAACAACGTCACCCGATGCATTGGCTGAGTTCATCGTCCGTTCCCGCCGCCGCCCTCGCGGCCGTTCCGCCGCAGGCCAGCGCCACGGAAAAAACCGTCGAACCCGCTCCCGCGCCCTTTGTTGATATTCGAACGCGCCGCTGGCGCTGGCGTTGGTTGCTATGGCTACTTTTGGCGTTACTGCTGCTGGCGCTGCTGTTAGGGCTGCTCCGCGGCTGCGCTCCTTCTCTTTCCCTGCCGGGCCTCCCTGGTCTTTCTGCGGATAAAACCACGGTCACCGCTGAACCTGTGGCTACGCACCCGGCCACCAGCACCCATGACGTGGCGATCAGGGGGTCAGAAACCGCCGTTGGCGCTCGCGCCGTACCCGGCATTGTGGAAGGGTCAACCGCGGACGCGCATCCTGCGCTGGATTCAACGGTGCCCGCGATGCCTGCCGACACATCTGACAGAGCGGTAGACGGCGATGCGCCGCCGCCGGCTAACGCAAATGAAGCCAGCGTAGAACCGCCACTGCCGCCCGGCGTACAGGATACCCACGACGAGCAGACGCCTCCGGGCGTGACTCCGGTAACCGCCCCGCCGCTCGTTGCGCCGCAGGGCGAACCGTTAACCCTCCCGGCCACGCTGCCGGACGGCCCGGCGAAGTTTCTTAACGGCGAATGGCGCGTGAATGGCGGTATTCAGGACAAGCACACCGGACGCCCGCTCCAGCTGCAATATAATTTTGACCAGGGCAACGGCACCGTCAGCGTCCGCCAGTCCAGCGGCGTAACGTGCCGTGGCCCAGCCAACGGTAACGTGCAGCAGGGGGCGCTCAACATTACCAACCCTGAGCAAATGACCTGCAGCGATGGCTCAAACTTTATTGTGCCGACCATCGAGTGCAAATCACCTTCCGCGGGTCATGCCGATTGTATTGGCAGCAACGATGGGGAAAAAACCTTCCCGATTCGTATGCTTCAACCTAATTCCTGAACAGGGACGAGATAACTATGTTGCCCGAGATTGTATCTTTTGATCGTCAAGTAACCCTGGTAGGCGACTCCGGGATCCAGTTTATGGATTTTGGTTTGTCTCCAGGACGTTTGCCCGCCGGTGAATTTGTTAAATTAGCCAATGGCGTATTGACCCGTTTAATCTACAACGAACAGCGTGATTACTATTTTTATCAGCCCAGCCCGGCAAATATCGAGAAGGCTAAAAGCCAGTACGATATTCCCGTTGAGCAGAGTCTTAAGCTGTTTGACGGGACATGGTTGCCGCTTCCCCTACTCCGTTTTAGCCCGCCTGACGTCTATCAGGAAGGGCCGCTAAACTGGGCGCGTTTTCGTATCGTCAAGCTGGACAAGCCTGATATGGATGGGCATAGCCATCGAATGACGTTGGCTATCGATACTCGCGTAATGGCCAAACAGCAGGCCGCCGCCGACCTCAGCCCGAACCAGGAAGATGTCAATGCCGGGGCAACCTTTGCGGTGGCGACAGCCACCTATGCCCTTAACTGGTATCTCACGCAAGAGTGGATTGTCGACTGGCTGAAAGAGGTATTTAAAGAGGCGAGCAAAGGCCGGGATATCGACGAACGCGAGCAGGAGCTTAACCAGCAGTATCCGCTGGCGCACTACCTTAACCTTCTTTCACTGATGGCGATTCCCGTCGAAGGTTTGCAAAGTCAGACCGCCCCCATCATTGAATTGCCGCATTTCAGGGTCATCGCCAATCGGGAAACTAACGCTATCAAGCCTATTCCCGTTGATTTGATCCTCGATGTCGGTAACTCACGCACCTGCGGTATTCTCATTGAAGATCATGGGCAATCAGGTTCAGGTATGCAGCACAACTATGTGCTCAAATTGCGCGATCTTAGCGCGCCGGAACATGTTTATACCGAACCCTTTGAAAGCCGGGTCGAATTTTCACAGGCCTTCTTCGGCAAAGATCACTGCTCGGTGCGTAGCGGCCGCCACGATGCCTTCCAGTGGCCGACGATCGCTCGTATCGGCGGAGAAGCGGGTCGTTTAGCGGCGCGCCGAAAAGGCAGCGAAGGTTCAACCGGCCTCTCCAGCCCTAAACGTTATCTTTGGGATGAAAAATATTACGGTCAGGGCTGGCGATTTAACGGTAGCTACGTGCAGGACAGTAATCCACTCGCCACCGCTGCGCCGTTCGCGAATCTGATCGATGAACGGGGCGAGGCGTTACACACCATCGAAGATGAGATGGATCGCATCCCGGTCTTTACGCCACGCTATTCTCGCAGTTCTCTGATGACCTTTATGCTCGCGGAAGTATTAACCCAGGCGATTAGTCAGATTAATAGCCCGGAACAGCGCATACGTCAGGGACACGCAGGTATTCCGCGTCAGCTACGCCATATTATTCTGACCGTGCCGCCCGGTATGCCGATGGCTGAACGTTGCGTACTGGATGACCGTATGCGTCAGGCGGTCGGTTTAGTCTGGAAAGCGCTACGCTGGCACAACGGCGAAAACGATCCTTATGAGGATGAGCAAGAAGATCATAGTCAGACAAACATTAAAATTCCGCTGCCAAAAATCAGGGTCGAGTGGGATGAAGCGTCCTGCGCGCAGTTGGTTTATCTCTACACCGAGATAAACCAAAACTTTGCCGGTCACCCGGAGTCGTTTTTCGACGCCCTTAGCCGACCCGACAGCACGCAACGTGAAAGAATATCCATCGCATCTATCGATATCGGCGGCGGCACCACCGATCTGGTCATCACCGATTATCATCTCGATCGCAATGGTCATAGTGGGGGCGGCGCTAACGTCCATATCATCCCGCAGCAGCGTTTTCGCGACAGTTTTAAAATTGCCGGCGACGATATTCTGCTAGATGTCATCCAGTCCTATGTGCTTCCAGCCTTTGAGCAGGCGCTGCGTGAAACGGGGGTCATATCCGTTGAGACGCTGATGTCTCAACTGTGCGGCTCGCAAAATATTAGCGCGGCGGAATCCGTGCTGCGCCAGCAGCTCACCCTGCAACTCTTCGTTCCCCTCGCGTTGCACATTCTGGGTAAATACGAGCAATTCGATCCGCTGGACGAGCAAACGCATATCGTGATTAACCAACGTGTCGGCGATCTACTGCCGGTAGGTTCTCTGCGTGATGAAGTCGAGGGCTTTGTTCGCCGCGAAGTACAAAAAGCTGGTGGCCCGACCGATTTCAAACTGGCGGAGGTAATGCTCACTCTGCCACTCGCCAGAGTGCATAACGATTTGTGCTCGGGTAAGTTCAACATTGATAAAGTGCTAACCGCGCTGTGCGAAGTGCTGAGCTATTATCATTGCGACCTGCTACTGCTGACGGGCCGCCCTTCGCAGCTGCCGGGCATTCAGGCAATTATCCGTCGCAACCTGCCATTGCCGCCGGGGCGTATTTTACCGCTGCACGGTTATCAGACCGGCACCTGGTATCCGTTCCATAAAAATGGCCATATCGACGATCCGAAGAGCACCGCCTCCGTTGGCGCGATGCTCACACAGCTGTGCGCAAATCACAGCATTCCTAACTTCCATTTCCGTACCTCGGCGCTGAAGCCTTACTCAACGATTCGCCATATTGGCACCATTGATATGGATAACCTGATTCGCAGTGCCGATATCGTTTATCGCCATATCGAATCGGAGAACGGGCAGATAAAACTGCCGACATTCACCGACGAAAATGGCGAGAACACCACGCAAAGTATCATCATGCGTGGCGATTTGCGGCTGGGTTATCGTCAACTGGATGCCGAACGTTGGGCCGCCGCACCGCTTTATACCTTACGTTTTAGCGAAGAAGGCCGTAAGAAGTTTTCCGCCGCCTTCTCCGTGGATAACGGTTCACCGTACCTGAAAGTGAGACTGGCTATCGACAAAGGCAAACGGGCGCGCCAACTGGGCTTAATCAGCGATCGGCTGATGATTGCGGATATCACCAGCAACACCGATAAGTCATTCAGCAAGCGTGATGTAGATCTGGAACTCAATACCATGCCCGATACGGGGCTCATTGATAGCCGACACTGGCTCGATAGCGGGAGTGTTAAAAAATAATGAATAGCGATCAAAAATCTCTCACTCAGGGTTGGGCAGCTATCGCTCAGGGCTGTCAGGACGCACTTGGCTGGGTTGATGCAGTGCGTTCCGGTTCACGTCGCCTCGACAACGAGGCGGATAAACTCAACCTTAGCTTGCTCCGCACGCGTAACCAGGCCAATAGCCTGACGTTGGTCGCCAGAACGCCAATGACCGTCGGTTTTTTTGGCATTTCTCAGGCCGGGAAATCCTATCTCATCTCCGCGCTGGCAGCGGGCAGCAATGGTTCACTGGAAGCCCTTTATGGCGAACGGCGCGTCGACTTTATCAAAGAAGTGAATCCCGTCGGCGGCGGTAAAGAGGCCACCGGCCTGGTCACCCGCTTCACCCGCCAGGCCCCCGCTGCGCCTGCGGGCTATCCTGTGCCTCTGCGCCTGTTCAGTGAAATCGATCTGGCCAAAATTCTTGCAAACGCCTGGTTTAATGATTTCAACCACGAGCAGCTGAGCTTTCAACTTGATGAAGCCAGGGTTGAAGAGCGACTGCGCCCCTTCCTACAACTCGCCACACAAGCAAAAAGCTATAACGGCGTGAGCCAGGAAGATGTGGTTGCCTTATGGGATTACCTGAACGCCTCGTTCAGAAAATCGGTTGAAAAACTTGAACACGCCTATTGGCCGCAGGTGTTGAAAATTGCCCCTGCGCTGAGTCCTGGTGAACGCGCAGAGCTATTTTCTTTATTGTGGGGAGAACTGCCGGCCCTCACCGAGACCTATCGTTCATTAGCCAATGTGCTGACCAAACTCAATCATGCCCGGACGGTGTTCGCCCCGCTGGAGACGCTGATCGATCACAGTAATGGCAGCATTATGAACGTCGACAGCCTTAACCGGCTAGGCTCCAGCCAGGATCGCCACGTGGAGATCCGCTACTGGAAAGAGGAACAGCAAATCGGCAGCGCCAGCTTAACCCAGGCGGAACTGGCAGCGTTAACCACCGAGCTTATCTTCCCGTTAGCAGAAGTCGAGGCCGACAGCGTCGTGGAGCAGGTCGATCTGCTTGACTTCCCTGGGTATCGCGGGCGTCTTAAAATTACCGCACTGGAAGAGGCCGGTAGAGAGGGGCTTAATCCCATTTGCCAGCTTCTGCTGCGCGGTAAAGTCGCCTATCTGTTTGAACGTTACACCGATAATCAAGAGATGAACGCGCTGGTCGTGTGCGCCAGCTCCGCCAAACAGAGCGATGTTGCTGACGTCGGTCCGGTATTAAACCGCTGGGTAGAAAAAACGCAGGGTAAAAGCGCCGAAGAACGTCAGGGCCGTAACCCTGGGCTGTTCTGGGCCATCACCATGTGCGATATGCGCATCAACAGCAGTCTGCAACTCACCACCGAACAGTTAAAAGAAGGCTGGGAAGGTATGCTGCACATGACCTTGCTGGAGCGTTTCGCCCAATATGATTGGCTGCAGCAATGGGCGCCCGGCCAGGCGTTTAATAACTGTTTCCTGGTGCGAAAACCGGGGCTGGATAATCCGTTCATCGACCTAAAAGACGGTACAGAACAGGAGCGAAACAAGGAAGCGTGCATCACCGAGCGCTATCGCCAGAAGCTCGACGAAATGGGCAGCACCTTCATTAGCGCTAAAAACGTGCTGCAACACGTCACCGAGCCGAGCAAAGCCTGGCACGCGATGCTCGAGCTCAACGATGGCGGCATGGGACGCTTAACCAAAGCGCTGCGCGGCGTCGCGCATCTGGAATTCAAGCTGGCACGTTTGCAGCAACAACTTGAGCAGTGTCGCGAGGAGACCGGCAATCGCCGCCTGGGCCGCTGGTACGAAAAAGACGGCGACGGGCAGCTCGTGAAAAAACAGGCCATCGCGAAAGAGCTATGGCAGGGGCTGTCCGCCTGCTCCCACAGTATGGGAGAGCTAATTAATCGTCTGGATCTGCCGACGCAGGAGCTTAATAACATCTATTTAAGCATTCGCGACCGCAACCCGGAACCGTCAAGCGATGGCGACAGCCTGGCGGCAAACGCGTTTACCGCCAGCCCATTTGGCAACAACCCCTTCGGTGATAACCCGTTTGGCAGCGATCCATTCGCCGCCGCACCGGCTGAAATCGCCGTGGTTGACGCGCCAGCGTCAACTGCCCAGGAAAGAGTCGGCCAGGACGATGATTTCGCCCATCAGGCGTTTAAAGCCTGGGTCGCGCATCTGCGTGAACTGCCGCAGCAAGCGCCGCAGTGGCATCAGTTGGGGATGAACAGCGAACTGATTAATCATCTCAGCGAAGAATTGATCACCGCAGCCACGCGCCTCGATCTGGAAGGCACGCTGAAACGCGCGCTGGCGGGTCAGGAGCAAGCGGGTACGCGGCGTGAACATCTTATGGCACGCCAGGTTCTGCGAGCCCAACTGACTATGCGTGATTTTATCGCCTGGTTTGGTTATCTCACTCTACCGCCTGAAAAGGTGCCCAACAGCTACGTTGGCGAGAAAAATAAAGTCTTCCTGCGCCAGAAACCGCTGATGAACGACGAGCTGCCGCAGCTCGCCGCCGTTGCGCCGCAGCCGGGTGTCTCTTATCTGGGAGACTGGCTATCCGCCCTGATGAGCGTCGTACTTGATAACGCTGGTCATAGCGCCACGCGCGATATTTCCGTCGAACATAATCGCCAACTTGGTCAGATTATCAGCCAATTAAAACAAGAGAACATGCCATGCTAGCTAAAATCATCGCCTGCCAACCGGCAGAGCCGGGTACCGCACAATTGATGGTTCGCCTGCGCGGCGAAACTGCGGTGCTGCCCGATCTGACCTTTACGCTTTGTAATAACGAGCAGAACTATCTGCAGCCCGATGGCAGCTGGAGCCCTGCACAGCACTGGTTTACTGTCAACGGCGGTTACTCCCTGGCCAACGGCAGCGGCTTTCGTATCGGCCCTACTCTACTTGACCCTTTGCTGGCAAACGCAAGCCAGGTCCAGATTCAGATCAAGCTGGCTTCAGGAGAAGTGCGCAATACCACCCTCCAATTGGTGCGTGATGAGTTGCTCTCTTCTGAAGCCAGGGGCGCGACGGGTAATTACAGCAGCAGCAGTATGCTGGCAACCCCAGAAACCGACTCCGCACCAGTGGCCATCGTAGAAGCGCCCGTCGCAGAATCTGAAACCATTGCGCCGACCATTCATGCCGAGCCGCAGCCGCAACAAAAACCTGCGGCTTCCCGCCTCCCGCTCATCATCCCCGCCATCCTGCTTTTAGTGGTGATTGCTGGCGCGCTTTGGTGGTTCATGGGCCGGGACAAAGGTCAGGAGGTGGTCCCGGCGGTACAAGCTCAGCAAGCCCCCGCCGCCGCCGCCCCTGAAGCGACGAACAC
This sequence comes from Citrobacter sp. W9, assembly GCF_026719375.1. Lineage (NCBI taxonomy): Bacteria > Pseudomonadati > Pseudomonadota > Gammaproteobacteria > Enterobacterales > Enterobacteriaceae > Citrobacter > Citrobacter sp. W9. The sequence continues at coordinate 17,442 of NZ_JAPPTE010000008.1, read as the reverse complement.
CGAGCCTAAAGCCCCGGCTGGCTGTTCCGCACAGAGTTTAGACACGCTGAGCGAGCTTGAATTCGTGCAGACGTGCGTTCAGGAAAAACTCGATAGCGATAAACTGCTGGCCATTATCCAGTCAGCGAAAGAGGCGAAGAAATGCGGCGTCGCCCAGCGCCTGTACGCAAATCGCGCGCAGGGCGGCGATACCAAAATCGCCCTGATTTACGCCGGTGAGTACGATCCGAAATACCATCAGGCAAGCGAATGTTTCAAAGAGGCGGATAAAGATACCGCGGCCTATTGGTACGAAACGGTACTACAATCAGAACCCGAGAACCAAACGGCTAAGCAGCACCTTGAGGAGCTAGCAAAATGACCCGGACTTTTTTTTGCCGTCTGGCGCTGCCATTATGCGGCCTGTTGTTCAGCGGGCACCTCTTTGCCGCCGAGGGCGATAAACCGCTGCTTCAGGAAGGGAAGAAAACGCTATACCAGCGCATCCTGACGACGCCAGGCTGTAAGCTTAGCGACAACGCCGGGGATGAAAATGGGCAGCTTCAGCCTGCCTTTAGCAGCCTTTATGTTTATCAAAAGGAAGAGGCTAAGGGGCAAAGCTGGCTTAAAGTCGGGCCGGATAGCTATGGCAAAACCCTTGGCTGGTTGCCGAAATCCTGTACCGTAGACTGGAAAATGCAGCTGACGCTGGCGTTTACCAACCCGGCCAACCGCGATCGGTTACTCTTTTTCAAAGAGAAAGAAAGTCTGGATAACATTCTTTCTGCCCCCGATCCTGTCTCTCTGGTGGCGCCGCTGCGCGCCAAATTGAAGCGTGACGGCCACGCTGAAGGTATTCAGGCCCAGGAGCCGGAATATTTTGTCGATCTGCAAAAGCAATTTTATCTGCTGCCAATCCTGAGCGGCGAAGAGGTCATGACCGAAGATGGCTTCTATACGCGCCTGCTCAACGTGGCCTCCGTCAGCAAGGCGGATGATAACGCAGCGGCAAAACAAGATAACGACGTAAACCAGTTGAAAGGCTTTAACGCTTCGGTGGTGTTCGTTATCGATTCAACCATTTCAATGGGGCCGTATATTGAGCGCACTAAAGAGGCGGTCAATAAGATCTACGACAAAATTAAACAAGAGCATCTGGATGGGCAGGTCAAGTTTGGTTTGGTCTCTTATCGTTCAAATACCAAAGCCGTACCGGGACTTGAATATAACACCCGCATTTTCGCCGACCCTAACCAGGTCAAGGACGGCGCGGATTTTCTGCAGAAAGTCGCCGATCTTAAAGAAGCGAAGGTCTCAAGCTCTTTATACGACGAGGATGCCTATTCCGGCGTGTTATCAGCTATTGATGACATTGACTGGAGTCCATTCGGCGCCCGCTATATGGTGCTGATTACCGATGCTGGCGCGATTGAGGGCAGCAATAAACTTTCAGGAACCGGCCTTGATGCCAGCCAGCTCCGTCTGGAAGCCGGTAACCGCGGCATTGCTATTTATACGTTGCACCTGAAAACCGCCAGCGGCAAAGCAAACCATACCAAAGCCGAGGGCCAGTACCGCGATCTCTCCAATTTTGATAGCACGCAATCTAACCTTTATCAGGCGGTGAATGCAGGCGATATCAAAATGTTCGGTCAGCAGGTTGATGCCCTGGCGTCAGCCATTACGGAACAGGTGAAAGCCGCCTATATGGGGGATGCCGCCATTGGCAGCGCGCTGTATGCCAAAGATGAGGGGCAAAAGCTCACGGCGGAGCAGAAATTGCTCCAGGATACGGCGTTAATCGGGCATGCGATGCAGTTAGCCTATTTGGGCAAACGCAACAGCACCCAAGCCCCGTTGGTGTTCCAGGCCTGGATTAGCGATCGCGATCTGATTAAGCAGAACATCCCCACAACAGATGTTCGCGTGCTCTTAACCAAGGGACAGCTGAGCGATTTAAGCGATGCCGTCAGCCAGATTCTGAAAGCCGCTAATGAAGGGATGATCTCGCCCACTAAGATGTTTGAACAACTGCGCACCGTTGCGGCAACAATGGGGACCGATCCTAACCAGTTGAAACAGCAAGACAGCGCGAGCATCGGCGATCTTGGCGTGCTGGGCGAGTATCTGGCCGATCTTCCCTACAAAAGCGATGTGCTGAATCTCGATGAAGAAACGTGGAAAAGCTGGGATGGGCTGTCACAGGAGAAATTTATCCGCACACTGTCATCCAAGCTGCGTCACTATCAAAAATATAATGCAGATGTCGACCGTTGGGTCGAGCTGGCGCAAGGTAGCGATCCGCGCGATCGCGTGTATCCTATCCCACTGGAAATGATGCCCTGATGCTGCACATTGAAGACTTGTGCGTGGTTCGTGGTCAGGATCATCAGGCTCACCGTGTTTACCTGCCGCAGCTTTCGCTGCGGCCAGGCGAGGTGGTGGCGGTAACGGGTGAAAGCGGCTGCGGTAAAAGCACGCTTCTGGAAGCCATTGGTTTAGTGTTGCATCCCAGCAAAATTGGGCGTTTCACGCTCAGCAAAGGGACACAGCAGCAGGATATTGCCGCGTTGCTTCTGGGCGAGCGACATAATACACTCGCTGCGATTCGGGCACGCGAACTTGGCTTTGTATTACAAAACGGTGGCCTCCTTCCCTACCTGAACGTCAAAGATAATATTCTCTTGCCGTGCCAGCTGCTGGGAGCCCGCCCTGACAGCACCATGCTGGATAGGGTCATCGACACGCTAAAACTGTCGCCACTACTGGCAAAATATCCTACCCAGCTCTCCTTTGGCGAACGGCAGCGCACCGCTTTTGCGCGCGCGATATTACATCGCCCGGCGCTGGTACTGGCAGATGAACCGACGGCGGCGCTCGATCCCTACAATGCCCAGAAATTATTTAGCCTGTTTATCGAACTAGTCCGTCAGGAAGACATGATGGCGCTGGTCGTTTGCCATGACTGGCCTCTGGTCAAACACTTCAATTTACCCTGTTTAGCTGCGCAGCCAGAATCGCTGACGGCGTCATCACAGAGCGAACGGGGAGGTACTTACTTTGTCCTTTAATCGTGCAAGACTGCTCGGTCGCCTTGCAATGCAAGACCTGTGGCACGATCGCATCATCTCTTTTTGCATCGTCTCCTCTCTTGTTGCGGTCATCGCCCCTTTACTGCTCCTTTTTGGCCTGCGCTTTGGCATTGTGAACCAGTTACAAAACGATCTGGCCAACGATCCCCGCAATCTGGAGATCCGCATGTTGAGCAGCGGAAGCTACGATCAGCACTGGATCACGCAGCTACGGCAGCGGCCTGATGTCGGCTTCGCCATCGGGCAAACGCGCTCGCTCAATACGCTGACTGACTTGCAGACGGACAGCACACATTTTATTGAAAATGCGGAAGTCATTCCGACAGAGGCTGGCGATCCTTTGCTCGGCACGCAGGTGCTCCATCATGACCATGAAGTTGTTATTACTCAGGAAGCGGCACGCAAGCTGGCGGTGAAAACCGGTGATACGCTCACGCTACGCGTGAGTCGTATGCTCGATGAACGCCGCGAATGGGGACGTAAGCGCGTGACCGTGGTGGGGATTTTGCCAGCCACCTATTTTAATCGCCCCGCTATCTTTACCCGCCCCGCGTTATTAATGGCTCTTGAACATTTTCGCGATGGCTATGCGGTAACAGCGTTAGGGGTCGCCAGCGGCGCTCAGCTTAACGGTAACGCGCCGCGCTACGCCCGCGCAAGGTTGTACGCACGCGATATTGACCATGTCGCCAGCCTTGAACGCGATTTGCGCGCCCAACGCATCGAAACTACCAGTCGGCTGGCGGATATTGAGAATGTAAAAAGCATTAACCGTGTGTTGGGCATCATCTTTAACACGATCGCCATCACCGCGCTCATTGGCTGTATCGCCTCGTTAATCGGCTCGTTTATCGCCAATGTCGATCGTAAACGTAAGCATATTGCTGTACTTCGTCTGCTGGGCTTCACGCGACCAGCCGTAGGCGTTTACGTCATTAGTCAGGGCACTTTGCTCAGCCTGATGGCCTATATAGGCGGTTTTGGCATCTATTTTTTAGCCAGCCAGATATTTAACCGGGCGCTGTCCACAAGCCAGGCCACCGGTCAGATGATTTGCAAGATAACGCCCTTACACGGCCTTATCGCCCTCTTACTGACGCTGGTTGTGGCGACGCTGGTTGCCGGTATCGGTGCCTGGCGCGCGATCCATATTGAACCTGCGCAGAGCCTGCGCGAGGCATAACCCTTATTTTTTTAATTTGCCCTAAGCATCTATTTTAGCGGAGATCGTTCATGGCCTTTACTCCTTCCACATTATCGCGCTGCCTGGCGCTAGCCCTGCTGGTGAAGATCTCCCCCGCGCTGGCAGAACCGTGGGCAGAGAAAACCTATAATCCGAAGCCGGATAGCGATGACGTGATTTTGCCTATGCCCTGCGAAGGTTCGATGGTATTTCGTCGGGTAGAAATTCCAGTAGCCGGTCCTCTGGATGATATTCCCATCACCTTAGGGGAAGATGGCGGTGAATGGGGCTTTGTGGAACACAGTTATCCCACGTTTATCGCCGGTAGCTTTACTGAAACGCCCCAAAATAAAGGCCGTTATTATTTAATGGCGAAATATGAGCTGACGGCATTGCAATATCAGGCATTAACTTCCGATACTTGCCCGACACCATCGCGTAAACTTAGCCTCCCTCAAACCAGCATCAGTTGGTTTGAGGCCGTTAATTTCTCCGATAAATATAACCAGTGGTTACGCGCAAACGCGCTCGACAAGCTGCCGAAAGAAGATAACAAGCCAGGTTTTTTACGACTGCCCACCGAAGTAGAGTGGGAGTTTGCCGCGCGCGGCGGTCTGAAAGTGGATACCGCACAGTTTCGTGATTCCCGTTATCCGATGGACGACATCAAAAATTATGAGTGGTATTCCGGTTCGCAGTCCTCAAACGGGAAACTTCAGCTCATCGGTCTGTTAAATCCTAACCCGCTCGGCCTGTACGATATGTTAGGCAACGTCTCTGAGATGATGTTTACCCCCTTCTACCTCAATAAAATTAATCGATTGCATGGCCAGGCTGGCGGTTTTGTGGTGCGTGGCGGCAGCGTGATGTCCAGTGAGTCGGATATCCGCAGCGCTAGCCGTAAAGAAATTAACTATTACGATAATGCCCAGCCTTTTACCAGTAAAACAATGGGCCTGCGGTTGGTGCTGGTTTCCCAGGCAATTACCTCAACGGACCGGGTCAAACTTCTTGAGAAAAACTGGTCGACTCTCGGTGATGATAAAACGGGCGCAGAGAGCAGCAAATCCGGGTCCAATGATACGGCGAAAGCGTTAGGTAGCCTGGCTTCTGGCGTTGAAGACGGCGAGCTGAAGAAAAAGCTGAAAGATCTGGAAAACCAACTTCGTGCCAGCAACCAGCAGCAGCAAGAAGAAAGAGCACAGTCTATCCGCGCCAGCCTGAATCTGGGCTCTTTTCTCTGTACCAAATTACAGGACGATGGTCGTTTCCTTGACTTCCTCAATCACAATTATGAGCTGCTGTGCAAAGATAAAGACAGCAGCGATGCCAACTGTGCCATCCGCAAAAATAAGCTGGCGGAACAAACCGATCGTCTACAGCAGCTAACGAGCTACTACGCCAGCAGTCTGGTGGATTCCGGCACCCTGTATGGGCAAGCAGGGCTAAAAGGCGAAGTGAACGTGTTCAATCAGATGCTGACGCTGAATAAACGTCTTTCCGGTCTTAAGCCGTTCCTCGCTGCTCATTGGCAGAATCAGCAAAAATACCTAGCGAACGGCAAAATTGATACAGCTGGCTGGCTGGATACCTGCAAACAAGTAAAGAACGGCCACTAATCTTAAACATGTCAGTTTATAAAGGAGTAAGGAACGTGAAATTAACTCTACGAATTGCAGCGTTGACCATTGTCTGTATGTCACTCAGCCAGACAGCTTTAGCTGCGTCTTACAGTGCGGAGGATCAGGAACAATTAACGCTGGAATGCCTGCTCACCAATAATAAATACGCCAGCGCCTTTATTGCGCAGGATAGCGCGGGATATGCCCTGGGAACCCAGTCTGCTCCGACTGCTGAGCTGAATCTTGTCACTAATCAACCGGGGGTTAACGCCTACTATAATTCTCAGATGATCGCCGGTGGCTCGCTTTACTGGATACGTGTCGTCAAAGGCCCCTATGAATATATTGTTTACGATAAAGAGCAGCACGGCGATATGTCAGGTGTGGTTGTCACAAAAAAAGGGAAAAGAATCTTCCACAAAGATTGCAAGGAACCTATCAAGGTGGGTACACAAAACGATGGCAGCATCTTTAGCCGAGTTGCGCAAGAAGATACAGAAGGCGATCGTATTATCGATTTAATCAACAAAGCATAAACGCTTATTTCGTCGTAATGGGGATGTATATCTATCATCCCCATAGAAGGCAGCTAAAGCTATCCGCTTTTTTGTACGCTCATTTTTAATGGTTGATAATATTGCGGATCAAACATCGACAGTGGCAGAGCATGGACTGAACCATCCGAAGACGTTTCCTCAACGTGGGTAATCACGATGTTGGCTGTATTTTCAACCGCATCACAGCTGAATTCAGTTGCCGAAAGGGTTGAGCGAGTTGCACTGCTATCGCCAAACGGCTGAACATCAAGAGTTCCTTTTTCCAGAACGGCTCCCGATTTATCAGTTAATTGTAAGCTGACTGTCAGGTTATTGAATGTCCCATCACCGCCGTTATCCAGCCGGAATACCAAAGAACACACGCCCTGCACCCAACTGCTATCCGTATTACGAATACTAATATACCGATGGTCATTCTCCGCACTCACTGCGGGGCCAACCATGCCGCCACAAAGTACGGCCAGCAATAAGCTGCATAATGTTTTCTTAATCATAATCTTCTACGCCCTCATTCCTCACGCCGCCTCACAAAATTCTGTTCTCTTCCCCGATACGTATGTCGGTTTTAGCCTATTTCAGTGCCAACTCAATCTGTTCTATTGCTTTCTAAGCATATTGTAATGAGCTATATGGTTAAAAAATAGTAATACACTAAACAAACTAGCACTTCAATTTAAAAGCATTACTCACGAAAAAAAATTAGAGCGATAATTAGTTCGTTAAAAATAATAACATTACAAAATTAGTAATATCTATTCTTTCTTGTTGCTTGTAGAAAAAACAGCCTAATCAATAGACCCTATGCAAAATTCATTGAGATGGACCATTTTAGTATATGAACGGTTTTGCTAACGTCATTAATCGTTATTATATAAAACGTTGTTTTGTTTTCCTACGTATACCTAATGCGGAATATAAGGAAATAGCATTCTATAAAGATATTGGTGAAGAATAATTAATGAGTTGAATCGCCACAGGTTTAACAGACACCTCAGAGTCATTTAAGATGGCTTAAAGAGAGGTGCCCATGAGCGGTAAGCGTTATCCCGAAGAGTTTAAAATTGAAGCAGTCAAACAGGTTGTCGATCGCGGTTATTCTGTTGCCAGCGTTGCAACACGTCTCGATATCACCACCCACAGCCTTTACGCCTGGATAAAGAAGTACGGTCCGGATTCTTCCGCTAATAAAGAACAGTCAGTTGCTCAGACCGAGATCCGCCGTCTCCAGAAAGAGCTGAAGCGGGTTACCGACGAACGGGACATATTAAAAAACTGTCCATGGGTGAAACCCCGTCCTGAGTCTCAGAAACTCCCCGGAAAAGTTGGCAGGCTAATTTAGCGAAGGAAGCGGCCGTCGGCCTTTTGGTGGTATGACCCCGTAAAAAAACATGGTTCAGGGACTGTGGCGGATCCGGCAGTGGTGACTTTGATCCCGTTCAGGAAGGTGATTTCTCCGTCGTCCCCTCCTTCGTTCATTGAAAAATGAGCAAGGAGATTTCCATGAAAAAATCCTCCCGAATGTCTGTTATCCATCCTCATGCTGCGGGCGTTGATATTGGCGCTGAATTCCACGTAGTCGCCGTTCCACCGGATGCTGACGCCGAGCCGGTCAGAACTTTTCAAAGTTTCACTGGCGACCTTCATCGGATGTCCGACTGGCTCAAAACCTGTCACATTACGACCATTGCCATGGAGTCCACTGGCGTTTACTGGTTGCCTGCTTTTGAGATCCTTGAGGCTGCGGGTTTCAATGTGATCCTTGTTAATGCCAGAGACGCAAAAAATGTTCCCGGTCGCAAGACTGATGTCAATGACGCACAGTGGCTGCAGAAGCTGCATTCATTTGGCCTTCTTCGGGCCAGTTTCAGACCTGAACACGACATTTCCGTACTCAGGTCTTATTTGAGACAACGGGAACGCCTGACTGAATACCGGGCTGCTCATATCCAACATATGCAGAAGGCGTTGATGCAGATGAATGTTCAATTGCATCATGCCGTATCGGATATTACTGGCGTTACCGGTCTTTCAATCGTCAGAGCTATTGTCAGTGGTGAGCGCGATCCTTCAGTATTGATCCAGTATCGTGATGTCAGATGTAAAAAGACGCCAGAGGTTCTTCAACAGGCACTGACAGGGAACTGGCAGCCTGAACATCTTTTTGCACTTGAACAGTCGGTGGCATTTTTCGATTTTTACCAGGAAAAAATCCGTGAGTGTGATGATCAAATCGAAACTTCATTATTGCAGCTCAGCACCGGAACTGAAGAGCCTGAAGGAGTATTGCCCTCCGCCAGACATCGTACAAAACAGCCCAATCAGCTTTCCTTTGATGTCAGGCCATTACTCTGGAAAATTACCGGAGCAGACCTGACACAGATACATGGGTTCGGACCTTATCTGGCACTAAAATTCGTTGCCGAATGCGGTACTGACATGAATCGCTGGCCGGATGCGAGCCATTTTACCTCGTGGCTGTGTTTGTCCCCGGGGAATAAGATCTCCGGTGGAAAAGTACTGTCCTCGAAAACACGGCGTTCATCCAGTCGAATTGCTGCTGCACTAAGACTGGCAGCCACAACAATTGGCCGGAGCGATACAGCGCTGGGTGCTTTTTATCGTCGATTATCATCCCGTATCGGGAAAGCAAAAGCAGTCACTGCAACGGCAAGAAAACTGGCAATACTGTTCTACAATGCCCTTAAATACGGTCAGAAATATGTCGATCCTGGCGCGGATTATTATGAAGAGCGCTACCGTAATCGCGTACTCGACGGGCTTAAACGAAGGGCAAAATCACTGGGTTACTCTCTCCAGCAAGATCCCGAGTTATGCGTGTGAACCGGGAGTTTCTCAGGAAGGCTACCGCGCTCTTGATGTCAGACTCCCTGAACAGTTCTCATTAATCAGGAAACTCAGAGCGCAGTATCCTGTGGTCACACTTTGCCACGTGTTCGGGGTTCATCGCAGCAGCTACAAATACTGGGGAAAAAGCCCCGAAAAGCCAGACGGCATGCGAGCTGTGTTACGCAGTCAGGTTCTGGAACTGCATAACATCAGCCATGGCTCTGCTGGCGCAAGAAGTATCGCGATTATGGCAACCCTGAAAGGCTTCAGAATGGGACGCTGGCTTGCCGGAAGGCTCATGAAAGAACCGGGTCTGGTGAGTTGTCAGCAGCCAACCCACCGGTATAAACGTGGTGGTCATGAACACACCGCTATCCCGAATCGCCTTGAGCGACAGTTTGCAGTGACAGAACCGAATCAGGTGTGGTGCGGCGATGTGACGTATATCTGGACAGGCAAGCGTTGGGCTTACCTTGCTGTTGTTCTCGATCTGTTCGCAAGGAAACCTGAGGGTTGGGCAATGTCATTCACACCGGACAGCAAGCTGACATCAAAGCGCTGGAAATTGCGTGGGAAGCTCGCGGTAAACCCGCCGGAGTGATGTTCCACAGTGACAGTAATAATGCCGGTGTCAGTCTTTACCACCACTCAGTTTGCCGTTTAAACCGATTGGTGTGATTACTGATGCAGTGAAGACCTATCCGCATCACATCACTACAAATATTGATTTTTGATTGTTGGATTCGCACCAGATTTCACCTCTGTAGGGTATTCAAAAATGCTCAGTTATTACTGATGCCTAAACTGCAGCGTTGCGGGCAGGTAGCGTTGTAGCGTTTCGGGCGTATCGCCCTCGATCAATTGGCTTATCAGATCATAGCAGTGCCAGGCCAACTGGCGGTTATCCTGCTGTACGGTATCGATACGCAGCGACAGCGAATCATAAAGATAGTGATCGTCAAAGCTCGTCAGATGGATATCTGAGTCGAGTAAATGGTGCTGGCTCATATAGCGCAGTACCCCTTCGAGCAGTCCACAGGCGGCAGTGAACAGCGCCTTAGGCGGCCGCCCAAGTCGCGCGCAGAGTGCGGCGAACATCTCATAGCCTGAGCTCGGGTGGTAGTTACCGTTAATCACCCATTCCGGGCGCAGTGCAATACCCGCCTGAGCCAAACCCTGCGTGAAGCCGGTCAGACGATCGCGTGAAGGCGACAGACGCGACTGACCGCCTAAAAACCAGAACTCATCGCTATGCTTAGGTGCAATGCGGGAAATCAGTTCCGCCGTTGGGGTAATCGAATCAGTCATCACCAGCGGCAGCAGGCTTTCATTAGGACAACGATCAAACAGCACTACTGGCAGTTGTTGGCTGAGCTTAAGATAGTCGGCATCGTTGTGCATACATGAAGCGACGATCAGACCGTCAACCTGGCGGGAAATCATGTTATTGACCACCACGCTCTCCTGACCGGGGTTTTCATCAGTACAAGAGATCAATAGCTGGACGCCTGCTTCGCGGCACAGCATTTCCAGCTCATGTGAAAAGACCGCAAAGCCGTGGTTGGTGATCTCCGGCACCACCAGTCCGATGGTGTGGCTGCGGTTGTCGCGCAGCGAGCGGGCGTGAATGCTTGGCTGATAGTGCTGCTCACGGGCAATCGCCAGTACTCGCTCACGCGTTTCCTGCGCCACACGCAGCTCCTTACCACGACCGTTCAGTACTAGGCTGGCGGTCGCTTTTGAGACGCCAGCCTGTTCGGCGATATCTTTAATGGTTACGCGTTTAGTTTTCATTACGACGCCATGAGCTTGAGGCAAAACGCTTATTCTACCATGCAAGTTCGCAGCGGCCAGTAGCAGAATGCGTCCGGTGTGATGCCGGAGAACATTAGCTGCCCTGAACAGGCCGGGAAGTAGCGGCAGCTCATCACTCCTTCGCCGCCGTTGATGAAAATCTCCACGCTAGACTGGTCGATGAAAATATGCAGCGAGCGGACGTCTCCGCGCCAGTAACGATAATGCTTCTCGTCGCTGGCCAGACTGGGTCGGGCCAGGCGGATCCCGCTGGCATCGCGTTCAAGGGTTAATGCGCCGTCAAAATCGAGGCTCAAAATATCGTCCCCAGTGGTTTGTAGAACGATTTCCATCGGTGCCAGCGGCAGGGAGTTCCCTGCCCAGCCGTGCGCTTCGCCGCGCAGGGCGCTCAGCTCTCGTAGAGGACGTTGGTATAGCTGACCATCGATAAACTCCAGCTCACGCAGGCAGGTCATCTGATGGATCCAGCCGTTGGTGAGGGTCGGTTGAAGCATCTCTTCGCCCTCCGGCACGCCCATCCAGCCGACCAGCAGACGGCGGCCATCACTGGTAAGCATGGTTTGCGGGGCGTAGAACTCAAACCCTGCGTCCAATTCGTGCAGTTCGCCATGCTCGAAGGCCGCGCGGTGGTAGTCGAAATCGCCGCTCATCCACACTGCCGGGTAGGTGTTGAGATAGCGCTCTTTCTCACGAGGCACGCCCTGCGGGCAGCAAATCAGGACATGCTGGTCGCCGAGGGCAAACAGGTCCGGGCATTCCCACATATAGCCCGCGTCGTCCAGGCCATTGATGCCATAACCGGCGATTTCGCCCTGACTCGTCCACTCATGAAGGTCCGCTGAGCTGAATAACAACACCTTGCCACGCTTTTGCAAATCCTGTGCGCCCAGCACCATGTACCAGCGACCTTCGTGCTGCCAGACTTTCGGGTCACGCACGTGGCCGGTATAGCCCTCCGGCAGCGGTAATACCGGGCCGAGTTTGGTAAACGTGCCGTCGGCATTTTCCGTCGCCAGGCACTGCCACGCGGTTCGGCTGCCGTCGTCAAATTTTACGTTGCCGGTATAGCACAGGGTGAGCGTGCCCTGACTATCCACGGCGCTGCCGGAGTAGCAGCCGTTGCGGTCATACTCTTCATCCGGCATGAGCGCGATCGGCTCATGTTGCCAGTGCAGCAGGTCGGCAGAGCTCCAGTGCCCCCAGCACTTGAACTTATGATCGCAGGCGAGCGGGTTCCACTGATAAAACAGGTGATAACGTCCGGCAAATTCAATAAAGCCGTTGGGATCGTTCATCAGCCCGGTCACCGGCGCATGGTGCCAGCGGGGATAGTGGCTGTCGGTCAGCGCGCGCGGCTGGCCCTGCATAACAGCCTGCAAAATCGCAGGCAGGCGTGATGGATGTGACATTATTCAGCGTCCGTTTTGTATTTCAGTACCAGGGAGACGACAAAGGCGACGCCAAAGGCGATAACCATCCCGATAATGTAGTTCAGCAGCGAGCTGGCCTGCACGATAGCCATGCCAGGGATAGCCGTCAGGCCCACCGCGGTCATGTAAACATGCATGGATACCACCCACGCGCCGCCCACCGCGCCGCCAATCAGGGCTGCGATAAACGGTTTTACAAAGCGTAAGTTAATACCAAAAATCGCCGCTTCGGTGATGCCGAGCATGGCAGAAAACGCCGAGGGCAGGGTAATGGCTTTGATTTTGGCATCTTTCGTTTTGAACCACACCGCCAGACAAGCACCGCCCTGAGCGACGTTGGCCATCGCCCAAATCGGCAGCAGGAAGTTGACGCCGATGGATGGGTTGCCCAGCAGTCCCGCTTCGATGGCGTGGAAGCTGTGGTGAATACCGGTAATGACGATAACCGAATAGAGACCGCCAAACAGCAGTCCGGCCAGCCAACCGGCGTGGGTAATCAGGGTGCTGAGGACAAACGAAATACCGTCGCCAAGCGCGCGACCAGCCGGGCCGATAATCAGCAGGGCGATAAAACCGGAAATGATCACCGTCAGGAACGGCGTCAGGATCAGATCCAGTGCATCGGGGATCACGCGACGTAGCTGTTTCTCAACGATGCTCATAAACCACACCGCCAGCAGCACCGGGAACACCGTGCCCTGATAGCCGATCATGGCAATCTCAAGGCCGAAGAAGTTCATGGTGTGGAAACCGGCGGCCACACCCCAGGCGTTGGTGAGCGCCGGGTGAGTCAGGATGCCGCCAAGCGTCGCGCCAAGATAAGGATTACCACCGAACTCGCGGGCGGCGGTGAAGCCAATCAGAATCGGCAGAATAATAAACGCCGCTGAGCTGCACATATCCAGCATGATGTAGATGGCGTTACCCGGGTCGACCCAGCCGTACGTTTTAACCATCCCCAGAAGGCCCATCAACAGGCCGGAGGCGACGATAGCCGGGATGATCGGCACAAAGATGTTCGACAACAGGCGGGCAATGCGCTGGAAAGGATTCAGTTTTTTCGCCGCAATGTCGGCAGCTTCCGATTTGCTGGATTCGCCAATCCCTGCCGCCTGGATAAAGGCGGCGTAGACTTTGTTCACCACCCCGGTGCCGAAGATAATCTGCATCTGTCCGGCGTTACGGAAACAGCCCTTCACCCCATCAATTTTGCCGATGGCCTGCTGATCGGCCAGTGAGTCATCGACCAGCACCAGGCGCAGGCGTGTGGCACAGTGCGCGGCGCTGGCGATATTTTCCTTGCCTCCCAGAAGCGGAAGTAGCGAGCGGGAAATCTGTTCAAAATCCATAGTACCCTCTGAATGCGTATTGATTTTCGAGTTGTCGTCCCGTGGTAGCCGGGGCGCATTCTCTTCGTTGTTATTGTGTCCGGGGCGACGAAACGTATTTTGTCGCCCCGGCGGTTACTGTCGCCAGGTGTTAACCATCAAAACCAGGTTTCCATCTGCATCCCGAACGACCATTCGCCGCCCGATTTAAAACCACTGCTGCCCAGCGCGTCATCGCTGGCGTAATTATTGAGTTTTTTGCTCCAGTCCATCCACGAGGTGTAAAGACGGATTTCAGGACGGCTGAAGAAATCGCCGATGTCGCCAACCTTAAAGGTCGGGGCGAAGGTGAGCTTGTAGAAGCTGCCGTTTACCGCATGGCGATCGTTATAACCTTCAGGTTTGAGATCCATATACTGGTAACTGCCTTCATAAGCGAGGGCGAAGTTTTGATTGATCTCCTGGATCAGACGCATGTTGAGGGTTGCCCACTGGTAGCTGTCGCCATCGACATAACGGTCTTTACTGGTTTGTGCCAGTATCGCCGGGGCGATAAACCAGTTCTTGCTCAGTGGCGTGGTGCCGTAGCTGGCGAAGCGCCAGGTGTTAGCCCCCGAGCGTAACGCGCCGTCAGAGCCGACACCTTTAACTTCGGCACCCAGTCCGTGACCGTAGAGCAGGGCGGTTTTGCTGGCACCTTCACGCAGGCCGTAAAAACTGTCGTTGTGCAACCCGAGCAGCGCATGTACACCGGTATTTGCCGCATCGCCTTTGACCGGATTACCGTTGGTATCCTGGCGTTCGTCGTTGTCTTTTGCCCGCATCCCGCTGACCATCATCTGCACCGGCCCGATGAAATTGTTCATGCTGACGATGTAGTTCTGCACACTGTTGCTGGTATCAGCAATATCGCCGAAGTTACGCCCGTAAAGAGAGAAGTTGCTGCGAACGCTGTCGTTCCACCTGACATCATAAATACCGCCGCCGGTACCGGCGAGGAACACGACATCCGAGTCGATCCAGTGAATGTCAAAGTTATCCCGGTCAAAGCGTTTCCCGGCCCACAGGGTGGAGCCTTTAAACGGCCCGTCGAAGGTGGGCAAGTTGCCCAGTTCAACAAAGGCCTGACGCACGTTCAAATCACTGGTGCTCGCCGTCCAGTCGTTATAAGTGGTTTGACCGTCGGCGACCATGACTTTGAAGCGGGTCGTTGCCCCGTTATCCAGGGTCTGCTTATGTTCAAGATTCATTTCAACATAGGTATCGGCCTGGTTTCCCAGGCGGCCAATAGCCCCACCGGTTTCCCCTGCTGGCGTCATGTAGGCTCCGGATTTGGTGCTGGCGCCGGAGTCATTCATTATCACGCCGGAGCGGGCGTAGCCGTGGAACTCAAACCCGCTTTTCTCATCGGCTTTTTTCTCCAGTTTGGCGGTACGCTGAGCCACTTCCTGAGTGCTGTCCTGGGTTTTTTGTTGCTGTGTCGTGAGCTGCTGTACTTTCTTCTCTGCCGACTCTGCGCGGGTTTCTGCCGTTTGCGCTCTGTTTTCGGCATCCTGTAAGCGTTTTTCCAGCGCAATTAAACGGGCTTCGATACTGCTGAGATCCGTTTGTGCATGGGCTGAGGCGGCGCCGGTTAGCAAAGCGATAAGAACCGCGAGTGTGCTTTTTCTGAACATATTGATTGCATCCCAAAAGGAAAATAAAAAATTGTGTGTCTTTGCTAAACCGGTTTAGTTGCTATGTTAAGCACGACATTTAACATTTTGAAATTGATTTTGCTAAACCGGTTTAATAAGTGTGATGGATGCAACAAAGTGGACCGCGTACGACGGTATTTAGGATCAAATCTGGCGGTGTAGATCGCGCTGGTATGGCAGGGCAGTCATCGCGCCTTTCGCCAGGGTTGCCAGGGCACCGCAGGTTTGCGCCAGAGCGAGCGTTGGCTCCAGGGCATTGATATCCGCCGGCATCCCGTTGGCAGCAAGGCTAGCAAGCAGTCCGGCGACAAACGCATCGCCCGCACCGGTGGTATCCACGCTGACAACCGGTTTAGCGCTGAAATGGGTACACTTCTGCTGAAAAGCGGCAAGCACCCCCGCTTTGCCCCGCGTCACCAGTAGCAATTCCGGCTGATAGCGCTCTGTTACGCTGGCGATTCCGTATGCTAAATCTTTACTGCCGCTGATGAAGACCAGCTCCTCTTCCGATAGCTTTACCACGTTTGCCATGGACAAAGCGCGATCGAGGCAGGCTTGCAGCAAAGCCTGATCCTGCCAGAGATCAGGACGAATATTAGGGTCAAAGCTGATCCGACCGCCGACAGACTTGATGTTCTCCATAGCCGCGAAGGTAGCACTGCGGCTGGGCTCGGCGCTGAGCGCGATGGAGCAGACGTGCAACCACTGTCCGGCGGCAAACTGTGGCAGGTCTTCTTCAGCCAGGAACAGGTCAGCGCTGGGGCGTACCATAAAGGTAAAGGTGCGTTCACCTTGGTCATCAAGGTCGACCACCACAGTGGACGTGCGGTGATGATCGTCAAGATACATATGGCTGACGTCGACCTGCTCCTGTTGCAGGGTATGACGCATGTAGCGGCCAAACGGGTCACCGCCGACGCGGCCGATAAATCCGCTGTTGCCGCCAAGGCGGGCAACCCCTACCGCCACGTTAGCCGGCGCGCCTCCAGGGCACTGTAGCAAGCGCCCTTCACTCTCCGGTAGCAGGTCCACCACTGCGTCGCCCAGAACCCAAACTTTTGCTTTCATGCTAAAACCCTCCAAGGCTAAACTTAATTAAACCGGTTTAGCATATTAAATCACAATGAATGAGTGGGTGGAAAGTTCCAGCCGGAAAAGCGCTGCTCAGGGCATAAAAACGTGAGCCGCCTTACGAAATAGAATTGATTCGACAGCTGTGAAGACTTACGTCCTGGACACAAATGGATCCTGGATAAATTACCATGCAACTTGATGAAATTATTATGTTTTATCTTATTTTGAATAGACCTCAGTTTCCTAGACGGTTCCGTGCCTCATGAACCAGGCACTTTCATAAATTGCAGGGGGTTGATCCTCACAGGCACTGTGGCGGCGTTTAGCATTATAAAACATCTCTACATAATCGAAGATATCTGCCTTCGCTTCTTCCCTGTTTTTATAGATCCGTCTCTTTATGCGTTCCCGTTTTAGCAACTGGAAAAAGCTTTCTGCCACTGCGTTGTCATGGCAATTACCCCGACGACTCATGCTGCTTTTCAAATTGTGAGATGCCATAAAATGCTGGCACCTTTCGCTGGTATATTGAGAACCCTGATCTGAATGGATTAATACTTCTGCTGTCGGTTTACGTCGCCATTCCGCCATCAATAATGCATCCATCACTAATTCAGCGGTCATTCGTCCTCCCATGCTCCAGCCTATAACCCGACGTGAGAAGAGATCGAGAACAACAGCCAGATATAACTGTAAGTATCCCGCATAATCGTGCCATTCACATTTAGAGACCCTCCGGCATAATCACTCTGCCAACAAAGGAGATCGCTATGCGTAAAGCCCGTTTTACTGAGCATCAGATCATTGCTGTAATTAAA